>JBGPCK010000051.1:0-20384 GCA_041481715.1 Thermoanaerobaculia bacterium | reverse complement strand
CTACAAGAGGCAGGGGTTCATCTTCACGGGCCCGAAGCTGCGATTTCCCCGGTCTTGAGCCGCCGCCGGCTCCACCTGCTTGCCGGGACTATGATCCGCGGCGAATTGGGGCGAAGGGACGGTCTCTTGAAGTTTCAGCTGCAGCGCGGCCTCGAGTCCTGAATCGCTCGAGGCAGGAGGTGCCCGTGGCCTGGCTCTTTCTCTTCTTCGCCGGAGTCCTGGAAGTCGTCTGGGCCATCGGGCTCAAGTACACGCACGGGTTCTCGCGTCTCTGGCCGAGTCTCGTGACGGCCGCGGCCATGGTTGGAAGTTTTCTCTTCCTGTCGCGCGCGCTCGTGACGCTTCCGGTCGGCACGGCCTACGCGGTCTGGACGGGAATCGGCGCCGTGGGGACGGCGCTCTTCGGAATCCTGCTCTTCCGAGAGCCGGCGACCGCGGCGCGCCTCCTCTGCATCGGACTGATCGTGGCGGGGATTCTGGGCCTCAAGGCCGCTGCGGGCCCGCTTTCGCCGGGGGGGCACTCGTGACTTCCGCGCCGCGCGATGGAGAAGCCTCCGGCGGCCGGCACTGAAGTGGGGCGAGGCCCCTCACCCCTGCCGGCCGCTCGCTTCGCGAGACGCGGTCTCGGGCCGCGGCCGGCGCTGAAGTGAGGCGAGGGGAGACCCCTCGCGCTTCCCCGCTCCCGCCGAGAGAGGGAGAAGATTCTCGCTACCGATTCCAGCTACGGCCTCTCATTCCCTCTCCCCCATGGGGGAGAGGGGTAGGGTGAGGGGGCGTCCTCCGCCCGCGGGGGTATGCTCCGCGAATTCGAATGCCATCTGGCGGCGCGCCGTCGGCCGGCCGCGAGGAGATCGGGAGATGACGGAACTCTCCTATGTCCACGGCGCAAGCTCAATCCCGCTGCTCGGCGAGACGATCGGCGAGAATCTCCGGCGGACGGTCGAGCGTTTCGGCGACCGAGAGGCGCTGGTCGTCCGGCACCAGGGCTATCGAGCCAGCTACCGGGAGCTCTGGGAACAGGTCGGGCTCGCCGCCCGCGGCCTGCTCGCGCGCGGAGTCGGGAAGGGCGATCGCGTGGGGATCTGGGCTCCGAACCGCTTCGAATGGATCGTCGTCCAGTACGCCACCGCCCGGATCGGAGCGATTCTCGTCAACGTCAATCCCGCGTACAAGACGAGCGAGCTCGAGTACGCGCTGGCTCAGTCGGGGGTGAGCCTACTGATCCTCGCCCGGGCCTTCCGCCAGTCCGACTACGTTGGCATGCTGGCCGAGGTCCGCGGACGCTGTCCGGAGCTCTCGGAAGCGATCGTACTGGAGTCGGGTTGGGAGGAGTTGCTTGCCGACGGGCGGCGGTTTAGCGAGGCGGAGCTCGCACAGCGCGAGGCGTCGCTCCAGTTCGACGATCCGATCAACATCCAATACACCTCCGGCACGACGGGGCGGCCGAAGGGGGCGACGCTCTCGCACCACAACATCCTCAACAACGCCTTCTTCGCCACCGAGACGCTGCGCTGCACCGCGGCGGACCGCGTCTGCATCCCCGTCCCCTTCTACCACTGCTTTGGAATGGTGCTGGGAAACCTGGGCTGCACGACACACGGCGCCTGCATGGTGATCCCGGGCGAGTCCTTCGATCCGTTGGCCGTGCTCGAGACGGTCGCGGCGGAGCGCTGTACGTCTCTGTACGGAGTCCCCACGATGTTCATTGCCGAGCTCGACCATCCGCGCTTCGAGGAGTTCGATCTGTCGAGCCTCCGGACCGGGATCATGGCGGGCGCTCCCTGCCCGGTCGCGGTCATGAAGAGGGTCCAGACTCGGATGCACCTCTCTCAGATGACGATCGCCTGCGGCATGACCGAAACCTCTCCGCTCTCGACGCAAACCGCCGTGGACGACCCGATCGACAAGCGCGTCGAGACCATCGGCCGCGCGCACCCGCACGCCGAGGTCAAGATCGTAGACCCGGCGACGGGCGCCGTCGTGCCTCGGGGTGTCGCCGGCGAGCAATGCACGCGCGGCTACTGCGTGATGCTCGGCTACTGGAACAATCCGGAGGCGACGCGGCAGGCAATCGACGAGGCGGGGTGGATGCACACGGGGGACCTCGCGACGATCGACGAGGAGGGTTACGTCCGCATCGTTGGGCGGCTGAAGGACATGGTCATCCGGGGCGGGGAGAACATCTATCCCCGCGAGATCGAGGAGTTCCTCTACACGGTGGCCGGAGTGAGCGACGCGCAGGTCATCGGCGTGCCGAGCGAAAAGTACGGCGAAGAGGTCATGGCCTGGATCCGTCCCAAGGAGGGCGCCGCGCTGACCGAGGAGGATCTCCTCGCAGCGTGCCGGGGCCGCATCGCCACCTTCAAGATCCCGCGCTACTGGAAGTTGGTGGACTCCTTTCCGATGACGGTCACCGGAAAGATCCAGAAGTTCCGGATGCGGGAGATCGCCGTCGCGGAGCTCGGGCTCGCGCCGGCTCGGCGGACCTAGCAGGCCGCCCGGGCCTCGGGTCCCCCGACTTGCGAGTGCTAACGGTGCCGCAGTTTCTCGATATGGAAACCCACCGCCTGGAGTACGAATGGCACGGCCCCCCTCCGGACGAGGCGCCGACCCTCGTCTTTCTGCACGAGGGGCTCGGCTCCGTATCCAGCTGGCGCGACTATCCCGCCCGTCTGGCCGAACGCGCCGGGTGCGGCGCCCTGGTCTACAGCCGCCTCGGGTACGGCGAATCGGATCCGGCGCCTCTGCCGCGCCCGGTCCGCTTCATGCACGAGGAGGCCCTCGTCGGGCTGCCGGCCGTGCTCGACCGGCTCGGCGTGCGCGAGCCGATTCTGGTCGGCGAAAGCGACGGCGCATCGATCGCCTTGATCTTCGTGGGCAGCGCCGCGGGGCGCTCCCGGCGGGTGCGCGCGCTCCTGCTCGAATCGCCGCACGTCTTCGTCGAAGAGGTGTGCCTCCAGAGCATCGCGGCGGCGGCGCAGTCTTTCCGGCACGGAGACTTGAGGCGCGCTCTCGCGCGGCATCACCGCCGGGACGTCGACGCGACCTTCCGCGGCTGGAGCGGGGTCTGGCTCGATCCCGCGTTCCGGAGCTGGAACATCGAGGAGCTTCTCCCGGAGATCGAGGTTCCGATTCTAGCGATCCAGGCGGATGCGGACCCCTACGGGACGCTGCGGCAGGTCGAGACCGTCGCGGCGTGCTGCCGCGGCGTCGTGGAGGTGCGCGTCTTGCCGCTCGGCGGGCACAGTCCGCACCGCGAGGACCCGGCTCTCGTGCTCGAGGCGATGGCTCGCTTTTTGGAGCGGGAGGTTCTTCGCGGGCCCGGGACCCTGGTCGATTAGGATCCCCCCGGGAGGAGGCTCCGTGCCGAAGCTCGAAGCTCCAGAGCTGCAGCAGTTTCTCGTCCGGGAGGGCCTCGACGGCGAGGGAACGATCCTCGTCGAGGACGTCGGCTTGCTCACGGCGCGGGTGCGCCTGCGGGCGATTCGCAAGAATCTTCGGCCGGGCGGCACCCTGTCGGGCGCGGCGATGATGGCCCTGGCCGACGTGGCGATCTACGTCGCGCTGCTCGGAGAGATCGGGCTCGTTCCGCTGGCCGTGACGACGAGCCTGACCATCAATTTCCTCCGCAAGCCGCCGCTTCGGGACGTCCTGGCAGAGGCGCGCCTTTTGAAGGTGGGCAAGGCGCTCGCCTTCGGCCAGATCCTCCTCTACTCGGAGGGAGAGGATCGTCCCGTCGCGCACTGCACGAGCACCTACTCCATTCCGCCTCGAGCGACGTCGTAGTGAGGTGAGCCGATGACTCGCGTCCGCCGTCTCGCAACGTTCCTTGCCGTGTCCATCTTGCTCGGGCTCGGAGGATCGCCGCGCGCGGCCGCTCAACCGTTCGACCCCAGCCTGTACTCGGACATGCGCTGGCGGCTGATCGGGCCGTTCCGCGGGGGGCGGACGGTCGCGGCCGCCGGCGTGCCCGGCCGGCCCAACCTCTTCTACGTCGGTGTCAACAACGGAGGCGTCTGGAAGACGACCGACGCGGGGCGCACGTGGGCGCCGGTCTTCGACGGACAGCCGACCGGCTCCATCGGGGCGCTCGCCGTCGCGCCGTCGGACCCGGACATCCTCTACGTCGGCAGCGGCGAGGGTCTTCAGCGACCCGACCTTTCCGTGGGCGATGGCGTCTACAAATCGGTCGACGGAGCAAAGACGTGGCGTCACCTGGGGCTTTCGGACGGCCGGCAGATCGGCGCGATCCTCGTGGATCCGAAAAATCCGGACCGCCTGTTCGTGGCCGTTCTCGGCCACCCGTACGGCCCCAACGACGAGCGCGGCGTCTACCGCTCCGTCGACGGCGGCGCGTCGTTCCAAAGGGTGCTCTTCAAGGACGAGAACACCGGAGCGATCGATCTGGCCTTCGATCCCACGAACCCTCAAACGGTCTATGCCGTTCTCTGGGCGGCGCGGCAGGGCCCCTGGGAATACGAGAACGCCTACAGCGGACCGGGCAGCGGCCTCTTCCGCTCGACCGATGGCGGGACGACGTGGCAGCCGATCGGAAAGGGCCTGCCCGCTCCGGCCGACGGCCTCGGCCGCATCGGCATCGGCATTGCGCCAAGCGATCCGGCCCGCATCTACGCGCTGGTCGAGGCGCCAGCCAAGCTCGGCGGCCTCTACCGCTCCGACGACGCGGGCGCAAGCTTCACGCGCGTCAACAGTGAAGATCGTATCTGGGGGCGCGGCAGCGATTTCGCCTGCGTTCGGGTTGACCCGAAGAATCGAGACCTCGTCTACGTCGCCAATACCTCGACCTACCGCTCGGCGGACGCCGGTGGAACCTTCACCGCGATCAAGGGCGCGCCGGGAGGCGACGACTACCACACGATCTGGATCAATCCCGAGAACCCGGACGTCATTCTGCTCGCGGCCGATCAGGGCGCGACCGTCACGGTCAACGGCGGGAAGACATGGAGCTCCTGGCACAACCAGCCGACCGGACAGATGTTCCACGTCACCGCGGACAACCGGTTTCCGTATTGGGTCTACGGAGGGCAGCAGGAATCGGGCTCGGCCGGAGTGGCATCGCGCGGCAACGACGGACAGATCACCTTTCGCGACTGGCATCCGGTCGGGGTCGAGGAGTACGGGTACGCCGCGCCCGATCCTCTGAACCCCGGCGTGATCTATGGCGGAAAGGTGACGCGCTACGACGAGAAGACCGGCATGACCCAGGAAGTGGGACCACTCGTCCTGCGCACCGGGAAGTACCGTTTCGTGCGAACGGCGCCGATTCTCTTTTCCCCGGTCGATCCGCACACGCTGTATTTCGCGTTGAACGTCCTGTTCAAGACGACCAACGGCGGTCAGAGTTGGGAAATCATCAGCCCCGACCTGACGCGCGAGCATCCCGGCGAGCCGGACAACCTCGGCATCTATGCAGAAAAGGCGAAGGGAGCCCATCGGGGCGTCATCTACTCGCTCGGCCCGTCGCCCAAGGACGGGAACACGATCTGGGCCGGCACCGACGACGGCCTGATCCAGGTCACCCGCGACGGCGGCGCGAGCTGGACGAACGTCACGCCGCCGGAGATGACGCCCTGGAGCAAGGTGACGCAGATCGACGCCTCGCACTTCGACGCCGAAACGGCCTACGCGTCGGTCTCGCGCTTCCGGGTGGACGACCTCGCGCCCTACGTCTACCGCACGCGCGACGGCGGAAAGACGTGGCAGAAGATCGTGCAGGGGCTGCCGGAGAACGCCCCCGTCAACGTCGTGCGAGAGGACCCGGTGGGCCGGGGGCTTCTCTTTGCCGGAACGGAGAGAGCGGTCTGGGCCTCCTTCGACGACGGCGACCATTGGCAGACACTGCAGTTGAATCTGCCGGCGACCTCGATGCGGGACCTGATCGTCAAGGGAGACGACCTCGTCGTCGCGACCCACGGGCGTTCGTTCTGGATCCTCGACGACGTCACGCCGCTGCGGCAGCTGACAGTGAAGGTTGCGGCGTCTCCGGCGCACCTCTTCCGGCCGCAGCGCGCCTGTCGGATCCGTCGTGACCAAAACACCGACACCCCACTGCCGCCCGAGGAGCCGGCGGGGAAGAATCCTCCCGACGGCGCCATCCTCGACTACCGCTTGGGAGCCTCCTTGCCCGGTGCCGTGACGCTCGAGGTGTTCGATGCCTCCGGCCGGCTGGTTCGCCGGTTCTCGAGCGCGGATTTGCCCGAGCGAATCGATCCGAAGGATGTCCCGGTGCCGGCCTACTGGATCCGGCCGCCGCAAACGCTCTCGGCAGAGGCCGGCATGCACCGGTTTGTCTGGGATCTGCGCGAGCCGCCACCGTCGGTTCTGCATCGCGATCTCCCCATCTCGGCGATCGCCGGCGACACGCCGCTGCAGCCCGTCGGCCCGGCCGTCCTGCCCGGCGCTTACACCGTCAGGCTGACGGCGGGCGGGAAGACCTGGACGCAGCCTCTCGTGGTCACGATGGATCCGCGCGTCGCGACGCCGCCGGAGGGGCTCCGGCGCCAGTACGAGCTTGCCGCGGCGATCTGCGAGCAGCTCCGCGCGGACTACGAAGCCCTTCGGCTCGTGCGCGCGCTGCGAACGGAGCTCGCGGACCGGCGCTCGAAGGCGAAGGAAAGCCCGCTTCGAGACGCGATCGTCGCTTTCGACGCGAAGGCGGCCGAGGTCGAGACCGGGAAGGCGGGCTCGGGCAACCTCGACGGGGAAGGACTCTCGCGATTGAACGCGCGACTCGCGACACTCTATGGCGTCATCGAAGGCGCGGATGCCGAGCCGACGGCGCAGGCCGCTGCGGCGGTGGTCGAAACGCATAAGGCGCTCGACGCGCGCCTCGGAGAGTGGCGGCAACTGCAGGCGCGTGATCTCCCCGCGTTGAACGAGCGGCTTCGCGCGTCGGGCCTGGCGGCGGTGACGGATCTCGAGGCGGCCGCGGCGAAGACGCCGCCGCCCGCCGCCACGCAGGAAAACGAAGAGTGAGGACAGCGGCAGCCGCCGTCGGCGTCCTTCTCTCGGCGGTCCTCGTCCGGTCCGCGCCGGCGCCGACTCCCGCGTCCGCCTTCCAGGCCGAGCTTGCCCGCCTGGCGGAGGCCGCCGGAGGAACGGCCGGCGTCTGCGCGGTCCACGTCGAGTCGGGCGAGCGCGCGGCCGTGCGCGGTTCGGAGCGTTTCCCGATGATGAGCGTCTACAAGCTCCCGATCGCTCTGGCGCTGCTGCATCGCGTCGAGATGGGCGAAACCCGTCTCGACAAGAAGATCGGTCTCCAGCCGTCGGACCTGCGGCTGGGCCGCAGCCCGATCGCCGACGCGCATCCCGACGGGAACGTCACGCTGACTCTGCGCGAGCTTCTCGAGGCCCTGCTCGTTGAGAGCGACAACACGGCGAGCGACCTCGTCTTGAGGGAAGCAGGAGGCGCGGGCGCGGTCACGGCGCGGCTCCGGGAGCTCGGAATCACCGCGATCCGGGTGGACCGGCCGGAAGGACGCCTCGCTCTCGACTACCTCGGGATCGCGGACGCGCCGCCCGAGGGAGAGTGGACCCTTGCGCTGCTCCGGAAAATCTTCGACGGGGTTTCTCCGCTTCAGCGGGCGCCGAGTGCTCGGGCATGGACCGAGGATCCTCGCGACACGGCGGCGCCCGATGCCATGGCGGATCTTCTCGTTTCGTGCCTTCAGGGAAAGGCGCTGAACTCCGAGAACACGAGACTCCTGCTGGATCTGATGGCCCGATCGACTCCCGCGCCGGGACGCCTGAAGGGGAAGCTGCCGCAAGGCACCGCCGTGGCCCACAAGTCGGGCATGTCGATGAGCGCCGACGGCTACACGGGCGCGATCAACGACGTCGGTCTGATCACGCTGCCCGGTACAGCCGGCCATCTGGCTGTGGCGGTCTTCGTGAAAGGCTCGGAGCGCGATGTGGCGATCGTAGACGATGCGATCGCCCGGATCTCGCGCGCGGCCTACGATCACTGGACGGGTCGCGCGGCGCCGCCCCGCGACTGAATCGCCGCCTTGGCCTCGGCAATCTCCCATCCGGCGGTCGCCCTGGGGCTCTGGCCCTGGTTTCGATCCGCCGGAATCGGACGTCGGGCCATGCTCTTCGGCGTCCTCTGTACGGTGCTGCCGGATATCGACGCGATTGGCTTCTGGCTCGGCGTGCCCTATGGCTCGCCCTGGGGTCATCGCGGCCTCACGCATTCGATCCCGCTGGCGGCGGCTCTGGCGGGGGTCATCACGGCCGTCGCCTTTCGCGGCGCGCCGTCGCGAGCCACGGTTTTCCTGTTTCTCCTCCTGTGCGGCGCCTCGCACGGACTGCTCGACGCGATGACGGACGGAGGCCGCGGCGTGGCGCTCTTTGCGCCGTTGGACGAGGGCCGCTATTTCCTTCCCTGGCGGCCGATCCCTGTTTCGCCCATCGGCGTGCACGGTTTCTTCGGACGCCGCGGGCTCACGATTCTTCAGAGCGAAATACCTTGGATTTGGCTTCCTTGCCTGGCTCTGGCGGTGATTGGCTGGGCCGTGCGATCCTCGAGGTCCGAAACGAAGGAAGGGTCGTCATGGAAGTGATCGATCATCTCCGTCGCCTCTTCACCTACGACGCGTGGGCCAACCACGAGACGGTCGCGTCGCTCGAAAGAGCGGCCGCGGCGCCGCAGAGCGCCGTGCGGCGCATGGCGCACGTCGTCGGCGCCGAGGTGCTTTGGCTCGCCCGGCTCGAGGGAAGGCGTCCATCCCTGGCGGTCTGGCCGGAGCTCGCGGTCGAAGAATGCGAACGCGAGGCGAACGGTCTCGCGGCGGCCTGGCGGAGGTATTTTGAGAGCCTCTCCGAAGCCGCGCTGGCGCGGCGCGTCGCATACGTGAATTCCAAGGGAGAGCCCTGGGAAAGCACGGCGGGCGATGTCCTGACGCACGTAGCGCTGCACTCGGCCTACCACCGCGGCCAGATCGCGTCCGACCTGCGCGCGGCGGGCTTCGAGCCCGCGTACACGGACTTCATCCACGCCGTCCGGCAAGGGTTCCTGGAGCGGCGCGAAGAGAGCTAGTTTCGTCTAACGGAAGTCCCGATAGCGGCGTTGGTCGTAGGGGCGGGGCTTGTCCCCGCCCGCGGGCGGCCGCAAGGGCCGCCCCTACAGAGCCGACGAGCGTCTGGACTTAGGTGAGGGTGTCACTTCTCAACCGGTTGTTCACAGACCACGGCCTTTTCTCGAGTGAAGAACTTGGGGCCACCCGCGGTCAGGCTTGTGGCTGCTTGTGAATCAGGATGTGTTCCCAGAGCCAGTCGCGAAGCCGGATGCGCCACCAAGGTCTCGAGAATCGTCGTCCCGAGACGAGGTCACGGTCATAGAGGACCTCCACTCTCTTGGGTCCGGGAAAGAGGTTTGCGATCTCATTGACGTGCCAGAACGTCTGTCGCACGTCGTAAGCACCAACTTCGCCCCCTCCGGCCGTTCGAATCCTTCGGCGGAACACGCGGTTCACAATCGCGCGCTGGACCTCGTTGGGAAATAAGAGCAGGCCGCGAATACCGTAGTGCGGGTCACGGGCCAGGAGGTACCGGAGTCGCGGCGGTGTCGTGATCATGCAGACGCCTCCCGGTCGGAGGATCCGCATCACCTGGCTGGCCAGCTGCCCCGGGTCGGCGATGTGCTCCAAGGCGTCGATCACGAGCACAATGTCGAACGTGTCGGGGGCGAACGGGGCGCTTTCGCCCATCCCTACAATGGGCCGGATCGGGAGGCGCAGGTTTCGCTCGAGGCGGAGGAGGTTTCGATTCGGGACAATGTCTAGCGTATGGACGCGATAGTTGCTGCAGTTTGCAAGCGCGGCGGCAACACCGCCGTTTCCGGCCCCGAGGTCGAGAACATCGAGCGGGTTCGTATGCCTCGCGCCTGATGCTCTGCGGGTCAAGAAGTGAACCAAAGCCGCGCCTTCGTCGAATCTGCCGAGAGCGAACGTCATCTGGTCTCGAAAGTGTGGCTGGTCGGGGGCGATCCAGTCACGGAAGGTGCTTCGAATCGCCTGGGCGAAGGCGCGGCGCAACTCTCGCCAGTCTGTCGCATGAGGGATACCGGCCAGGTCATCCCACATGGCGTCCCGCATTGGAGACCCGCCTCCGAGCTCTTCGATCACGTCGGCAGCCATCTCGCTCTTATACTTCGAGCAACTTTCGTCAGCCAAGGGTGATGCCGACCCGCCACTCCCGGAGCCGCGGTCTCGAAAAAGACTCGACGCTGTTGGCGTCGGCGGTTTGGAAGGGGACAGGAACGCCGGTTTGACTTACGCCTTTTTTACGCCTAGATTCCGGGCGTGTCCGACAAGCGTTCCCGACCCTCCGATAACGCTCCCGAGATGCCGCCCGCGCGCGATCTCGGGGCCGGCAACCGAAGCTGCGCCGGAGGCGACGGTGGCGATCCGCTCGCCCGGATCGTCGCCGCCGGCGCTCGCAAGGAGAAGCTGCGTCAGCGAACCTGGAAGCCTCCGGCCGGACGGCTCGCTCCACGACCTTACGCCGAGCTGCGCGCCGCCTCGGCCTTCTCGTTCCTGGACGGCGCCTCGCTTCCCGAGGATCTAGTCGAGCAGGCGGCGAGCCTGGGGCTGCCCGCCGTCGCGCTCGTGGACCGCAACGGCGTCTATGGCGCCCCGCGGTTCTACAAAGCGGCGCGGGAGGCGGGCCTGAAGGCGTTGGTAGGAGCAGAGCTCGCACTCTGTGCCCCCCTCACCCCTCCCTCTCCCCCCGGTGGGGGGAGAGGGGTAATGGCTCAGCTCCCGCGCCTCACGCTTCTCGTCGAGAACCGAGCCGGCTACAAGAACCTCTGCCGCCTGATCACCGCCGGTGCGCTCGGCAAACCCAAGGGAGAAACCTCCGTCACGCTCGAGGAGATCACGGCGCGCGCCGAGGGCCTCTGCGCTCTGACCGGCGGCGACGAAGGTCCGGTCGCACGCGCGCTCGCCTCGGGAGGCGTCGAGGCGGCCCGGCAAGTTCTCGAGCGCCTCGCCGCGGCCTTTCCGGGGCGCCTGTACGTCGAGTTGCAACGTCACCGATTGCGCGGCGAGGAGCACCGCAATCAGGCGCTCGAGAATTTGGCGAGGCGGATGCGCCTGCCGATCCTGGCCTCCAACGGCGTGCGCTATGCGCGCGCGCGCGACAAGGAGCTCCACGATGTCCTGTCGGCGATCCGCTGCCACACGACGCTCGACGCCGCGGGGCAGTTGCTTGCGGCGGAGCGCGAGCGGCACTTCAAGGACGCGTGCCAGATGGCGGACATCTTCGCGGATCTGCCCGAGGCCCTGGACAATGCCTGGGAGCTCTCACGGCGGCTCGACTTCACGCTGGCGAATTTGGGGTACCGGTTTCCCGACTACCCGCTTCCGCCGGGAGAGACGCCGGCCTCGTACCTTCGCCGGATCACCTGGAACGGCGCGCGCACGCGCTTCCAGCCGCTCACCGCCCGGGCCCAGGCGCAGATCGAAAAAGAGCTCGCGATGATCGAGAAGCTGGATCTGCCCGGCTACTTCCTGATCGTCTGGGACATCGTGCGCTTTTGCCGCGAGCAGAAGATCCTCGTGCAAGGGCGCGGCTCCGCGGCCAACAGCGCCGTCTGCTACGCCCTCTCGATCACGGCGGTCGACCCGGTGAAGATGGAGCTGCTCTTCGAGCGCTTCCTTTCGGAGGAGCGCGGCGAGTGGCCCGACATCGATCTGGATCTGCCCTCGGGAGATCAGCGCGAGAAGGTCATCCAGCACGTCTACGAGAAGTACGGCCCGCACGGCGCGGGCATGACGGCCAACGTGATCACCTACCGCGACCGCTCCTCTGCGCGCGAGGTGGGCAAGGCCCTGGGCTACGGCCCCGAGCAAGTGGACCGGCTCTCGAAACAGCTCGGAAGCTGGAACTTCGGGGAAATCAAGGAGCCGATTGAGGAGCTCTCGAAGGAGGCCGCCGCCGCGGGCCTCGATCCGGAGGACGTGCGGACGCGCCACTTCCTGCGCCTCTTTCTCAAGATCCAGAACCTGCCGCGGCATCTGGGCCAGCACTCGGGCGGGATGGTCGTGGCCGCGGGGAGACTCGACGAGGTCGTGCCGCTCGAGCCCGCGGCGATGCCGGGGCGCGTGGTCGTGCAGTGGGACAAGGACGACTGCGCGGACCTCGGGATCGTCAAGGTGGACCTGCTCGGTTTGGGAATGCTGGCGGCGCTCGAAGAGGTGATCCCGATGATCCGCGAGCACGAGAGAGTGGAGGTCGATCTGGCGCACCTGCCGCCGGACGACCCGGCCGTCTACGCGATGCTGAACGCGGCGGACACGGTCGGCTGCTTTCAGGTCGAGAGCCGCGCGCAGATGGCGTCGCTGCCGCGAAACGCCCCGGCGAAGTTCTACGACATCGTGGTGCAGGTCGCGATCATCCGTCCCGGGCCGATCGTAGGCGGCATGGTGCGTCCTTTCTTCGAGCGGCGGCAGGGCCGGGCGCCGGTCGAGTATCCGGACCCGTGTCTCGAGCCGATCCTCAAGAGGACGCTCGGGGTCCCGCTCTTTCAGGAGCAGCTCTTGCGCATCGCCATGGTCGCGGCGGGCTTCACGGGGGGAGAGGCGGAGGAGCTGCGCCGCGCGATGGGGTTCAAGCGGTCGGCCGAGCGGATGGCCTCGATCGAGGCGCGGCTGCGCGCGGGGATGGCCGAGCGGGGCATCGGCGCCGCGGCGCGGGATCAGATCGTCAAGTCCATCACATCCTTCGCGCTCTACGGTTTTCCCGAATCGCACGCGGCGAGCTTCGCGCTGATCGCCTACGCGAGCTGTTACTTGAAGGCGCGCCATCCGGCGGCCTTCCTCGCGGCGTTGCTCAATTGCTGGCCGATGGGTTTCTATCATCCGGCGACCCTCGTCAAGGACGCGCAGCGCCACGGCGTGGGCGTGCGGCCGATCGACGTCACGCGCTCGGGATGGAAGTGCCGCTGGGAGGAGGGGGCCGTGCGGCTCGGCCTGCGGTTCGTGCAGGGGTTGCGGGAGGCGACGGGCCTGCGCATCGAAGCGGAGCAGGGGAGAGCGCCCTTTGCGGGCGCGGAGGATCTCGCGCGGCGGTGCGCGCTGCGCGCCGACGAGCTGACGCTCCTGGCCGACGCGGGAACACTCTCCGGCTTCGGGAGGAGCCGGCGGGAGGCTCTATGGCAGGTCGCGAAAGTGGCGCGTCCCGCGGGGCCGCTCTATGCGGAGCTTCCGGCGGACGACCCTTCGCCTCTGCCGGAGATGACGCGCGAGGAGGAAACGGTCGCCGACTATCGCTCCACGCAAATGACCACGGGCCCGCACCTGATGGAGCACTGGCGCGCCCGTCTTTCGGCGCGGGGGATCCTCTCGGCCGCGCGGCTCGCGAAGCTGCCCGACGGCCGCCGCGTCCAGACGGCGGGCGCCGTCATCGTGCGCCAACGGCCAGGCACGGCGAAGGGCTTCGTGTTTCTCACGCTCGAGGACGAGACGGGCCTTTGCCAGGCGATCGTGCGCCCCGACCTTTTCCGCGAATGCCGATCCGTCATCGTGGGCTCGGGCTCGCTCGTGGTCGAAGGGAGACTGCAAAAGCAGGACGGAACCCTTTCCGTGAGGGCTGAACGGTTCTGGACGCTGGACGAGATCGAGGCCGTCCCGAGCCACGACTTCCGCTAGCAGGCTGCTGAAAAATGGATGCGGGCGTCGCGTCCTGCACTTTCAGCAGCCTGCTAGACTTTCCGCACCTTGTCCGCCGGACCAGCGTAGGAACGGACGTGAAGCTCCTGCCTCTCGCGGCCGCGGCCGCCGCGGTGCTGTGCGCGCACCGCCTCCCCGCGGAGGAGCCGGCGCCGCCTCCGCCGATCCGCCTGCCGCGCATTACCCATCCGATCACGGTGGACGGCGACCTCTCGGATCCCGGCTGGAACGAGGCCGCGGCCGTCGAGACCTTCTACGAGATCAACCCGGGCGACAACGTCCCGCCGCCGGTCAAGACCATCGCGCGGATCGGCTACGACGACCGTTACTTCTATGCATCGTTCTGGTGCGAGGAGCCCGATTCCGGCAAGGTTCGCGCGCCGTTCGTGGACCGCGACGGGATCACGGACGATCAGGACTACGTGGGCGTCCTGCTCGACGTCGAGAACCGGCACCGCGCCGCGATCGACTTCTGGATCGGGCCGCGCGGCATCCAGGCGGACTCGGTCTTCAACGAGGGCTCCTTCAACGAGGACTTCGCGCCCGACTACTTCTGGCAGTCGGCGGGACGGATCGGCCCCGGCGCCTGGACGGTGGAGGTGGCGATTCCCCTTTCCTCGCTGCGTTACGCGCTCAAGGATCCCCAGACCTGGGCGATCATGCTGTACCGCGTCTACCCCCGCGACTTCAACTACCAGCTCTATAACGTCCGGGTGCCGCGCGGGGCCAACTGCTTTCTTTGCCAGTCGGCGACCCTCGAGGTTTCCGGACTGCCCCAGAGCCCCCACTTGATCGTCGCGCCCTATGCGGCCGCTTCGAGCACGAAGACCTATCCTGGCGACGCCGACTACTCCGGCGACGGTCTCGTGACGAAGGGGAAGGTGGGGGTCGACGCGAAGTGGCTTCCCAACGCCAATACGATCGTCGACGCGACCCTCAATCCGGATTTCTCGCAAATCGAGTCGGACGTCGCCCAGATCGCCGTCAACCAGCGCTTCGCGTTGTTCTATCCGGAGAAGCGCCCGTTCTTCCTCGAGCACGTGGACCTCTTGCAGACTCCCATCCAGGCCGTCTACACGCGGACGATCACCTCGCCGCTCTGGGGCGCGCGCGTGACGGGGAGGGCAGGCGATACCTCTTACACGGTTCTGGCGGCGCAGGATCGGGGCGGCGGCACGGTCATCATTCCCGGCCCGGTCTTCTCCGACGTGGCCCCGCAGGACTTCGAGTCCTGGGTCGGGATCGCGCGCGTGCGGCAGGACCTCGGCAGCTCCTACGTCGGGCTGCTCGGCACGGCGCGGATCATCGACGGAGGCGGCTACAACGGCGTCTTCGGAGGCGACCTCTACTGGCGCCCCAACAACGCCGACCTCGTCTCCGGGCAATATCTTTACAGCTTCAGCCGCGAGCCGGACCGCCCGGATCTCTACGCGGGCTGGCTCGGCCAGAGGCTCTCCGGCTTCGGGTGGAACACGCTCTGGAGCCACTCGAGCACCCACTGGAGCTGGTCGCTCGGGCACCAGGACTTCGCGACGGGATTCCGAGCCGACGACGGGTTCGTGCCGCAAGTGGGGTACCGAGAAGAGACCGGGAGCGTTTCCTACCAGTTTTTCCCGAGCGGGTTCTTCTCCCGGGTGCGTCCCTTCGTTGGTGCGGACCAATCCATGGAGCGAGACGGAAGCCTCATCTCGCGAAGCGACTTTCCCGGAATCGCCCTCCAGGGCCGGTGGGGGCTGCAGATCAAGCTCCAGTACGAATGGGACGCCGTGCGGATCGAAAATCAGACGCTCGACTTCGACCGCCTCGTCTGGACCCTGGGGGCGTCCCCCTCGCGCCTCGTCCCGAACGTCAGCCTGACCGGCAACTACGGGCGGCAGCCCGACGTCTCGAATGTCCGCGTGGGAACCGGCGGAACCGTCGCGCTCACCGCCCTCGTTCGCCCGACCGATCATCTGGGCCTCGACCTGCTCGCCAACGGGCAGTGGCTCGACGAGACCGTGGACGGGTACAGCGGCCGCCTCTTCACGGCGCTCGTGGCGCGGGTCAAGGCGACCTACGTGTTCAACTCGCGGATGCTCATCCGCCTGATCGGTCAGTATGCGGAGACGCGGCGCGACCCGGCACTCTGGATCGCGCCGGTGCCGCGGCAAGACGGTGCGTTCGCCGGCTCCGCCCTCTTTTCGTACAAGCTCAACTGGCAGTCGGTCGTCTTCGTCGGCTATGGCGACAACCGCACCCTCGAGGAGGCCGGAACCCTGGCGCGCGCGGACCGGCAGTTTTTCCTGAAGGTTTCCTACGCTTTCCAGGAGTAGCCGGGACGAGCGGCGGAACATTTCCCGGTTCCGGTCGTAGAAATCGACGTGAGGGCAGTCGGCGCGAGCCTTCTTCTCGTTCTCGCGGCTCGCGTGGCGGCGTCGCAGCCGGCGCTCGTTCCCGGACCGCCGGTCCGAGTGCCCCGCGCGTCTTCCCCGATCACGGTCGACGGCAACCTCTCGGAGCCCGCCTGGAAGGACGCCGCCGTGATCGACACGTTCTACGAGACGAGTCCCGGTGACAACACGCCCCCAAAGGTGCGCACCGTCGCGTATCTGACCTACGACGACCGCTTCTTCTACATCGGATTGCGCTGCGACGATCCCGAGCCCGCGAATATCCGGGCGCCCTACGTCGAGCGCGACCAGGTCCTCGGCACCGACGACAACGTCGCCATCTTTCTCGACACCCGCAACGACCGGCGGTCCGCGCAGGAGTTTCGCGTCAACCCGCGGGGCATCCAGGCCGACGCCATGTTCAACGACGCGAATGGGAACGAGGATTTCTCCCCCGACTTCTTTTACGACAGCGCCGCCCAGATCGGGCCGGAAGGATGGACGGCCGAGCTGCGGATACCGTTTTCGTCGCTGCGCTATAAGAAGACCGACCCCCAAACCTGGGGCATCATCCTCTGGCGCAACTATCCGCGGGAGTTTCGGTACGCCTACTACTCGAGCCCGCAGCCGCGCGGCTCCAACTGTCTGATCTGTTTCTCTCGAGAGCTGACCGGCCTCGAGGGGCTTCCCTCGGGCGCCCACTACGTCATCGCACCCTACGTCTCGGCGAAGGAGGACGGCGCGCCGCGCGACCCGAATGATCTGGAGTCCTCGTTCCTCAACAAGCCCGTCGAGCCGGACGGTGGCGGCGACGTCAAGTGGATCCCGAATCCGGACACGGCGGTGGACGCGACGATCAATCCCGATTTCTCTCAGGTCGAGTCGGACGTCGCTCAATTGGCCGTCAACCAGCGTTTCGCTCTCTTCTTTCCCGAGAAGCGGCCCTTCTTTCTGGAGGGCGTGGACCTGTTCGACACCCCGATCCAGGCGGTCTACACGCGCACGATCACCTCTCCGGCCTGGGGAGTGCGCGGCACCGGGAAGATCGACTCCTCGACCTACACCGTCCTCGTGGCGGAGGACCGCGGCGGTGGGAGCGTCATCCTGCCGGGGCCGCAGTTTTCCGATCTGGCGCCGCAGGACTTCCACTCCTTCGTCGCGATCGGGCGTCTGCGCCGCGACTTCGGCAGCTCCTTCGGGGGGTTGATGCTCACCGACCGCGAGATCCGCGGCGGGGGATACAACCGTCTGCTCGGGCCCGACTTTCAATGGTCGCCATCCTCCAACGACCGAATCACCGGCCAGTTCCTCTACAGCGAATCGCAAGAGCCGGACCGGCCGGATCTGACCCCCGAGTGGAACGGCGAGCACCTCTCGGGCCACGCCCTGGATCTCGACGCACGCCACACGACGAGGACCTTCGCGGCCGAGCTGCGTTACCGCGACTTCTCCGACGGGTTTCGGGCCGACGACGGCTTCGTCCCTCAGGTGGGCTTTCGCGAAGCCACGGCCGAGGTCAAGCGGCCCTTCTTTCCGGAGAACGCGCTCTTCAGCTTTCTGCAGCCGCGCGTCGGCGAGGACTACGTCGAGGACCGGGACGGGCGGATGATCTCTCGCCGCATCTTTCCCGGCGTCGATTTCCTGGGTGTTCGGAACCTGGTCGGCTTCGCGGGCGCCAACGTCGATACGGTTCGCGTCGGCGAGCCCCTGCTCCACGCGACGTACGCGGTGTTCCAGGTCCAGATCGATCCTTCCAGCCGCTTCACGCGCATCGGCCTGTCGGGCTCGGTCGGGCAGCAGATCGACTTCGACAACGCCCGGGAGGGCCACGGAGGCGACCTCACGCTCCTGGCGACGGTGCGCCCGAACGATCACCTTCAGTTCGACGCGAACGGCGACTGGCGATGGCTGGACGTTCCGGCGAGCAATGGGCTCGAGGGGAGGCTCTTCACCGCGCTCGTGGCGCGCTTGAAGGTGACTTACGTCTTCAGCGCCCGCACGACGCTCCGCGTGATCGGACAATACGTCCAGGTCACCCGCGACCCGCAGCTCTACACCTTTCCGGTCGATCCGAAGACCGGCAACTTGGACGGATCGGTGCTGCTTTCCTACAAGCTCAACTGGCAGACCGTGGCGTACGTGGGCTACGGCGACGGCCGGGCCCTCGTGCCGGTGGACGCGGCACCGCTACTCAAGACGCGCTATGACCTCGCCCCCGTCGGGAGGCAGTTCTTCCTCAAAGTCTCCTACGCCTTTCAGCGCTGACTCTTCCCTCCGGGGCAGACCGGTGCGCGCGATAGAATCGCAAAAAGCTTTCGGGAGGAGACATGAGACGCGCCTTTTTCGCCGCTCTGGCGCTGGCCGCCCTGCCGTGCGCGGGACAAGTTGCGCCGGGTCACCGGCTCCCCGAGGGACCCGAGCGCTTCGTCCGCGAGCGAACCTTTCACATCAAGCACTACAAGGCGGAGCTCTCCTTCGACATGACGAAGCAGGAGATCGCCGGCACCGCGACGGTGACGATCGTCTCGCTGCGCTCTCCGCTGACCGAGTTTCTCCTCGACGCGGCCGAGCTCGAGGTCTCCAGGGTCGAACGAGACGGAACACCGCTGAAATTCAAGGTCGACGCGACGGCCTGGAAGCTCGACATCTTTCTGGATTCCGCGCTGCCTGCGGGCCGCGAGGCGACGGTGGCGATCCGCTACTCCTGCCGGCCCCGGGTGGGGATGTATTTCTTTCCGCCCGCTTCGGACCGAGCCGCCCAGGCCTGGAACTACGGCGAGGGAGGCCTTCACAACGGCTGGCTGCCGATCTACAACGACACCAACGATCGGTTCACCGTCGAGTTCGTCGTCACCGTGCCGAAGGGCTTCACGGCCGTCGCGAACGGCCGGCTCGAGGGGCCGCGCGAGAATCCGGACGGGACACGCACGTTCCACTGGACTCAGGACAAGCCGATCCCCAATTACCTGGTGACCGTGGACGTGGGCAACTTCGTGCGCGTTCCCTTAGACGACGCGAGGGTCGGCTCCGCGGCCATCCCCCTCGCCGTCTGGACGGCCTCCGGGACGGAAGACGCGGCCAAGTACGCGTTCGGAAACACGCCGAGGATGGTCGAGTTCTTCTCCGACAAGATGGGCTATCCGTATCCCTGGATCAAGTACGACCAGGTGACGCTGCGGGAATTCGCCGTCGGCGCGATGGAGACGACGACCGCGACGGGATTCGGCGAGTCGCACCTGCACCGCGAGGGGGACCCGCCGGACTCGACGCCGGATTTCGAGAAGCCCTATCCCGTGTGGACCTACGAGGACACGATCTCGCACGAGCTCGCTCACCACTGGTTCGGCGACCTGGTGACGTGCCGCTCGCTCTCCTCGATCTGGTTGAACGAATCGTTCGCCTCCTTCTGGCACACGGTCTGGAACGGCCACGCCCACGGCGAAGACGACCTGACCTACCAGCGCTGGCGCTATCTCAACGACTACCTCGGGTACGTGCGCCGGACGGGAGAGGTCCGGCCGATGGAATTCTTCCATTGGAAGGAACCAGGCCAGATGTACCAGTCGCAGCTGACGTACATCAAGGGCTCCCTCGTGCTGCACATGCTGCGGCACGTCCTCGGCGACGAGGCGTTCTACGGCGCGCTCTCGTGGTACCTGCATCAGCATGAGTTCTCCAACGTCGATTCGGCGGACCTGCGCGAGGCGATCGAGCGCGCCGCAGGCCGCAACGTCTCCTGGTTCTTTCAGGACTGGATCCAGAAGGGCGGCGGCCACCCGCGTTTCGAGGTCTCCTCCCGATGGGTTCCCGAGCGCAAGCAGGTGGATCTGACCGTCCGGCAGATCCAGTCGGACCTGCCCTTCGAGAACGAGTTCCGGCTCCCGGTCGAGGTCGAGATCGCGGACGACTCCGGCTCGACGACCCACCCTGTCGAGCTCTCGGGGTGGGAGACGAAGGTCGCTTTGCCGGCGCCGCGGCGGCCGCGCCGGGTGACCTTCGACAAGGGGGGGTGGCTCGTCTGCGAGGTGAAGTACGAGCGGCCGATCGGCGAGGTCTTAGACGAGCTCGGGCAGGGCGACCTCGCGGCGAGGCTTCGGGCAGCGAGGCAGCTCGCAACCGACTTCGGGCGGGAGCCGCGGGCTCTCACCGCGCTCTCGCGCACGCTGGCCGACCCGGCGGCGCACTGGGGCCTGCGTCAGGAAGCTGCGATGGACCTGGGCTCCATCGGCGGAGACGCCGCGGCCTCCGCTCTCCAGAAGGCGCTGACGGACCGCGACCGGCGCATCCGGCGGGCGGCGGCGGTGGCGCTGGGAGACTGTGGCCT
>JBGPCK010000050.1:0-20525 GCA_041481715.1 Thermoanaerobaculia bacterium | reverse complement strand
TCTCCCGACCGAAGGGAGGGAGGAGGTTCGCGCCGCGGGAGCGAAGCGCAGCGAGGCGGTCAGGCGCGCGGTCGAGCGGGGATCCGCGAGCCGCGCGCCGGTGGCGAAGCCAGACCTCCGAGCAAGCGGAGCGACGGTAGACCTCTCCCATCCCGCCGGCCCCGAGCGGCGACAGAATCTCGTAGGGTCCGAGGCGGGACCCGGCGGTGAGCGTCAAGGTCGGGGGAAGACTACACCGGCCCGAGCCGGCCGAGCCCGTCTATGAGGCTTTGCCCGCACTCCGGGAGGCCGGCCAGGCTGATGGCTAGAAGGAGACCGGCAAGCACCGCGTTGACCCGGGCGACGCGGGTCAACCCGGCCGCGTCCTCCGGCAACCGGCGCAGGGCCAGAAGGCTCAGAAGGCCCGCCCAGAGGAGCATGAGCGCGAAGCTCAGGCTGAAGCCCTTCAGGAAATCCATCGTCGTGCGCGAGAAGCCGGCTCCGAAGTCTTTCTGGTATGTGGTCAGCAGCCGCTGGAGCGTCGCTTCCGTCGGGTTGGCCGCGGGCGGCCGCGGCGCGAATTGCCCGAGCATGTGAATCCCGGCGGTTGCCACACAGGCCCAGGCTCCAATCCGGAAAAAAACGCGCTGACGCTTCGTCATGAAAACTCCCTTTCGTCTTGGGTCTAAGCTATACGCAGCGTAAGCGAGGAGGAGGCCCCATGAGCGCTCCAAGGATTTCCCGCCGGCATTTGCTCATCGCCTGCGGCGCGACCGCCGGCGCCGCGGTGCTCGAGCCCCGAATCAGCGGAGCCCGAGCGGAAGCCAGTCTCCCCCTGGGCGTGCCGGAGGACTTCGTCCAACTGAACTCGAACGAAAATCCCTACGGGCTTTCGCCCAAGGCCCTCGAAGCATTTTCGCGCTCCGGGCGCGTGGGCTCGCGCTATCCGGACGCCGCGGAGGACGAGACCCGGGAGGCCATCGCGCGGCACCATCGCGTGAAACCCGAGCGGATCGTGCTCGGCTGCGGATCGAGCGACATTCTGCGGATGGCCGACGCGGCCTTCCTCGGCTCGGGGAAGACTGTCGTCGCCGCCGAGCCGACGTTCGAGGCGGTTCTCCTCTACGCCGGCGTCATGCAAGCCGCCGCGGCGAAGGTGCCTCTGACCGCCGACTTCCGCCACGACCTGCCGAAGATGGCGGCCGCCTGCGTCGAGAAGACGGGTCTCGTCTACGTCTGCAACCCCAATAACCCGACGGGCACGGTCGTCTCCGGCGACGAGCTGGCCGCGTTCCTCGCGAAGGCACCCTCGACGGCCATGATCCTCGTCGATGAGGCGTACCACCATTTTGTGGAGGACCCGGGCTACGCGAGCGCGGTCGGTCTGCTGGACCGGCATCCCAATCTCATCGTGGCGCGCACGTTCTCGAAGATCTACGGAATGGCCGGCATGCGCCTGGGCTACGCCGTGGCCTCCGAGGCGAACGCGGCGACCCTTTCGCGGCAGGCCTCCTGGAACAACGTCAACGCCGCCGGTCTCTCGATCGCGCTCGCATCGCTGGCCGATCCGGAGATCGTTCCCGAGCAGAAACGGCGCCTGAACGACACGAAGCGGTGGCTGTGCGGCGAGCTCGAGCGCGACCATCGGCGCTACATCCCCTCCCAGGCGAATTTCCTGATGATCGACGTCGGAGGGGACGTCGTGCCGGTGATTAGCGCCTTCCGGGAGCGAAGGATTCTTGTCGGCCGGAAGTTCCCGTCGCTTTCGAACTGGCTACGCGTCTCGATCGGCACGCGGGAGCAGATGCAGACCTTTCTCGAGGGGCTGAGCGCGATCGTCCCTGCGAAAGCGGCGGCGTAGGAAGTCGATTGTCGTGTAACCGAAGTCTTGACGGCGTCGCTCTGTAGGGGCGGCCCTTGCGGCCGCCCGCGGGCGGGGACAAGCTCCGCCCCCACGACCAAGGCCGCTGTCGGGAATCCCGTGACACGAGACTAGCGGCACGCCTCGGCGAAATTCTTTCCGAAGACCGACTCCCAGCCGTGGTCGTAGCCGTCGCGAGCCTCTCGGGCTTTGGCTCCGAGTCTTGCCCAGCCGCGATGCTCGAGCTCGACGCGGGTTCCTCCCTCGACCGGAAGAAAGCGCACCTCGACTTCCGTCGGCTTGCTCGGATCGAGGCCCGGATGCCAGGTGACGACGAGACGATCCGGCGGCTCCCAGACGAGCACCTTCCCCCAGGGGAAGCGCTCCCCGTCGTCCCGAACCTCGAAGATCCCGCCCCCGACCCGCGGCTCGATCACGACGTCGACCGCCCGCGCCTCGCTGATCGAGTGTGTCAGGAGGGGCCACCAGCGCCCCATCCGCACGGTGAAGATCTCGAAACAGTCCTCGATCGGGCGCTTGACGGTGATCGCCTTGCGCACCGGAGAGATGTCGACGACCTCGGCCTCAACGCCCACGGCGGCCTCCCTTCCCCGATTCCGTTTCGTCCCGCAAGGCTCCGAGCACGCCTTCCCAGAGGCGGTCGAGGTAACGGCGCAGCTCGTCCAGGCCCTCGACCTCAACGTTGTAGACGCGCCGGGTCCCGACCCGCCGTTCCCGCACGAGGCCGGCGTCTCGAAGCACCCTCAGGTGCTGAGAGACCGCCGGGCGGCTGACCGGAAGACCCGCGGCGAGGACTCCGACCGGTCTTGGCCCCTTTCGGAGCTTCTCGAGCAGCGCCCGCCGGGTCGGGTCGGCCAGGGCGTGCAGGGTCTTTGCGTAAGTCATTTCTTACAGTAAGCCTACACTTACATACGGCCCGCGCGTCCAAGGGTTTTGGGACCGGAACGCCTGAAGCGCGGCGCCCGCGTCCGCCGGCGACGGACAATCCTGTGCGAAGATTGCGGCAGCGTTCCGCTCGGCAGGCCGGCTCCGACTCTTTGGCCGGAGGCGGACGCCCGGCGGATCGACCGGAGGTTGAGAGTGGACTTGAGGACCCTGCAAAAGCCGCTGAAGGAAAAATACCGCTCGGACCCGGAGACGTCCCGGATCACCCTGCGGGCGGAAGGCAGCCAGACCGCCGCCCCCGTGGCGTGCTCCGTCGACATTGGACGCGCGGTCTACGCCGCCGAGGCCCACACGGGGGTCGGAGGCCCCGGCACGGCGGCGTGCTCCGGCGACCTTCTGCTCGGAGCCCTCGCGGCCTGCGCGCAGATCACCTGCCAGATGGTGGCGGCGGCCATGGGGATACCGACGACGCGTATCGAGGTCGCCGTCGAAGGAGATCTCGACCTTCGCGGTACGCTGGGCCTGTCCAGGGACGTGCCGGTCGGTTTCGAGAGTGTCCGCGTCCATTTCGATGTGGACGCTCCGGGGGCCACAGAGGAGCAACGGCGCGCCCTTCGGGAGAAGACGGAACAGTATTGCGTGGTCATGCAGACGCTGACTCGACCCCCGACTCTTCAAGTCGACTGGAGTCCGGAAGGACGGGAGCAAGCTTCCGCAGAATGAGTCGTTCGATTTCAGGAGGTTTGAAATGCCGAAGTTCTTGATCGAAAGAGAAATTCCAGGGGCGGGAAGTCTGTCGGATGCCGAGCTGCGGGCCGTCTCCCAAAAGTCCATCGGAGTCCTCCGGGACCTCGGGCCGGACATCCAGTGGTTGCAGAGCTACATCACCGGCGACAAGGTCTACTGCGTCTATCTCGCCCCCGACGAGGCGACGATCCGGGAGCACGCCAAGAGAGCGGGCCTTCCGGCCAATCGCGTTTCTGCGGTGCGCCGGCTGATCGATCCGACGACCGCGGAATGAGGGTCGAGGCCCCGCCGGCCGATCGGTCGAAGATCAGGTGAGATCGGAGGTCAGCGCGTTTTCGATCGCTCCGTCCACGGGCATCGCCCAGCCCTCCATCCATGCCGCGGTCCCCTCCGTTTCGGGCAACGCGCGGCGGGCGGCGCCGAGACTCTTTTCGAGCTTCTTCTGGTCGGCGCGCGGAAGCGGAGCGCCGAGAGTCTGCCGGAGCGCCGCCGCCGCGCCGGCCAAACGCAGGGCTCGTTCCGGCTGAGCCTGCGCCGCAGCGGAAGTCGCGAAGCATTCCAAAAGCCGGGCGATGCCCCGCTTGTGGCTCAACTCGTGGAAGATTTTCAGGCTGTCCCCATAGGAGGAGCGCGCCTGCCCATGATGTCCCTGGTCACTGGCGAGATTTCCCATGTCCGAGAGCACCCCGGCGATGCCCCACCGATCCCCGAGCTTCCGAAAGGCCGCCAGACTCTCCTCGTAGAGGGCGCGCGCCGCGGCAAAGTCCTGTTGCTCGCGAGCGACGTCGCCCTGGTGGCTGAGCGTCCAAGCAGCGCCGGTCCGGTCGCCGAGCCCCTGGAAAATCTCCAGAGACTCCCCGTAGAGAGCCCGCGCGCGCGCAGGATCTCCCTGAACCTTGACGACGTTGGCGAGATTGGAGAGCGAGCGGGCGATCGCCACGCGATCCCCCAGTTCCCTCCAAAGGGCCAGGTTCTCTTCGAAAAGAGAGCGTGAACCGGCGACGTCGCCTCCGTCGAGAGCGTTGACCGCCAGGGCGTTGAGGGACACGGCGACGCCCCACCGGTCCCCAAGCTCTCGATCGATCTCGATGCTTTCCGAGAGAAGCGTTCGAGCCGCGCCGTAGTCTCCCTGCTCCCCCGCCAGGACGCCGGCAGCGAATAAAGCTCTGGCCCGCGCCTTGCTCGGCGCCTTCGGCCCCGGGAGCTTCAGGAGCCTCACGAGACGGTCTCGCCCCTCCGCCAGATGATCCCGCGACTCCCAGAAGCGGAAGAGCGCCGAGCCGAGCCGCAGGCCCCACTCGGCGTCGCCGGCCTGCGTCAGTCCGTCGAGGGCGGCGCGGAAGTTGTCGTGCTCGATCTCGAAGCGGTCGAGCGAGCCCGCCGGCTCCTCGCCGCTGCCTTCGCCGCCCTCCTCTTCTGCCAGCACCAGGTAGTAGGCGGCGTGGGCGCGGCGGGTGAGCGCCTCGTCCCCGCCGGAACCGAGCCGCTCCAGGGCGTATTCGCGAATCGTCTCGAGCATGACGAAGCGCGGCTCTCCCTCAGCCGGCTCGATCTGCTGGACCAGGCTCTTGTCGACCATGGACGACATCCCGTCGAGAACACTCCTTTCGAGATCCTCCTTGGCATCGCACACCGCTTCCGCCGCCTCAAGAGTGCAACCTCCGACGAAAACCGAAAGCCTTCGGAAAAGTTTTTGCTCGGCGGCGTCCAGCAGCCCGTGGCTCCAGTCGATGGCCCCCCGAAGGGTCTGCTGGCGCGCCGGAAGATCCCGCGCGCCTCCCGTCAGCAGCTGCAGGCGGCTCTCCAGGCGTGCCCGCATCGCCGAGGGGGAGAGCAGCTTGACGCGGGCGGCGGCAAGCTCGATGGCCAGGGGTAACCCGTCGAGTCGAGCACAGATCTCCGCGACCGCCGTTGCGCTCTCCTCGGTCAACACGAAATTCGGCTTGACCGCGACCGCGCGCTGCACGAAGAGAGCGACCGACTCGTACTGGGAGAGAGTCTCTAAGGTAACCGCCCGAGGGTCCGGAACCGCGAGCGGGGGCACGGGGAATTCGTGCTCGCCGTAGACGTGCAGCGGCGACCGACTCGTCACCAGAATCTTGAGCTTGGGTCCCGCTGCGACGAGATCGGCCACCACCGACGCAGCCGAGATCAGGTGCTCGAAGCCGTCGAGCAAGAGCAGCATTGGAGCGCGGACGGAAGTCTGCAGGTACTCCCTCAGGGCCAGGTTCGACGCCTGGCTCCCGCCCTCCCGCACACCCAGGGCCTGACAAATGGTGGAGGCGATCAAATCGGGGTCGCTTAAGGGCGCCAGGGGAACGAAGTGCACGCCTCCCGGAAAGTCGTCGGCCATTTCCCTGGCGATCTCCAATCCCAAGCGCGTCTTGCCGATTCCGCCGGGACCCGTGAGGGTGACGAGATAGACGTCCTGCCGGAGCAGCAGCTCCCTGGCGGCGGACCGTTCCCGTTGCCGCCCGACAAATCCCGTTCGTTGCGCGGGAAGGCTCGCCGGACGCGTCTCCCGGGCCTCGAGCGGAGCCTCCAGAAAGCGGTCGTGCACCGCCGCGAGGTCGCGCGCGAGATCGCGCGTCGAGGCGTAGCGATCGTTCGGATTCTTCGCCAGACAGCGCTCCACGATCCAGCACAGCGGAGCCGGAAGTCGGGCATTCACGGCGCCGATCGATTCCGGCTCCTCACGGATGATGGCAGTCAGAGTTTCCGCCGCCGTTTCCCTTCGAAAGGCATGCTTTCCCGTTGCCATCTCATACAGGACCGAGCCGAGGGAAAACTGATCGGAGCGGAAGTCGACCGTCCGGCCGCTCGCCTGTTCGGGGGACATGTAGGCGACCGTGCCCAGAAGCACACCCTGAATCGTCTGGGCCTGGACCACCGTGCGCATGCTCGATAGCTCTTCCGAGTCCTGCTCGACGACCTTGGCGAGACCGAAGTCGAGGATCTTGACGAAGCCATCTTCGGACACCATCAGGTTCGCGGGCTTCAAGTCCCGATGCACGATACCGGCTGCGTGCGCCTTGGCCAGACCCTCGGCGACCTGCGAGCCAATCTGCAAGACCTTCCGCAGCGGAAGCGGGCTCAAGGCCGTCAACTCTTTGAGCGTCTTGCCCTCGACCAGTTCCATGGCGATGTAGGAAATCGAGCCGGCCCGGCCGACTTCGTAAATCGTGACGACGTTGGGGTGATTCAGCGCGGACGCCGACCGAGCCTCCCGGTCGAAGCGCTCCAAGTGCTCCGGGTCGGCGGAGAGATCATCGGGCAGGACCTTGATTGCGACCTCGCGGCCCAGCCGCGTATCGCGTGCTCGATACACTTCCCCCATTCCGCCCGCGCCGAGCGGCGCCAGAATCTCGTAGGGTCCCAGACGCGTCGAGGGCGCGAGCGTCACCGTCGATGCTCCGAAGGCTCGTCGCGGCAGATTTCCCCGCCCTTCATCATGATTTGCAAGCGCTCCATTTTGCCTCGGGCGCGCGCCCTCACCGCAGCAGCCAGACCCGGCGGATCAGGCCGTCGCGGACCTCGTAGATCGCAATCGAGTCTTCTCGTTCCGAGTCGGGGCCCGTGACGGCCCGTTGCCGGTAGGCGACCCAGGGCCCGAGGGACAGCCTCTGGAGAACCTCGGCGTGCAGGCGCGGGCTCGTGTCGAAGATCTTTTCGAAGCGCTCGCGCAGGGCGTCTTCTCCGGCCGCCAGCCGTTGCCCGGTCGAAAGCAGAAAGAGGGCCGCTCCGGGGTCGTACGCCGTGAGCAGCCGGGGCAGGTCCTTCTCGTTCCACTTCTCGACCTGCAGCGCGACCGTTCCCTCACCGCCGATGCCGCCTTCTTCCCCGCCCGCTTCCATCACCCAGATCCGGGAAATCGCCCCGCCGGCCACCTCGAAGATGGCTAGCTTTGCTGGCGCCGGCTCCCCGGGCTCGAGCGTCGGCAGCTCCCGCACGACCACCCAGGGGCCCAGCGCCATCCGATCAGCCAGCTTCGCCTTCGCCTTCGGGTGATCCCGAAAGCGTCCAAGGAAAAGCCGGCGCAGGCCTTCGCGCCCTTGGAAAACAGGCTTCTCGTCGCCGAGCATCCAGAGCGCGGCGCCCTCGTCGAAGCCGGAGGCGAGAGCGTCCACGTCGTGACGGTCGTACGCCTTGTAGAACGCCTTCACCGCGTCTTCCGGCGACGGCTGGGCGGCGGGCGTCGCTCCGTGGACTCCCACAGTGACAGCCGCCAGCGCGAGCCCGGCGGCGGGCCGCAGAAACTTCACTTCAGATACTCGGCGAGCCAGTCGATCCAGCGCCGATAGACGTCGGCCGCGCGGACGGGGTCGGCCGGGAAGTGCCCCGCGACCGGGATCGCGAAGAACTTGGTCGTCACGCCGTTGTCCTTGAGCGCCCGGAACATCTGGTAGGACTGCGAGATCGGCACCCTGGCGTCGCCGGTGTCGCAGAGAATGAGCGTCGGGGCCTTGATCGCCGCCGCATACGTCAGGGGCGACTGCTCCCGATAAGCCCTGATCGCGTCGCCCGCGTAGGGCGAAGAAGACTTGTCGAAGCTGTAGCGGCTGGTCACGTTGAAATCGGAGAGCGCGTACTCCTCGACGAGATCGTTGACCGCGGCGCCCGCGACGGCGGCTTTCCAGACGTCGTAGTGGCCGGTGAGCCACGAGGTCATGTAGCCGCCGTAGGACCAGCCCGAGACGCCGATCCGCGCGCCGTCCACGAAGCCGCGCTTCTCGACTGCCTCGAGCCCGGCCATGACGTCCCGCCCCGGCCCGCCGCCGGCGTCGTTGAAGATGGCGCGCTCGAAGGCGTTGCCGCGGTTGTCGCTGCCGCGATAGTTCGGCTGGAACACGACCCAACCACGCGCCGCCATCAGGTGCGCCAGAGGCTGGAAGGCGGTCGTCGAGGAAGACTGCGGCCCCCCATGAATGACCAGGACGAGCGGGTACTTCTTGCCGGGGTCAAAGCCCGGTGGATAGGTCAGCACGCCGTCCTCGCGGAAACCGTCCGGCCCCTCCCACTCGATCGACTCCCGCGCGCCGAGATCGAGGACCGCGATGTCGCGGTTGAAGTCCGTCAGTCGGCGCGGCGCGGCCGAGGTGGAAGCCAGGTAGTACAGCTCCGCCGGCCGCCCTGGCTCGCTTCCGGCGAAGGCGATCGCGCCATCGGCCCCGGCGTGCGCATCGACGGAGTAATCCCAGGAAGGCGTGACGTCCGCAAGAGCGATCCGGCGAGCGGCGCCCGTAAGCGGCTGGATCCAGAGCGCGACAGTCGTGCGGTCGTGCCCGGCCACCAGAAGCGACTGCCCGCCGGGCATCCAGCTCGCGTGCAAGACGTCCCGGTCGAGCGCGCGCGTGACATCGGATGCCGGACCACCCGCCATCGGGACGACGAGGATCTCGTCTTCGTTGTTGAAGTCGGAATCGCGCGGGCGCCAGAAGGCGATGCGCGAGCCGTCCGGCGAGAAGGAGGCCTGGTGCGAGTAAACGTCGTCGCCGGTCAAAGGCGTCGACAGGCCGGTCGCGACATCGAGCACCTGGACGCGGGACCGGTCGGAGGCTCCGATAGGAGACTCGGGCACCCGCGTGAAGAGAATCCTGTTGCCGTCGGGCGACCAGGACAGCTCCGCGGCCAGCTCATCCGCGGAAAGGCTCCACGCGCCCGAGGTGAGACGTCTGGCCGCGCCGCCGCCCGAGGAGACGAGCCAGAGGTGATAGACGGGAGCCACCGCGGTCGCAAGGTAATCGTTCAAGCCCACCTCGAAGGCGTCGTTGTGCGCTTCGATCTCCTTCTGATTGGCGGGCTCGTCGGCCGTGACATAGGCGATGTCCTTCGCGTCCGGCCGCCACGCAAATTGCTCGACGCCCCGCGCGGCGTCGGTGATCTTCACGGCCTCGCCTCCGTCCATCGGCATCACGAAGATCTGGGTCTTCGCATCCTTGCCCGAGTCGGCCTTGGCCAGAAACGCGAGGCGGTCGCCGGAGGGCGACCAGCGGGGATGCGACGCGCTCTTACGCCCGTACGTCAGGGGCCGCGCCGCGCCCGTCGCGACATCGACCGAAAAGAGCTCCCTCTCCCAGCGGCTATCCTTCACGTTGGCCCGCGCGACGACACAGACGATCGACTTGCCGTTCGGCGCGATGCGGGGACCGGAGACGCGCACGATTTGGTGGAGGTCCGAGAGCTCGATTCGCCGCTTGTCCACGCCAACCGCTTGCCCGGTGAGCAAGAGCCCGATGACGGAGACGAGGATCAGGACCGTAATTCTCTTCATTTCTCAGGCTCCTTCACATCGGCATTCCAGTCGATCGAGCGCAACCTCCTCTCCCCCCACTGGGGGGAAAGGCTGGGTGAGGGGGGAGCGAGCCGACGAGAAGCCCCTTACCCCTGCCGGGCACTCGCTTCGCGAGACGCGGCCTTCGGCCGCGGCCGGCGCGCAAGTGAGGCGAGGGGAGCCCCCTCGCGCTCCCCCGCTCCCGTCGGGAGAGGGGGAAGCCAACGCCGGCACCGAGCGGCGACAGGATCTCGTAGGGGCCCAGGCGAAAGCCGGCTGAAAGCGTCACTTGTCCCTCTTCAGCCCGGCCGTCCAGTTCAAGACGAGATTCAGAGGGACGGAGCTGCCATGGACGACCGGGACCATGACGAGGAAGCGCTGACCGTCCGGCGCAACGTCGTAGAGGCTGAACGTGCCAACGACGTTGGGCGCGCGGAGCCGGAAGAGTGGCTTCGGAACAGCCGCTGAGAGCCGTGGACCGAGCGTGATTCCCACGGACATCAGCATCCCCTCCGGAGTGACGTAGTAGAGCTCCTTCCCATCCCGCCTCCAGGTTGGGAGCACCCCTCCGGTGTTCGAGATCTGGAGGGTCGTCTCGTGGTCGGGGAATGAGGTCACGAACACTTCCGCCCTGCCCGGCTCATCGCTGTCGTAAGCCACCCAGCGTCCGTCCGGAGAGAAGCGACTCTCCCCGAGAACCGAGGTGGACGCAGTCCCCCGGACGATCTCGAGCGGGCGGCGATCGCCCGAGAGCGGAAGCGCAAAGAGCGACGGAATTCGCTTCCCCGTCGCTTCGGTCGAGTAGTGAATGATGTATCTTCCGTCGAGCGACCAGTCCTCCGGATACCTCTGACCGGGAGCCTCGTAGAGCACTTCTTCGTCGCCGCGACCGCTCGATGCCTTCAGATACATGCCTCCCTGATGTTTTCGGTCCGACTGAAAGGCGATCCGGGTGCCGTCCGGTGACCAGACGGGGTTCGCGTTTTCCGCCGGACCGTTGGTGACCCGCGTGCGAACGCCGCGCGCGAGGTCGCCAACCCAGATCTGCACCTTGTTCAGAGCCGAGTCGAGAGCCGAGTAGGCGATCCGCTCGCCATCGGGCGAGATGCGCGGGTTGCCGAAGACCGCCGGTTCCCCAAACTCCCCGATCTGGCGCCCCGCCCGGTCGAACCAGAGGAAGCGCGCGAGCAGCTGCTCGCTGTCGTAGACGAGCACACCATTCTCGGACGCTCCGAAATTTCCGAAGAGGTAGTAGTCACCAAAGACGCTGACCCGGTCGGCCACGGTTGTCGGCTCGCCCCGGGCCTCCAGGCGGCCGAGGTCGAAAGGCTGAGCCATGAGCGGACCGGAGTACGTCGCACCGCGCAGATAGAGAAGATGCCCCTGTGAATAGACCGTGCGCGAATAGGCCCGCATCACCGCGTGGTCTTCGCCCGGATCGAGAGTCGCGACACGGACCTGGTTGGACTCCTCTTCAGGGCTTCCGGCGAGGTTGAGGGCCAAATAGAGAAAGTGGCGGCCGTCGGGGAGGAATTGCGGGTAACGGTGGCTCGACTGGGCTCCGCCGGGTTTCGTGACGGAGGCTACCTTTCCTCCCGAAGACGGTATCCGCAGAATTGCGCCCGTCGCCTCGCTGAAGAGGATGTCTCCGTTTGGGCCCCACGTTCCCCCGACTCCGTCCGAGTCCGCGAGCGCGAGCGCCGGCCCTCCGGCTATCTCGATGCGCTTCAATTTTCCGGCCGCGAAGAAACCGACTGAACGGTCGTCCGGCGACCAGAAAGGAAGCGTTCCCCCTTCCGCTCCCACCAGCGGCTGGACTTCGAAAGATTCGAGATTCCGTATCCACAGCCCTCTCCTACCCTGAGCGTCCAGGCCGCTGAACGCGAGGCGAGTCCCGTCGGACGAGATCGCCATGCACCCGAATGTGACGCCCTCGGGGAGAAGCACCATCGATCGGACGGGCCGGGCCGCAGCCACGGGGACCTTCGACTGACGGCCCCACCACAGGCCGACCGCGAGGGCCGTCACTGCCGCGAGAGCCGCCGGAAGCCATTTGCGAAGACGCCGGTGCACGAGAGGCGCGGCGACGGCCTCGCCCGGGAGCGCCGACACCGCCTCGAGGTCGAAGGCAATGTCACTCGCCGAGTGAAAACGCGACTCGGGATTCTTCTCCAGGCAATGCCGCACGATCCGATCCAGCGCCTCCGGGATCCGGCGGTTGGTTTCGGACAGGTCGGGCGGCTCCCTCGTCAGGATCGCAGAGATCGTGTCCGCCGCCGTGTCGGCGTGGAATGCCCGGCGCCCCGACAGCATCTCGTAAAGAATCGCTCCGAAGGAAAAGATGTCGCTGCGCGCGTCGGCGGTTTTCCCGCGGACCTGCTCCGGCGACATGTAGCCGAGAGTCCCCAGGACGGTCCCCGCATCCGTGCCCGGTGTCACCGTAGGAAGATTCGTGGCGCTCGCACTCGCCCCCTCCGGCTGAGTGAGCTTGGCGAGTCCGAAGTCGAGGATCTTCACGCGCCCGTCGTTGGTGACGAAGAGGTTTTCGGGCTTCAGGTCTCGATGGACGATCCCCTTCTCGTGCGCCGCGGCCAGTCCCTGGGCGATCTGGAGAGCGTGGCCGATCGCGCGGCGCGGAGTGAAGGCGCCGCCCGCCACACGCTCGCGCAGGGTCTCCCCCTCCAACAGCTCCGAAACGATGTAGGGCGCTCCCTCGTGCGTCCCGAGGTCGTAGATGGAAAGGATGTTCGGGTGGTTGAGCGCGCTCGCCGCCTGTGCCTCCTGCTCGAAGCGCTTGAGCCGGCCGGAGTCCGACGCGAAGGAACCCGGCAGCACCTTGACCGCCACCTCTCGCTTGAGCCGCGTGTCCCGCGCCCGGTACACCTCCCCCATCCCGCCCGCTCCGATGGGTGCCAGGATCTCGTAGGGTCCCAGCTTCGTTCCGGAGGCAAGCGTCATTTCTTTCCGAGCCCCGCCGCCCAGTCGAGCACGACCGTCGCGGGGAACGTTTCGGCCGAACCGGCGGCCACGTTGGCCAGGAATCGCTTCCCGTCGGGCGACACCTCGTACTGGCGGTCCGGCGAAGGCACCAGTCGCACCTTGAAGAGGGCGCGCGGCGCTCGGGCTTCAAACGACGGCTCGGTCGTGACCTCGGCGGACATCAGGCTGCCGTCGGCGCGGTAGTAGAACAGTTCGCGACCGTCGGCGCGCCAGCGCGGCATCTTGCCGCCGTTGACCGAGACCTGCCACTTGCCTCCGGGGCCCGGAAAGGCCGCCACGTAGACCTCGTCGCGCCCCGATTCCGACGACGAATAAGTCACCCAGCGCCCATCCGGCGAAAATTGAGCCGCCGCCTCGGAGAAGGTGCTCGTGCTGAAGCGCCTCGGTTTCTGTTCACCCGACAGGGGAAGAATCCAGAGGCCGATACTCCCGTTTCCTCTCGGATCCACGGTCTCGTAGATGAGGTCTCGTCCGTCCGGAGAGACATCGTCCGGCTCCTTGAAGGCGTTGGATCGGAGGAGCGGCTCGTCGTTTCCGGACCTGTCCGCGCGGGCCTGAAACAAGTTGACGCTGCCTTCCCGGCTGGAGCCGAAAATCACTCGTTGTCCGTCCGGCGTCCAGACGCACAGGCTGTCGTCGGCTGGATCGAACGTGAAGCGCGAGCCGACGTCGCGGTGAAGATCGAACAGCCAGATATCTCCCACGGTTGTTTCCGGGTCCCAACGGGTGACGGCGAGCCGCGACCCGTCCCGTGAGAGGCGTGGAGCGTAATACTGGCCCTCGGCGACCACGCCGATTTCCTTCCCGCTTCGATCCAGCCATACGAGACGCGTCGTGCGGTTGGCGGTCCCGGCCTGAAAAACCAGCAGGCCGGCCTTCGACACCGCGAACGGACGAAAACCGGAGTACTCCGAGATCCGGCTCAACTGGCCCGCTACGGGTAAGGAGACGCCCGAGAGCTCCAGGCGATCCGGGTCGAACGGCTGCGCGACGAGGGCTCTTCCGCCGTCGAAGAGCAGATACCCAGGAGACGCGAAGACGGCCAGCGAGGCCGACGAGAAGACATGCCTGGACGACCTCCCGTCGAGGGACCCGACCAGGATCTCGCCCGGTTCTTCTCCCGAGCCTCTAGAAGCGTAATAAAGGAAGTGACGGCCGTCCGGAAGAAACGAAGGCCATCGGTGCGTCTGCTCCTTGCGGGCCGCATCGAAGATCGTCGCGGGAGCGGGCGGTCCGCCCTGCGAGGAGATGCGAAGAAGGACGCTTTGAAAATTCGGAGCGAACAGGATGGTTCCGTCCGGGCCCCAGGCCCCTCCGCGCGGGTCGGCCGCCGTCGCGGCAAGTGTCCTCAGGAGTCCGGACGCGATGTCGAACGTCTTCAGGCTTCCGCCCGCAAAGAACCCGAGGAAGTGCCCGTCCGGAGACCAGAAGGGAAACATGGCACCCTCGGTGCCCGGCAACACTCGCGCCTCGATGGAATCGAGCGGCCGAAGCCACAGAGACGAGATGCCGCTCGGCCCGGGGGCAACGAACGCGAGCTGGCTCCCATCCGGCGAAATCGCGATCCCGCCCGTGGCGCCGGTCGCTCCGGCCAGCGGAATCTGGAAACGGATGGATCGCGCCGGGGTCGGCGCCGGGCCGCGAAGCAGCGTGAGGGAGGATGCGAGCATGCCGAGAAAGAAAAGCGCCGCAACACTCCAGGCGATGCGTTCGCGGCTCCTGCGCCGGGAAACGACAGGCACCAGTGGCCCCGCCGCGGAGCCTTCCGCGATCCACTTGAGCTGCCCCGCCACGTCGTGCGCCGATTGCCACCGATCCTCCGGATCCTTGGCCAGACACGTCTTGACCACTCGGTCGAGCGCCGGCGGCGACATCGGCTGAACCGAGGAGATGACGGCCGGCTCGTCCTTCAGGATCGCCCCGATCAGCGAGGCCTGGCTTGTCCCGGAGAAGGCCCTTCTCCCCGTCGCCATCTCGTAGAGCACCGCGCCCAGCGCGAAGATGTCCGTCCGGGCGTCGGCTTCCTTGCCCTCCAGCTGCTCGGGCGCCATGTATTGGAAGGTCCCCAGGATCGTCCCTTCCTGTGTGAGCGCCGCCTGCGTCGGAAGCGCCGTTAGACCGCCCTTCGCGGTCGGCGGCTCGAACACCTTGGCGAGGCCGAAGTCGAGCAACTTCACCCCCGACTTCGTCAGCATCACGTTGCCCGGCTTCAAGTCCCGATGCACGATCCCCTGCCGGTGCGCCTTGTCCAGAGCGTCCGCGATCTCCTGCCCGTACCGCAGCGTCTGCTCGAGCGGCAATGCGCCCTTGGCCAGGCGTTCCGACAGCGTCTCGCCCTCCAGCAACTCCATCACCAGGTACTCGGTCTCGCCCTCTCGCCCCACGTCGTAAAGCGCGCAGATGTGCGGATGCGAGAGCTGCGAAATCGTCTTCGCCTCCCGCTCGAACCGCTGCCGGACCTCAGGCGAAGCCGACAGGTCCGAAGGCAAGACCTTCACCGCCACCGTCCGCTCGAGCCGCGTGTCCCGCGCCCGGTACACCTCTCCCATCCCGCCAGCGCCGAGGGGCGCGAGGATCTCGTAAGGACCGAGCTTCGTCCCGGCAGCGAGACTCACGTCAGACCATCTCCCGAAAGCGATCTCCTTCTATCAACGCGGCAACTCTACCTGTCGCTCGCGGCGCGAATAGTCTCCCGACCGAAGGGAGGGAGGAGGTTCGCGCGGCGGGAGCGAAGCGCAGCGAGGTGGTCAGGCGCGCGGTCGAGCGGGGATTCGCGAGCCGCGCGCCGGTGGCAAAGCCAGACCTCCGAGCAAGCGGAGCGACGGTACCGAGGCAGGCGCCCGCCGCGAGGGTCATTTACTTCTTGAGGCCCGCCGCCCAATTCACGACGACGGAGAGAGGCACGGAGGAGCTCTTGATCACCGGCACGTTGACGAGGAAGCGCTCGCCGTCGGCCGAGACGTCCCAGCTGAAAGATCCCTCGGGAAGCTGGAAAAGGGGCTTGGGCGTGCCGGCCCGCAAGCCATGGCTCGCCTCGACCTCCACGGACATGATCTTGCCGTCGAAGGCCGTGTAGAGAAGCTCCCGGCCGCCGCGCGACCACTTCGGATTGGTTCCGCCGGCGTTGGAGATCTGCACCTTGCCCTGGCCGTCCGGGAAGGAGACGACGTAGATCTCCTTGCGCCCCGATTCGTCGAGATCATAGGCGACCCACCGGCCGTCGGGCGAAGTGTGCATCCCTCCGAAGTCGTTCGCGACGCGCGGAACTACGGTGAAGGGCTTGTGCGGACCGCTTACGGGAACCGCCGAGAGCTGCATGCGGCGGCTGGCCGCTCCTTCGCGATCGGCGTAGATGATGAACCGGCCGTCGGCGGACCAGTCATTCGGAATGCTCTGACTCTCCTGATCGGTCACCATCTCGTCGGCCCCCGAACCGCTCGCGTTGCGAACGATGATGTCCGCCTGATGCTTCCGGTTGGACTGGAAGGCGATTCGGGCTCCGTCCGGGGACCAAACGGGGCCGGAATTGTTCGCCGGGGCGGAGGTGAGCTTGGTCTGGACGCCGCGCGAAACGTCGCCGACCCATACCTGGGTGGTCTGCGTGCCCGTGTCGTAGAGATCAAACGCGATCCGCGACCCGTCGGGCGAGATCCGCGCGTTGAAATGCGGCGCGGGATCTCCGAAGACGCCGGTTTGTTTCCCGCCCCGGTCGAACCACTCGAGGCGCGTCTGGAGGCGGAACGCGTCGAAGAGGAGCGTGCCCTCCGAAGAAACGGAGTAATCGCCGATTCCCAGGAAGTCGCCATAGAGGCTGATCTGCTCGGTCACGCTGACGGCCTCGCCGGAGACCTGGAGACGCGCGGGATCGAACGGCTGCGCGAGCAGACTTCCGCCGGAATCGCCGCCCCGGATGAAGAGAAGGTATCCGTTGGCGAACTGCGCGTTGTAGTTCGCTGGGATCAGCGGCTTGCCGGGTGAGCCGTCGACGGACCCGACCCAGATTCGGTTGGCCGGATCGCTGGAGTTGCCGGCGGCATTGAGCGCGAGGTACAGAAAGTGACGGCCGTCCGGAAGGAAGAACGGGTAGCGGTGCGTCGTCTCGTGATGGGCGTCATCGATCCGAGTCACCGGCACGGGCTTTCCGCCGGTGCTCGGAAGCCGGAGGATCGGGCCGCTCGGAAGCGCAAACACGATGTCGCCGCCGGGGGACCACGCTCCTCCCACTCCGTCTGCGTCGCACAGGACGAGAGCGGTGCCTCCGGACGCGTCGATCCGCTTCAACTTCTTGTCTGCGAAGAAGCCCACGGAGCGTCCGTCCGGCGACCAGAACGGCAGGATGCCTCCCTCCGTGCCGTTGAGAGGCGCCGCCGAGTAGGCGTCGAGCGGCCGAACCCACAGCTGCACCTTTCCGGCGGCGTCGACTCCGGAGAACACGACGCGGGTGCCGTCGGGAGAGATCACGGCATTGTTCAACTGAACCTTCTCTGGAAGGAGGATGTTCGTTCGCAGCGTCCTCGCGTCGAGAGCCGGCGCCGGCCGCAGGCGGGTGAAACCGAGCCAGGCGGCGACCACGACGGCCGCGGCCGCCAACATCCAGGCGAGCCGTTCGCGCTGGCGCCGGCGCGAGGAGACCGGGGCGGGAGCGGCGATGCCGGCGGCCGAGCCCTCGGCGATCCACTTGAGCTCCTTGGCCACGTCTCCCGCCGACTGCCAGCGCTCCTCGGGGTCCTTGGCGAGGCAGGTGCGCACGACCCGGTCGAGCGCCGGCGGCGTCATCGGAGCGATCTGTGAGATCGGCGGCGGCTCGTCACGCAAGATCGAGGAGATCAGTGACGCCTGCGTCGTGCCGGCGAAGGCCTTGCGGCCCGTCACCATCTCGAAGAGGACCGTGCCCAATCCAAAAATGTCCGTCCGCGGGTCGGCTTCCCTGCCCTCAAGCTGCTCCGGCGCCATGTATTGGAAGGTCCCGAGGATCGTGCCTTCCCGCGTCAGCTCGGCCTGGGTCGGCACAGCGGTGAAGGTGCCGTGCGAACCGGACCGAGCCACCGGCTTCGCCAGGCCGAAGTCGAGCAGCTTCACGCCGGACTTGGTCAGCATGACGTTGCCCGGCTTCAGATCACGGTGGACGATCCCCTGGCGGTGGGCCTTGTCGAGCGCGTCGGCGATCTCGGTGCCGTATCGGAGCGCTTGCTCGGGCGGCAGCGCTCCCCTCCCGAGACGAGCGGCGAGCGTCTCGCCCTCGAGAAACTCCATGACGAGGTAGTCGGTCTCGCCCTCTCGCCCGACGTCGTAGAGGGCGCAGATGTGAGAGTGCGAGAGCGACGAGATCGACTTCGCCTCACGCTCCAGCCGCTCGCGCAGCTCCGGACTGTGCGAGAGCTCCGAGGGCAGGACCTTGATCGCCACCGTCCGGCCCAGCCGTGTGTCCCGCGCCCGGTAGACCTCGCCCATCCCGCCCGCCCCGAGGGGCGCCAAAATCTCGTAGGGGCCCAACTTTGTTCCCGCGGCAAGGGTCATTTCAGCCGGTCTCCAAGAGGCGTTGTCGCCCCATTCTCAACGGCACTGTCCCTGCCGCTCGCGGCGCGAATAGTCTCCCGACCGAAGGGAGGGAGGAGGTTCGCGCCGCGGGAGCGAAGCGCAGCGAGGGGGTCAGGCGCGCGGTCGAGCGGAGTACCGCGAGCCGCGCGCCGGTGGCGAAGCCAGACCTCCGAGCAAGCGAAGCGACGGTAGAGCGTCAAAGTGCCAAGAGCCTATACCGGACGGCCCCGCGCGTTGCCGTCCCTGGGTCCCCTTCTGCTAGATTGGATGGCGTCATGGACAGCAGGAAGCGCCACCAAACGGCGGGCGTCGAGGTCGGTCCGATCCGGGTGGGAGAGGGCGCCCCGGTCGTCGTTCAGTCGATGGCCAACACGGATACCGCCGACGTCGCGGCGACGGCGCGGCAGTGCATCGAGCTCGCGCAGGCGGGCTCCGAGATGGTGCGTGTCACCGTCAATGTTCCCGAGGCGGCAGCGGCCGTCCCGGAGATCAAGAAACGGATGTTGGACGCCGGCGTCGAGGCGCCTCTCATCGGCGATTTCCACTACAACGGGCATGTTCTGCTGACGAAGTTCCCCGCCTGCGCCGAGAAGCTCGACAAGTACCGGATCAACCCCGGCAACGTCGGCAAGGGCGCCCGGCGGGACGAGCAGTTCACGACGATCTGTCATATCGCGCGGGACAACGGCAAGCCGGTGCGCATCGGCGTCAATGGCGGCTCGCTCAACCAGGAATTGGTCATGGCGAAGATGCAGGAGAACACCGACCGCAGCCTCGGCCATAGCTCCGAGGAGATCATCAACGAGTGCATGATCCTCTCGGCCCTGCAATCGACCGAGCTCGCGCTCCTGTCCGGGCTGCGCAAGGACCAGATCATCATTTCGTGCAAGGTCTCGCGTCCGCTGGATCTGATCGCCGTCTACCGCGAGCTGGCTCGGAGAACCGACCAGCCACTCCACCTCGGACTGACCGAGGCCGGCATGGGGACCAAGGGGCTCGTCTGGTCCGCATCGGCGATGGGCGTGCTCTTGAACGAGGGCATTGGCGACACGATCCGCGTCTCCCTGACGCCGCGCCCGGGCGGCGACCGGCGCGAGGAGGTCTACGCCGCTTGCGAGCTGCTTCAGTCGCTCGGCATCCGCTCTTTCGCCCCTTCCGTCACCGCGTGCCCCGGCTGCGGCCGAACCACCTCGACGACGTTCCAGGAGCTCGCCGAACGGATCCAGGGGTACATCCGGGATCAGATGCCGGTTTGGAAGACGCAGTACGACGGCGTGGAGAACATGACGCTCGCCGTGATGGGCTGCGTCGTCAACGGGCCCGGGGAATCGAAGGCGGCCTCGATCGGCATTTCGCTGCCCGGCACCGGCGAGGAGCCGCACTGCCCCGTGTACATCGACGGGCAGCACTTCACGACGCTGAAGGGAACCTACGAGGAGCTGGCGGGGGCTTTCCGAGCGCTCGTGGACGACTACGTCGCGACCCGGTATCCCCGGCGCGAGGCCGCGCGCGTCGTAACGGCGTAGGCGGGCCCGCGGGGCGCGAACCGGGGGCTCACCAGCCGCCACCGGGCTTCAAGGGCGCCGCGGCTGCGAGCCGGTCGGCGATCGCCCGCCAGCGCGGCTCCTCCCGCAGCACATCGAAGGTCGGCATGTGCAGCCGGAACCAGAGCATGGCGTTGCGTTCCTCATAGGCCCGCTCGAGCATCGCGAGCGTTTCCTCCCGCTCGCCGAGCGACGACAGAAGCACGGCGAGGTCGAACGGCGGCACGTAGCTGCGTGACGCTCGTTCGCGCAATTCCGCAAGCAGGCTGCGCGCCTCCTCGACGCGGCCGGCCGCCGCGAGCGAGCGGCCGAGCAGTGAGAGCTCGAAGCAATGCTCGCGCCGGGTCGCCGCGACGCCCCTCTCGAGCGTCGAGATCGCCGCGGTGAAGTCTCCCGTTTCATGCTCGGCGTAGCCGAGCGACCAGAGCGGAAAGGCGGCCTCGGGATCCAGCGCGACGGCGTGAGAAAGCTCGCGGCGGGCCTCCCCGAAGCGCCGCGATCCGGCATAGGCCCAGCCAACCGCCGCCTGCGCGTTGGCCGAGCGCGGCTCCATCTCGACGCCCCGACGCGCGATTTCGAGGGCTTCCTCGAACCGGTACCCGACCGAGAGACAGAGTGCGAGCCAGGCGTACGCCTCGTAGGACCGGGGACTCCGCTCGATCGCCAGACGCAGCTCGCG
>JBGPCK010000049.1:0-20954 GCA_041481715.1 Thermoanaerobaculia bacterium | reverse complement strand
GGCGCGAAGAGCATCCGGCAACAGAGTAAGGACCTCGCCCAGCTCGCGTCGCGGCTCGACGGCTCTCCGGCGAATCTCCGGGCGGACGTCGAACGAGCTCGCAAGGCGACCGAGGATCTCGCGGTATGGCTCGAGTCGCAGGCGGCGTCGAAGAAGGGCCCTTCCGGCGTGGGCATCGAGAACTACGACTGGTACCTCAAACACGTACAGCTCGTCCCGTACACGTGGCGAGAGGAAGTCGCGCTCATGGAGCGCGAGCTCGCGCGCTCCCACGCTCTCCTCGCCATGGAAGAGCTGCGCAACGCGAAGCTGCCTCCGCAGGAGCCGGTCGTCGCGAACGCCGACGAGTACGACCGGAAGTTCAACGCCGGCGTCACGGAGTACATGGCGTTTCTCCGGGACCACGAGATTCTCACGGTCAAGGACTTCATGGACCCCGCCCTGCGCGCACGGATCGGCCGCTACAGCCCCGGCCCCCGCGAGTTCTTCTCGGAGGTGGACTACCGAGACCCCGAGATCCTGCGCACCCACGGGTATCACTGGTTCGACAACGCGTGGATGGTTCACGAGCCGCATCCAAGCCCGATCCGCCGGGGCGCGCTTCTCTACAACATCTTCAATACGCGGACCGAAGGCAACGCGACGGGATGGGAAGAGCTGATGATGCAGGCCGGGATGTTCGACGCCCGGCCGCGGTCCCGGGAGCTGGTGTACATCCTCGTCGCCGAGCGGGCGGCGCGGGCGTTGGGCGAGCTCCGCATGCAGAGCAACGAGATGAGCCTCGAGCAGGCGGCGGCCTTCGCCTGCGCCCAGACCCCGCGAGGGTGGCTCAGCATGGACGGGAATCTCGTCCGCGGCGAGCAGCACCTCTATCTGCAGCAGCCGGGCTACGGGACGAGCTACCTGGTCGGAAAGATCGAGATCGAGAAGCTCCTCGCGGAGCGCAAGGAGCAGCAGGGCGACGGCTTCCGGATGAAGCAATTCATGGACGACTTCAACGCCGCGGGCCTGATCCCGGCCGCGCTCCTGCGTTGGGAAATGACCGGCCGGAAGTCGGTGGAGCTCGAGCGGATGCTCGAGTAGGCAGGCGAGGGGCGAGAGGCGCCCCCCGCACCCCTGCCGGCCGCTCGCTTCGCGAGACGCGGCCTTCGGCCGCGGCCGGCGCTGAAGTAAAGCGAGGGGAGACCCCTCGCGCACCCCCTCTCCCCCAAGGGAAAGAGGGAACTGGCGTGGGAAAGGCTTCGATGTTTCGATCCGGAGAGGAGACCGCTAGTCCAGATCGATGTCCCGCACGAGCTTGGAGGAGTCTCCCTTCGCTTTCTTGAAAAGCTCCTCGAACTTCCGGTTCAGGACCTCTTTCTTGGTCTTCTCCGCCTCGACGGAAGCCACGAACTTCTTTTCGCGTTCCTGATCCTCCGTCTTGAGAGCCCCGACGGCATCGTCCACGGAGGCGAACTTGCGCGGCGTCTTGGGCGCTTCATGATCGATCACCGCCTTGAGCTCGGCGTCGACCTTGAGCCGCGCGTTGCAGCAAGGGCAAAGGATGTCGAAGGACATGGGCAAATTCTACCGCCCCTCACCAGCCCTTGAGCCGCCGCCGCTCCCGCCGTTCCTTCCGGTCCGGGCGGCCGCTGTCGCGATCGGGCGCGAGCATGCGGTCCAGGCGTCGGGCCTCGAGGACTTCCGGGGCAGGGGCCGGAGTCTGGTCTTCGTACAGCTTCCGGGCCTCGCGGCGAGGGATGGAGCGGTCCGACAGGGCCCGCACGACGAGTTCGCGGCGCTCCCCCCTTCCGGTCGTTACGGCCAGCCGGTCTCCGACGCGGATGGCGCGGTGCGCTCGCCCCCGCTCGCCGTTGACGTCCACCTTGCCGCCTTCGCAGGCGAGCTTGGCCTGCGAGCGCGTCGGGTAGACGCAGGCGACGTCGAGCCAGACGTCCAGCCGCACCGATTCGAGAGGGGGCTTCTCCGGGGCGGCCATCCAACGAGTGCTAGAGATCGTCCGCGGGCTCGGCCGACTCGGTGGCGGTAGCCGGCGGCAGGTCCGGCTCGGCCAGACCGCGCCGGGAGGTGAGCCACATCCGAAACTCCGGGGTTGCCTGCGCCGGCTCGACGGCGGGTCGCGCAAGAAAATAGCCCTGAGCCGCGAACACGCCCTCCTCGACGCAGACGTCCAGATCCTGGCCGCCCTCGATCCCTTCGGCGATCAAGCCGACCCGCGCCTCGCGCGCGACCTGTGCCAGCAGCTGCAGGATCGCGCGCCGCTGCGGGTCGCTGCCGATGTTGCGCGTGATCTCGCTGTCGACCTTGATCCACCGGGGAGCCAGACCCGAGCAGTACTTGAGCGTGCCGTAGCCCGACGTGACGTTATCCAGGGCGATCGACACCCCGAGGTCGTGCGGTACGGCCAGCGCCTGCTGCAGCCGCTCGAGCGACTCGATCCTCTCGATCTCCACGAGGTCGAGCGCCAGCCGCGCGTACGGGAACTCCATCCGTTCCGCCTCCTCCCCCAGGCGCGAAAGCGACGAGTCCGCATTGAGGAGCAGCTGCGGGTTGACGTTCAGAAAGACCATGGTATCGACCGGCAGGCGCTGTGCCGCTTCGAGAACCGTGATCCAGGAGAGGCGCTCGAAGGCGAGCTCGATGCCCAGAACCACCGCGGCCGGGAAGATCTCGGCGGCAAGGTGCCGGGTCCCATCGGGAGACTGCGCGCGCAGCAGCCCCTCGAACCCGAGAGGCTCGCCACTGCGCAGGTCGAAGATCGGCTGGAACTCGACGAAGAGTTTTCCGGTCCGTAGCGCGTCGAGCAGCCAGAGCGCCCGCACCTGGCCGCAGGCGTGCCTCAAGGGCATCAGGTTGCCGACGGCGTCCCACTTGGTTTGAGTCGGGTCCTCCGGAGAGACCCGCACGTGTTCCGCGGCGGGCCCCAGCTTTTCAGCCAGATCCGGCAGCAGGGCCGGAATGCGCTCGGCCAGAACCCGCCGGGCCCTGCCGTAGACCTGCGCCCGCAGCCAGCGCTTTTCGAGCACCTCGGAAAGCGCGCGTTCGGCTTCGACGCTATCCGGACGGAGGAAGAGAGCCCGAGCCTTGCGCCAGCGATCCAACCTCGCGACCGTCCGCGTGTCGAAGACCGATTCCAGGTTCTTCACCGACGCCCATTCTATGACCGCCTCCGGGCTCTATGCTTCCTTCTCCTCGTACTGGTTCTTCAACGAAGCGACGACCGCCGGGTCGGCCAGAGTCGTCGTGTCGCCCAGAACGCGGCCTTCGGCGATATCGCGCAAGAGGCGCCGCATGATCTTGCCGGAGCGGGTCTTCGGGAGGTCTGCCGTGAAGAAGAGCTTGTCGGGCCTCGCGATGGCTCCAATCTTCTTGGCGCAATGATCGCGGAGCTCCTGCTCGAGACCATCGCGCTTGGGCGCTTTGCCCTCCTTCCCTTTCTCTTTCAGGATGACGAAGGCCGCGATCGCCGTCCCCTTGAGCTCATCCGTAACCCCGACCACCGCCGCCTCGGCCACCGCGGGATGATCCACGAGCGCCGATTCCACCTCCATCGTGCCGATCCGGTGGCCGGCGACGTTCATGACGTCGTCGACCCGCCCCAGCAGCCAGAAGTTTCCGTCCTTGTCGCGCTTGGCGCCGTCGCCCGGGAAGTAGACGTCCTTGCCCCACTTGGACCAGTACGTCTCGACGTAGCGGCTGTCGTCACCCCAGATCGTGCGCAGCATCGCCGGCCACGGGCGCGTGATGGCGAGGTATCCGCCGCCGACCTTGACCTCCTCGCCGTCGAGCGAAAGGACCTTCGCCTCGATGCCCGGGAAGGGGACCGTCGCCGAGCCCGGCCGCGTCGTGGTGATCCCGGGCAGCGGCGTGATCAGGATCATGCCGGTTTCCGTCTGCCACCACGTGTCCACGACAGGGCAGCGCCCCCGCCCGATGTTCTTGTGATACCAAACCCAGGCCTCGGGGTTGATCGGCTCCCCCACCGTTCCGAGCAGCCGCAAGGACGACAGGTCGTGCTTCTCCGGCCACTCGGCGCCCCACTTCATGAAGGCGCGGATCGCCGTGGGCGCCGTGTAAAGAATCGTCACGCCATGGCGCTCGATGAGGTCCCAGAAACGGTCCCGCGCGGGTGTGTCCGGGGCGCCCTCGTACATCAGGCACGTCGTCCCGTTGGCCAGCGGCCCGTAGACGACGTAGGAGTGGCCGGTGACCCATCCGATGTCGGCCGTGCACCAGTAGACGTCCTCTTCCTTCAGGTCGAAGATCCACTTCGCGGTCGCGTAGGTCCCGACCAGGTAGCCCCCCGTCGTGTGCAGGATTCCCTTCGGCTTTCCCGTCGTGCCCGAGGTATAGAGGATGTAGAGCGGGTCCTCGGCGTCCATCCTTTCCGGCGTCGAGCGCGCCGAGGCCTGGGCCATCAGATCCGCCCACCAGCGGTCGCGCCCGTGGCTCCAGGCAATCGCCGTTCCCGTCCTCTTCACGACGACGACGCTCTCGATCGTCGGTGCCGCCGTCAGGGCTTCGTCGGCAATTTTTTTCAAGGGCACTTCCTTGCCGCGCCGCCAGCCGCCGTCGGCGGTGACGAGCACACGCGCGCCCTGATCGTTGATCCGGTCGCGCAGCGACTCGGCCGAGAAGCCTCCGAAGACCACCGAGTGGATCGCGCCGATCCGGGCGCAGGCGAGCATCGCGACCGGGAGCTCCGGAATCATCGGCAGATAGAGAGTCACGCGATCGCCCTTGCGGACGCCGAGTGACTTCAGGACGTTGGCGAACCGGCAGACCTCGCGGTGTAGCTCCCGGTAGGTCAGCACACGCTGATCGCCGGGCTCACCCTCCCAGATGAGGGCCGCCTTGTTCCGGCGTGGGCCGTCGAGATGGCGGTCCAGGCAGTTGACCGACACGTTCAGTTTGCCTCCGACGAACCACTTCGCCCGGGGAGGCTTCCAGTCGAGCACTTTCTTCCAGGGCTTGAACCACTCCAGCTCCCCGGCGAAGTCCGCCCAGAACTTCTCGAAGTTTCGATCCGCTTTTCTGTAGATCCCGGCATCGCGGACATGGGCAAGGGCGGCGAAGGCCCGGGGCGGCCGGAACGCGCGATTCTCGCGAAGCAGCGCTTCGATCGTCTTCTCGGGCCGACTCGTCATTCGATCCCCCCTTCGGCGGCGGCAGCGCCGACGCCCGATCTTACCCGCTGGCGGCGAGTGACGGCGCCGCCCGGCGTCTTCTCTCTTGACTTCGCGACGATGCCCCGGGAAGCTCCCGCGGATGGCCATTCTGGAGACGCGGGCGCTGACGAAGGTCTTCCCGAAAGCCGAGGTCGGCGCCGTCGCGGGTGTCGACCTCGCGACCCGGGAAGGAGAGTTCCTGGTCCTGCTCGGCCCCTCGGGATCGGGGAAGACGACGCTGTTACGGATGATCGCCGGCCTGGAAGAGCCGACTTCGGGCGAGATCCGGATCGGCGGCGTGATCGTCAACGACCGGACGCCCCGCGAGCGCGGAATCGCCATGGTGTTCCAGAGCTACGCGCTCTACCCGCACCTGACCGTCTTCGGCAACATCGTCTTTCCGCTGAAGGCTCGGGGAGTGCCGAAGGCGCAGAGGCGGGGCAAGGCAGAGTGGGCGGCGGGCCTTCTCGGCATCGGGCACCTTCTCGCCCGCAAGCCCCGGGAGCTCTCGGGCGGTGAGCGTCAGCGGGTCGCCCTGGCGCGCGCGATCGTGCGGGAGCCGTCCCTCTTCCTGCTCGACGAGCCGCTCTCCAATCTCGACGCCAAGCTACGCGCCTCGGCGCGCGAGGAGCTCGAGCAGTTCCAGAGGCGCATCGGCACGACGACGGTCTACGTCACCCACGACCAGGTGGAGGCGATGGCGATGGGCGACCGCATCGTCGTCATGAACCAGGGACGGGTGCGGCAGATCGGCACGCCCGCCGAGGTCTATGACGATCCGGCCGACACGTTCGTCGCAACCTTCCTCGGCTCGCCGCCGATGAACCTGATCGAGACCCCGGAAGGCATCCTGGGCTTCCGTCCCGAGCACCTGGCGCCCCCGGGGACGCTTGCCCGGGAGGAGCCCGCGCAGACCCTGCGCTTCCGGATCGGGCACGAGGAGTACCTCGGGGCCGAGCGCATCCTCTACGGCGCCCTCGATGGAGACCCCTTCGCGGGCCAGAAGGCCGTCGCGCGGATGTCCTCGACGCATGCCGCCCGCTTCGCTCCGGACACCGTCCACGAGTTCGCCGTGGCCACACGCAACGCCCGCCTCTTCGACCGGAAAACGGGCCTGCGGACCGGGCCGGCGGTCCGCCCGTGAGTCGAGCGCGGCAGCGCTGGCTCGGGCCGGCGATGCTTCTGCCGGCGATCCTTTACGTGACAGCGCTCGTCGGCGCGCCGCTGACCCTGGCCGTTCTCTACAGCGTCGGAGACGTCCGCGTGGGAAGCCGCGGCTATCATTTCGTCGGTCTCGCCAACTTCTTCTCCGTGCTCGGGAGCCCCGCCTTCCGGCGCGCGCTCGCAAACTCGTTCCTCTTCACGATCTCTTCCCAGGCGCTGGTGTTGGTTGGATCGACGCTGCTCGCGCTCACCTTGAAGGACGCGTTCCGGGGCAGGCGCCTGCTGCGTTTCGTGATCCTGCTCCCCTGGGTCGCCCCCGTCTCGCTCGGGGCGATCGGCTGGAAGTGGATCCTCGACTCGATCTACAGCGTCGTGAGCTGGATGCTCGTGCACCTTCACCTGGTGAAGCCCTTCGAGGCGCCGATGTGGCTGGGACAGCCGCGCCTGGCGATGCTCTCGGTCATCCTCGTGCACACCTGGCACATGCTCCCCTTCGCGACCGTCATCATCCTGGCTGGCTGGACGGCCATCCCGAAGGACATTCCGGAGGCCGCGGCGGTGGACGGCGCCGGCTTCTTCCGCCGGCTGTTTCAAATCGAGATTCCGATGATGCTGCCGATCATCAACGTGGCGCTGCTCTTCGGCGTGATCTTCACCTTCACCGACATGACGGTGATCTACATCCTGACCCGGGGCGGCCCCTACGACTCGACGCAGGTGCTTCCGTCGCTCGCCTTCTTCACGGGAGTTCTCGGCGGCGACCTCGCGGCAGGCGCGGCGATCTCGATCTTTCTCGTGCCGCTGCTCGTGGCCGTTGCCTGGACCATGCTGCGCTCGGCCCACCGCGCGGAGACCGTGTGAGGCCCTTCGCGAAGACGCGCCGCGCGGCCGGCCGACTCGGCCGCCGGGGGATTCTGGCGGTCCTGACCCTCCTGCTCGGGTTCCCCTTCTACTGGATGCTGATCACGACGTTCAAGCGGACCGGCGATCTCTACAACGTCGAGAACAACCCGTTTCTCTTTCAGCAGGCGCCCACACTCGAGAACCTCCGCTACCTCTTGCGTGAGACCCTCTTTCTCCGCTGGCTCGGTAACACAGCCTTCGCGGGGGCGCTGGTGGTCGCGATCACGCTCGCCGCGGCGGTGCCGGCCGCCTATGCCCTGGCGCGACTGACCGGGCGCTGGGGCGGCCGCCTCGGAATCGCGATCTTCCTGACGTATCTGGTGCCGCCCACCCTGCTCTTCATCCCGCTGTCGCGAATCGTCTCGGGCCTCGGCCTCCAGGACAGCCTGTGGGCGGTGATCCTCGTCTATCCAAGCTTCACGATTCCCTTCTCGACCTGGCTCCTGATGGGGTTCTTCAAGTCGGTCCCGCGGGAGCTCGAGGATGCGGCGATGGTGGACGGGCTCACGCGCTTCCAGTCGTTCTTGAGGCTCGTGATCCCGGTCTCTCTCTCCGGCATCCTGACGGTCGTTATCTTCGCCTTCACGCTCGTCACGCAGGAATTCGTCTACGCGCTGACGTTCATTTCGACGGCCTCGCATCAGACCGTGGGAGTCGGTGTGCCGATCTATCTCGTGCGGGGGGACGTCTACTACTGGGGCTCGCTCATGGCGGCCTGCCTGATCGCGAGCCTGCCGACGGCGGTCCTCTACAACCTGTTCCTCGATCGCTTCATCGCGGGGTTCACCGTCGGATCGGTCAAGTAATGGCTTTCAGCCGCGGCGGTCGCTTCGCGACCGGCGGCTGAGAGTTTCGGCAAGAAGCCCGCCTCGAGAACGCCCGCCGCCTCCTGGCAACAAGACGCCATAAGATCCCCTTATGGACTCGACCGAGCGCGTCCGGGTCCTCTCCCGGGACGGAGAGACCGAGCACGATCGGGAGGACCTTCTCGCCGTCGAGGAGCCTCTCGAGATCCGGGTCCGCCCGGCCGCCTCGGAGGCGCCGGTCTCCTTCGTCACGACCATGCGCACGCCCGGACGGGACGAGGACCTCGCCGCAGGGCTGCTGCTGGCGGAAGGCGTGATCGAGAGGCCGGCAGATCTGACCGCGCTCGAGAGGCCGCGCGACCCGCGCATGTCAGCGGAATTGCGCGCCAACGTCCTGCTCGCGACGCTCGCCCCCGAGGCCTTCGCGCGGGCGGAGAAGTTGCGCCGTGGGACGGTGATGGGCTCGGCCTGCGGCGTGTGCGGCCGCACCTCGATCGAAAGCGTCATCCGGACGGGCCAGCCCCCGCTCGGGTCCGACCTTCGGGTGCCGGGGTCGCTCCTGACGCGGCTTCCGGAAAGGCTCGCCGCGCGGCAGTCGATTTTCGCCGGGACCGGGGGTCTCCACGCCGCCGCGCTCTTCGACGCGTCGGGAGAGCTGCTCGAGATCGCGGAGGACATCGGCCGCCACAACGCCGTGGACAAGCTCATAGGGGCCTACTTCCACCGTGGAGGACTCCCCCTCTCCCGCGGCATCTTGCTCGTCTCGGGCCGAGCGGGATTTGAGATCGTCCAGAAGGCCTACGGCGCGGGCATCCCCATCCTCGCGGCGGTCTCCGCCCCCTCGAGCCTCGCCGCCGCGCTGGCGGAAGCCACGGGAATCACCCTGGTCGGATTTCTCCGGGGAGAGCGTTACAACGTGTACTCGCACCCGAAGCGGATCGGCTGACGCCCCGTCAACCGCCGCGCGTGTGCATCTCCAGGTGGGGGTCTCCCCGCAGCGCGTCGCGGGGCAGCAGGGGTGCCCGGTCGCGCACCCCCAGGCGTATCTCGGCTCCCCGGTCGGCGCGCCCGCTCCAGACTTCGGCAATCCGAGCCGTCAGCAGAGCGGCCGTCGCTCCCGCGCGCAGCGGTCCGCGCAAATCGATTCCCTGCGTGGCATAAAGACAGAGGTACCAGAGGCCGTCGGCGGTCAGCCGGCTCCGGTCGCAGGAACGGCAGAAGGGCGCCGTCGTCGAGGCGATGATTCCGAAGACCGTGCCGTCGGAGAGGCGAAAGCGCTCCGCCGGCGCCGAATCCTCTGCGGGGATCGGCTCGATGGAGCCCATGGCTTGTCCGAGCCGCTCGAGGATCTCGGCTCGCGAAACCACCTTCTGCCGCGACCAGAGAGTGGCTCCCCCGACGTCCATGTACTCGATGAAGCGCACCTCGGCGCCCACCCGGCGGCCGTGCTCGATCAACGGGACGATCTCGTCGTCGTTGACGCCGCGGATGACGACCGCGTCGATCTTGAGGGGAGAGAGCCCGGCCCGCGCCGCCGCCTCGATGCCGGCGAGCACGCGCGGCAGCTCGTCGAATCGCGTCAGCTCGCGGAACCGGTCCGGCCGCAGCGTGTCGAGACTCACGGTGATGCGGGAGAGGCCCGCGCGCTTCAAGGCCTCGGCCAGGCCGGAAAGCAGCACGCCGTTGGTCGTGAGCGCGAGGTCCCGCAGCCGCGGATTCTCCGCCAGCAACCCCACCAGCCGAGGCAGGTCGCGCCGCACCAGCGGCTCGCCGCCCGTGAGCCGCACCCGATCGACGCCGAGCGCGCTGAAGACCTCGACCAGCCGGCTGATCTCCTCGAAGTCGAGAATGTCGCGCCGGGGAAGCCACTCGTAGTCCCGCTCCGGCATGCAGTACTGGCACCGCAGGTTGCAGCGGTCGGTGACCGAAAGCCGCAGGTTTCGCAATGGGCGGCGCAACGTGTCGAGCAGGGCCATCCGGCAATTCTACGTTGTCCGCCCGACCCTCAGGGCGAGTTCCCAGAAGACGGGCCGGGCGCGCTCGGGCGGCCCCCAGGCCCGGGCCAGATCTTCGCGGACCCGCTCGATCGGATCCTCGCCCCGGGCCTCGGCATAGCGCCGCGTGGCCGACCAGGTCCGGAGGTACCCAACGAGATCCTCGAGAGACCAGCGTTTCTCCATCCGGAACGGCGGAGGGATCTCCTCGGTGAACGGAAAGCCGATCGTCCGGTATCTCTCCTCGGTCAGGGCTCGCTCCGGCGGCCAGTAGGGACCGACGATGCCGCGGTAGAGCCGCTCGACGACGGCGTTCACCTCGTCGCCGACCGAGAGCAGGTCGTAACACCAGACGGCGATCACGCCGCCGGGAACCAGGACTCGGCGAGCCTCCGCCCAGAAGCGGGGCCGATCGAACCAGTGAACGGCCTGCGCGGCGGTGACGAGATGGACCGACCCTGTCTCGATCCCTGACTCTTCGGCCGCCGCGATTCGGTAGCGCACGCGGGAGTACGGGGGCGCGCAGGAGATCTGACGCTCACTGGCGTCCGTAGCGATGACCTCCGAGAAATGGCGCGCCAGGCCCCGCGCCGCCTGGCCGCTGCCGGTCGCACAGTCCCAGGCGCGGCCGCGGGCGGGGACGCGGCTGGCCAGATACTCGAACAACGCATCGGGGTAGTCCGGGCGGTATCGCGCGTACTCCGCGGACGCGCCGGAGAAGTGGTCGGGAAAAGCGGAGGGGCGCGCCACTTACCCGGGCCGGCCCCAGCGCTCGAAGATGCGCTGGGCCTCCCGATGCGCAGCCTGCGCCGCCTCCTCGGGCGTGGATTCCCCCCGCGCGACGCGGGCGAACATCGTCGGGATCAGGAACGTGTTGAACGCCTCGTCGATTGCGGCCGTGGCGTAGCCGGGGAACCCGATGTTGGTCGACCAGTCGAGCGCCGTCGCCAGCACGCGGTACTTGCCCGGAGGGTCCGCCTTGGCGTCTCGGGCGACCTGGTCGGCCAGGTCGGGCACCGTCGAGGGAAAACAGGGCAGGTTGTAGAACTCGCTTTCCCGGAAGACCGAGGCGAAGTTGTCGACGAGGTCCACGAGAAACGACTTTGCGCCCTCGATGTTGTCGGCAAACTTCCAGATGACGTAGCAGTTCATCACGTGCTCGGCCGCGATGCGGCGCGCCGGGCCCGCGAGCGCCGGCACGAGGCCGATCTTCCGGGACATCTCGGGGTTTTCCTTCTCCGCCGTGCGCGTGACGGAGATGGCGTTCTGGATGAAGGAGCCGCGCCCCGCGAGAATCATCCGGTTGTTGGAGGAAGGGTCCCAGGTGAACACCTCGGGGGTCATCGCCTCGCGATAGAGCGCCCGCACGAACTTCAGGGCCTCGACCGTCTCCTTCGAGTTGATCGCGACGCGTCCCTCCGCGTCCTGCTCGGTGCCGCCGAAGGCCCAGAGGGCCGCGCGCAGCGCCATGTTGGAGTCGATCTCCTGCGAGAGCCCGATCCCGACGGGATTGCCGGACTTCGCCTTGATCCGCGCGCCGCCCACGCGCAAGTCTTCCCACGTGGCAGGGCCGTTCGGGAAGCCCGCCTCGCTCCAGAGGTCGATGCGGTAGTTGCCGGGGTCCGGCACATAGGAGTCGGAGAAGGCGAAGGACTTCCCCGTCTTCGGATTGAACGTCGACTTGTGCGCGAGCGGGATCATCCCCCCGTGTTTCTTCTCGACGGCCTCGACGATCTCCCGGTGATCGATGACCTGGTCCTCATAGGCCGCCGGAGGGGACAGGAAGAGAAACAAGTCGTGTCCCTTGCGCCCGGCGGCCTCGGCCGCGCCACGCGCGTTGACCTCGGTGGACGCCATGTGGTCGACGGTAACCTCGGTATTGTTGCGCGCTCCCCACTCCTTCGTGTAGCGCTGGTCGAACCATTCGTCGTAACGCGGCACGAAGTGGCTCCATTGGAGGATCTTCAGGGTCTTCTTCGCCCGGCCCGCGGCTCGAGGATTTTCGCCGCCGCAGGCAACGGGAAGGCAGCCCGCCGCGACCGCCCCGGCGGCCGCCTTCACGAAGTCGCGCCGCGAGAGAGCGGACGGGCCGCGCTTCGATCGTTTCGTCGGTCTGTCCAGGCTTGCTCGCACTCGGAGCTCCGAAGTTGCCGTCTTGAATGTTCCGGGCGAGCCTACTTGCAGGCAACGCCGCGGCCAGTCCCAAAGTCTATAATCGGCTGGTGACTGCTCCGGGTCCCGGGACCGTCTTTCCCACAAATCAACTTCGCACCGAGGACGGACGGCCCGCTCCGCGGACGACCCGGGAGACCCTCTACGCGCTCTTCCACACCGAATGCCCGACCTCCGAGCTCGGATGGCCCTACCTCGAGCGCCTACGCCGGATCGGCGAGGGGAAGGGTCTCGAGGTCGTCGGCGTGTCTCAAGACGGTCCGGAGGAGACAACGGCATATCTGGCGCGCCTGGGCGTCGCGGCGCAGGTTCTCTACGATCCTCCGCCGTGGAAGGCGTCCGAGACGCTCCAGCTCTCGAGCGTCCCCGCTCTGGCGCGCGTGGGCGCGGACGGGGTGCTCCAGGAACTCGTCCTGGGCTTCCAAAGGGCAACAATGGAGGGTCTTGCGGCGCGCGCCGCACAGCTCTCGGGAAGGCCCGCCGGCCGATTCTTCCTGCCGGAGGAGAATGTTCCGGCCGTCCGTCCCGGTTGAACTTCGCGAAACGCCGGCAGGTAGCCGTGGCGAGAAAGCAAGGATGACGCCGACCGCAGCGAAGGGGACCACTTGAGCAAGCCAGCGACATTGGGTGAACTGAGGGCGAGCGGCTACAAGCCGCGGAGCGTCAAAGAGGAACTGCGAGCAAATCTGCGCCGCGCGCTCTCCGCAGGGCAGAACCCCTTCCCGGGCATCCACGGCTATGACCGAACGGTCCTGCCGTCGCTGCACAACGCGATCCTGTCCAGGCACGACCTGCTGCTTCTGGGGCTACGCGGGCAGGCCAAGACGCGCCTGTTGAGGATGCTCGTCAACCTTCTCGATCCCGAGATCCCCTCGATCGCCGGAAGCGAGCTGAACGAGGACCCCTTCCTGCCGATCACCAAGTACGGCCGACGCTTGCTCTCGGAGAAGGGCGATGCGACTCCGATCGCCTGGATCCCGAAAGAGGAGCGGTACCGCGAGAAGCTCGCGACACCGGATGTCACCATCGCCGACCTGATCGGAGACGTGGACCCGATCAAGGCCGCGACGGAACGGCGCGCCTACTCCGACGAAGAGGTCATTCACTTCGGAATCGTCCCGCGGACCAACCGCGGCATCTTCGCGATCAACGAGCTGCCGGACCTCCAGCCTCGCATCCAGGTGGGGCTCCTGAACATCCTGGAGGAGCGGGACCTGCAGATCCGCGGCTTCCCGATCCGAATCCCGCTCGACATCCTGCTCGTTTTCTCGGCGAACCCCGAGGACTACACCAACCGCGGCAACATCATCACGCCGCTCAAGGATCGGATCTCCTCTCAGATCCAGACCCACTACCCCGACGACGTTAAGATCGCCGCGAAGATCACGGCCCAGGAGGCGTGGCTCGAGCGGGACGGCGAGCCGCGCACCGAGGTCCCCGACTTCTTCCGGGAGCTCATCGAGGAGATCGCGTTTGCCGCACGCGCGAGCGAGTTCGTGGACCAGTCCTCGGGCGTCTCCGCTCGGATGGCGATCTCGGCGACCGAGGTGCTCGTCTCTAATCTCGAGCGCCGCGGCCTCGCCAACCGCGAGGCCCGCGTGGTGCCGCGCCTTTGCGACCTGCCCGCGACACTGCCCGCGATCACCGGAAAAGTCGAGATGGTCTACGAGGGCGAGCAGCAGGGCTCCGAGGTCGTCGCCAAGAAGCTGATCGGCACGGCGGTCAAGAAGCTCTTCGACGCCAAGTTCCCCGCCCCCGACTCCGGGCGACCGACGGACCGCCGGCGCATCGAGCTCGAGGAGACGGCCGACGAAGGTGCCTCCCCGCGCCGCGGCCGCGCTCCGACTCCCGAGAAGATCCACCCTCTCTACGAGCCCATCGTCGAGTGGTTCGCGGCCGGCAACAAGGTCATGCTCTCCGACGACACGCCCTTTGCGAAGCACGTCGCGGCGCTCGAGTCGGTGCCGGGACTGCGCAAGGCGGTCGAAGAGCACTTCGCTCCCGCCTCGCCCGAGGAGCTCGCGATCGGCATGGAGCTCGTACTCGAGGGCCTGACGCAACACCTGAAGATCGCCCGTGAAGATCTCGACTCTCGCGTTTCGTACGCCGAGATGCTGAAGTTCAATTTGGTGCGGAGTCGGCCGAACTAGCGGGGTTAGCTATCAGCTATCGATAGGTATCAATATCGCCGAGGGCTGTGGGAGAAGGGGCGACGCGGAGTTCGGCCGTTTCCTGCAAATCGCGATGGGGTCCGCAACCGAGCTCGAATACGAGATCTTGCTCGCAAGAGATCTGAAGCTGCTCTCAGGGTCGAACGCCTCCAGACTCTCCAGTCGAGTGGAGGAGGTCAAGAAGATGGCTTCGGTGCTCCTCCGGAAGCTGAGAGCTGACAGCTGATAGCCGACAGCTTCCGCCAACGAGTCCGCGAGGGCGAATCGCTGCTCGGCTGCTTCCTCACCTGGCCCACTGCCGGCCACGCGGAGCTCGCGGCCCTGGCGGGCTTCGATTTTCTCGTCCTCGATGCGGAGCATGGCTTCTTCACGATCGAGTCGATCCAGGCGATGGTCATCGCGGCGGACGCCGCGGGCATTCCGGCGATCGTGCGTGTTCCCTCCTGCGGTGCGGCGGAGACAGGCCGTTGCCTCGACGCCGGCGCCGCCGGCCTGCTCTTTCCGCGGGGGGACGGCCTCGCGGCGATCCGCGAGGCGATCGCGGCCGCCCGATACCCGCCGGATGGAAGGCGCGGCCTCGGCGGCGTGCGCGCGAACCGCTTCGGCACCGTCCCGTACGATCGACACGTCGCCGAAGCGAACGCGTCCCTCCTCCTCGCTGCGCAGATCGAGACACCGGGAGCGTTGGCCGAGCTCGACGCGATCTCCCATCAGGAGGCGCTCGACGTCCTCTTCGTCGGACCAAACGACCTGACGCAGGCGCTCAAAATTCCGGGCCGATTCGAGGACGCGCGCTACAAGGATGCGCTCGCCCGAATCGCAGCGGCATCCCGCGCTACCGGCAAGGCCGCCGGCATCATGGTCGGGAGCCGGGCTCAGATCCCGGAGCTCTCGGAGGCCGGCTTTCGCTTCTTCACGGTGAGCGACCGCACCCTGTTCCTCGAGTCCGGCCGGGCCTGGCGCGGAGCCGTCAAGCCGTCGCGGCCGTAGAATCCAGATCGACCCATGCGCTACCGCTACTCCGACTACCCCGTCGACTTGCTCCGAAGTCTCCTGACCTACCAGGAGCTGGTCAAGCTCTTCTTGCAGCTCGTGCTCCAGACCGGCGGCGACGTGGAGGAGGCGCTGCGCTGGATGAAGTACCTACAGGACCGCGGGATCATCGGCGAGGATGTCGATCTCGATCAGTTCGCGAAGGCCCTCGAGAAAAACGAGATCGTCGAGAATCGCGGCGGGCAGCTCGCGCTCTCGGCCTCCGGAGAGCGGCGGATCCGCCGCTCGGCCCTGGAGGAGATCTTCTCGTCGCTTTCCAAGGCCGGCCCCGGATACCACGCGATCCCGCGCGCGGGAGGAGGCGGGGAACTGCTGCCCGAGACGCGCCCCTACGAGTTCGGCGACAACCCGACGGCGATCGACGGCGTGCGCACGATCGGCAACGCCGTCCGCCGGGACGCCGACGAGATCGCGTTGAAACCGGAGGACTTCGAGGTCCACGAGGAGGAGCACCTGACTTCCTGCGCGACCGTCCTCGCGATCGATATCTCGCACTCGATGGTGCTCTACGGCGAAGACCGCTTCACGCCCGCCAAGAAGGTCGCGCTGGCCTTGGTCGAGCTCATTCAATCCAAGTACCCGAAGGACTCGATCGACGTGCTTCTCTTCGGCGACGACGCAGTCCGCGTCCCGATCGCGGAGATCTCCAAGGCGCAGGTCGGCCCCTTCCACACCAACACGAAGGCAGGGCTCGCCCTGGCGCGAAAGCTCCTCGTGCACCGCAAGAACCCAAACAAGCAGGTCTTCCTCATCACCGATGGCAAACCGTCGGCGATCTGGGAGCACGGCCGCCTCTACAAGAACCCCTTCGGGCTGGACCTGAAGATCGTCAACCGCACTCTGGAGGAGGCCGATGCCTGCCGGCGCGACGGCATCACGATTACGACCTTCATGATCGCGACCGACGCGTATCTGGTGGACTTCGTGGACAAGCTGACCAAGATCAACCGCGGACGGGCCTACTACGCCTCTCCGTACAACCTGGCCGAGTTCCTCTTCACCGACTACATCAAGAACCGCAAGAAGTTCCTGCATTGAGCCTGACGCTGGCGCTCGCTCTCGGAGCGCTCCTCCTCTTCTTTTTTCTTCTCATCGCTCTTCCCCGAAGACTCCTCTCCCGCGGGCAGGACCGACTGGCGCGGGAGCGCATCGAGCAAGGCCGAACCGAGTTCCGGATTCTGACCCGCGCGGAGCTCGTCTCCGGGCGTTATCGGAGGCTTCCGGGAATCCTCGGTCTCAAGGACGACCGGCTGCTCTTCGAAGGGCTCTTCGGAGAGTCGGTCGAGCTCTCGACGTCGCGGATTCAGAAGATCGAGACGGGACGAAAGCTCTCGAACGGGCGCGTCCTCCTGCGTTCCGAGGCGCTCCGGATCACGCCGTCTTCAGGCGATTCTCTGGAGTTCGTTCTCACGGCCGCCGCGGCCTATGCCTGGAGGAGCCATCTGGGGCTCTGGGCGATGAAGGAACGGCAAGCCGACGCCGACCGCGTCAGTCCGGGGCGGTAGGAACGGCTGTCGGGGCAGTCGCCGCCTGGGAAGCCTCACCCTCGACAGTCACCCGGGCGGTCCACCCCATCGCCTGCGCCGTCGCGGCGAGTAGCTGCCGCCCGTGCTGGCCGGCCTGAGCTTCGAGCCCTGCGTCCTTCGCCGCGCGGCCGAGCTGGCCTCGCGCCCAGAGCATCCATCGGTTGCGGTCTTCGATCGTGATCGGGTTGATCCACCCGCTCTTCTCGTCGAACCACTCGAACCGCGGATCGAGCGCGAGCAGCCGCGGGCGCGGCAGGTGAACGAGGACCACCTGCCGATCGCTTTCGGTGCGAACCGAGAAATCGGAGCTGGAAAGGTCGAAGCCTCCGAGCACACGGCCCCGCAGGCGCAGGGTCGCGCTCTTCGGAAAGTCGAAGACGAGGAACGTCTTGACCTCCTCGTAACGCACAACGTCGGCGACCTGGATCTCGACAGTCGCCAGCTGCGCGATCTTCCGGATCGCCTCGACGACAGGCGCCGAGGAGACTCGGCTCGCCTCCCCGGTTCGGCGGCCGAGCCAGTACGACGTTCCGAGCCCCGCCGCGACGAGCAGCGCCGCCGCGACGCCGGCCAGAACCCGACCCGCAGCCGAACGCATCGCCGGACCTCCCGGAGTCCATCCTCCAACAATTTGCTGCCGAAGAGAACGTGAGTCCCGGGTAGGCGTCAGCCCGCGAGCCTCCGATCCCGGCCATTGGCGGCCATGACCTGGGCCACCAGGGCCAGCATCGCGACATCCCGCAGGATGGTCCATCGCATGTCGGCGAGCAGCTCCGCCCGCGGCTTGTCGATCGCGTGGGGGTCGAAGCAGCCGCAGTTGACCGGGTTGCGGCGCGCAAGGTTGACAGAGAGCGCGCCGATGAAGATCAGGAGCAACAGGCCGGTGGTCCGGGCCGCGGTCCGCTTCCAGAAGCCGAGGAGCAGCGCGCCGCCGGCGAGGAGCTCCAACCACGGCAGAACGAGCGCCAGGACGTTGACCGCAACGCCCGGAAGCAGCCGGTAGTTGTAGACCATGTGGGCGAAGGCCGGCGGGTCGGCGATCTTCGGAACCGCTGCGACAACGAAGAGAGCCCCCAGACCAAGCTGGACGCGGATCGAGAGCCACGAAGAAAGCCACCAGGGGCGCGGGTCTTCGATCAAGGCCGTGCACCCTTCTCGGCGGGCAATCCGCGCTTCTCCCAATCGGGAAATCCGCCGGTGTAGACCAGTGCGTTGTTGAAGCCGAAGCGGTGCAGTCGTTCGGCGAGCATGTGCGAATCCTCGCAGTCTCCCCCGCTGCAGTAGACGACGAGCGGCGCGTTGACGTCGTAGCCCTCCTCGAAGAGCCCCTTCACCGCCTCGTCGACCGTGGACTCCCAGATCGGGAAGCTCCGGGCCCCGGCAATGTGTCCCTCGGCGTAGACCGCCGTGCGGCGGGCGTCGAGAAACGGGATTCCGCGCGCGTGCAGGGCGGCGGCTTCCTCGCCGGTGATGGCCAGCCAGGGGCGCTCGGGGTGCGGAGGGTAGTCCTTCGCAGAACCACCGGAAGCGAGGGGTGCGGCCGGTGTCGCGGCCGCCGTCGGCGGCGCGGGAGCCGGCGGGGCCGGCACCGTCAAGGCGTTCGGGTAGTCCCCAACCCAGGCCAACCGTCGCGCGGGCGACGCGGTCAGGTTCGAGATCACGGCGCAGAGAATCGCCGCCACGACCAGGATCACCGCCTCGCGAGGCCTTACCATAGCCACCGGGCCCCCTCCGCTGTGGGGTAGTTGAATTGGTACAACATCCGGCTGTTAACCGGAAGGTTGGTGGTTCGATTCCACCCCCCACAGCCAAGACGAGTCGTGGGAAATCTCCGCTTCCCCTGGGCGGTTCGACCGCCGATCACGCTCGGCCTTCCGGCAGGAATGGGATCACCCGGGAGGCCAGCGGAGCCGGCAGACCCCGCAGCGCCTCCAGAATCTCCTCATTCGAGTAGCGCTGCGAAAAGTGAGTCAGCACGATCGCCTCGTTCTGAAAGCTGTCGGCGCGCTCGAGGAAGTCGATCAGATGCAGGTGCTCGTACACGCGGGCGCGATCGACATCGTCGGGGCGAAGGAAGGAGCACTCGATCAGAAGCACCTTGGCCCGAAAGAGCTCCGGAGCCGCGTCGAAGATTTCGACACCGCAGTCCCCGGGATAGGCCAGCAACGGAACCTCCTCGCGGCGCGTGACCTCGATGCCGCGCGCCCGTAGGTCCGCGATCTCCTGCCCGGCGCGACCCGCGAATTCGTTCTTGAGCTTTTGCTTGACCTCCGAGAAGAGGAAGCCTGTGGTCGGGACGCGGTGGCGCCCCGGGAGGACCGTGAGCTCGAGGTCCCGGCGCAGGAGCACCCGATCGCCCGGCCGGCTCGGCACGAGGCGCACGCCGTATTCGACTTTCTCGAGCCTCTCCGAGGCGGAGAGCCACACTTCGAGGTCGGACACCGCCTCCGCGGGCGCGTACACGCGCGCGGGAGGAAGGCCGCCGAGCCGCCGCCGCGACGCGTGGTGCGCCAGGCCCGCGGCGTGGTCCAGGTGCCCGTGGGTCAGACAGACGGTCGCATACGAGACGGCGTCCTCGGGCGCCCGGCCGAAGTCGAGAAGCGCGCGAAACGCGGGAACCTTGTAGAAGGACTCGTGCCCGGCGATCGAGACCCCTTCGATTTCGATTCCGCCGGCAACCAGAGAAACGCGGCCGCGGCCAACCGGATAATCGCCGGTCATACCTCTTGCCCCGAGACAGGGCGGGGGTGAGACGCGGCCTCGTGCAGACTCTGACCCATCACCGTTGACATTACTCTAGTCACCGTGCGCGTCGATCTCTTCGACTATGAGCTGCCCGCCGAGCGCATCGCGCAGGAGGCCCGGCCGCGTGGCCGCAGCCGCCTCCTTCGGCTCGATCGTTCCACAGGCGCCGTCGCGCACGGCGCCTTCGCGGATCTTCCCGAGCTGCTCCGCCCCGGGGACCTTCTCGTGCGCAACGATGTACGCGTGCGGCACACGCGTCTCTACGGGAGAGACGCGCAGGACCGCATCGTGGAAATCTTCCTTCTGCACCCGATCGAGGGCGACCGGCGCCGCTGGATGGCCCTCGCCAAACCCGGCCGCCGCGCGAAGGAGGGGCGCCCGATCCGGTTCGAGGAAGGCCTCGCCGCCACCGTCGCGCGAGTCCACGAGGACGGGCGCTGCGAGACGCAGTTCGACCGGGAAGTCGACGACGCGTGGCTCGAGCGTATCGGCCACGTGCCTCTGCCTCCCTACATTCGGCGGGAGCCCGGCGAGCCCGACCGGCCGGAGGACCGCGAGGCGTATCAGACCGTCTTCGCCCGGGAGCCGTTGGCCGTCGCCGCTCCCACCGCGGGCCTGCATTTCACTCCGGAGATCCTGGAGCGCGTTCGCGAGCGCGGCTGCGAGATCGCGGACCTGACCCTCGCCGTCGGCGCGGGGACCTTCAAGCCGGTGACCGCCCGTGACACGGACGCGCACGTCCTCGAGCCCGAGGAGGTCGTGCTGCCGCAACGGACGCGGGAGCTCCTCGAGCGGACGAAAGGCTCGGGTGGACGCGTCGTCGCCGTCGGAACGACCGTCACGCGCGCCCTGGAAGGGGCCGCCCGCCTCGTCGGTCCGCCCGGCGGCGACTTGCGCTTCTCGACCGATCTCTTCATCACGCCCGGCTTCGAGTTTCGGGTCGTCGCCGTCTTGCTGACGAACTTTCACTTGCCCCGCTCGAGCCTGTTGATGCTCGCATGTGCTTTCGCGGGCCGCGAGCACATCCTCCGGGCCTACGGGCAGGCCATTGAAAAGGGGTATCTCTTTTATTCCTACGGCGACGCGATGCTCATCGAGTAGCAGGTTGCTGAAGAAGGGTGTGGTGCGGCGTTGCGAGCGCCGCGGGGCCAGATGCGAGGCGACGCGACGCAGGCGATGCCGTTCGCATCGTCGAGGAGCGGCAACAAAGCAGATGGCCCCGCGCCGCCGCAACCCCTTGGGGCGGCTGGCC
>JBGPCK010000048.1:0-21333 GCA_041481715.1 Thermoanaerobaculia bacterium | reverse complement strand
TCTTCCCGCGCTCTCACCGATTGGCATCCAGCCCGGCATGCTGATCTTCGCCGGCGGGCTCGCGATCGTGACCACGGTGCTCTTCGGCTTTGCCCCGGCGCTGCGCATGTGGCGGCTCGATCTTTCGGAAGCCTTGCGCGACACCGCGGCGAGCACGTCCGCTGGCCTGCGCCGGAGGAGTCTTCGCACCACGCTCGCCGGCGTTCAGATGGCGCTGGCGGTCATGCTCCTCATCGGCGCGGGCCTGATGCTGCGCAGCCTCGATGCGTTGATGCACATCGATCTCGGCTTCGAGCCCCGGCACGTGCTCACGCTCCAGCTCCGGCCGCCCGAGAAGAGCTACGAAAAGCCAGAGCAGGTCGTCACGCTTTATCGAACGCTTCTAGACCGCGTGCGGGGCCTGCCCGGCGTGCGCGACGCGGGCATCGTGCGTTCCTTGCCTCTGGGCGCCGCGATCGGCGATTGGGGCCTATCCGTCGAAGGCTACGAGGAAGCGCCGGGTCATCATGCTAAGGGGGACTGGCAGGTCGTTTCCGACGGAGCGCTCGAGGCGCTCGGAGAGCGGCCGATTCAGGGACGACTCCTCGAGCGCACGGACTCGGCCAACGCCCAACCCGTCGCCCTCGTCAACGAGACGCTCGCGCGGACGTACTGGCCGGGCGAGAGCCCGATCGGAAAACGCATCCGCATGGGCGTGGGCGACGACAAGCGCCCCTGGATGACCGTCGTCGGGCTCGTCCGCAATGTGAGGCACAACGGATTGACCGCGGCGGTCAAGGAGAAGTTCTACGTTCCCTACGCCCAGTTCCCGGCTTCCACGGGCTTTGCGGCGCGCAACATGAATCTCGTCCTACGCGTGGCCGGGGATCCGCTGGCGCTGGCCGGCCCCATTCGCGCCGAGGTCCGCCGGCTGGACCCGAGCCTCCCAGTCGCCAACGTGCGGCCGATGACCGACGTCGTGGATGCGTCGCTCGCGACGCCGCGCCTGACCGGCTCCCTGCTCTCGATCTTCGCCGGGTTGGCGCTTTTTCTCGCGGCGATCGGCGTCTCCGGCGTTCTCGCCTACCTGGTCAGCCGCCGGCGCCGGGAGATTGGGATTCGGATGGCGCTCGGAGCCTCGGGCGCCAGGGTCGTCGGCCTCGTGCTCCGCCGGGGACTGGCCACGGCCGGCGCTGGTGTCGCCGCGGGTGTGGTGGGCGGCCTCCTTCTGTCCCGGCTCATGGAAGGGCTTCTCTATGGCGTGGCGCCGCGGGATCCTGGGACCTTCGTGACGGTGGCGCTGCTGGTGCTCGCGATCGCCGTTGCCGCGAGCGCGGTTCCGGCGATGCGCGCCGCGCGGGTCGATCCGCTCGAGGCGCTCCGGTCGGAATAGCCTGCCTATAATCGGGCGCGACAAAAAACAAAGAGGAGGGCGGCGGCGTGGGGATGTCTTATTTGTCTTCGAAGACGGTCGTGAAGGACTCGCCGATCGAGGGGCGGGGACTCTTCGCCGCCGTTCCCATCCGGGCCGGCGAGATCGTGGCGGTCAAGGGCGGGCACGTGTTCGACCGCGCCACGCTCTCGCGAATCCAAGCGGAGCTCGGGCCGGCGGAGATTCAGATCGAGGAGGACCTCTTCATAGGGCCCTTGACCGCCGCGGAGCGGGACGGGTCCATGATTTTCAGCAACCACTCCTGCGAGCCGAACATCGGCGTACAGGGACAGATCGTATTCGTGTCGCTGCGGGACATCGAAGCCGGCGAGGAGCTCACCCACGACTGGGCGATGACCGACGACGACGACGGGCGGATGTCCTGCCGGTGCGGCACCCCGAGCTGCCGGAAGACGGTGACGGGACAGGATTGGCGCCGCCAGGATCTTCAGGAGAAATACCGAGGCCACTTCTCCTGGTATCTGGCGGAAAAGATCGCGACGGCGCCATAGCGCGTCGCCGGCGGCCGACTCACCGCCGTCCCTGCGCGAGCCGTGAGGCCTCGGGCAGCGCGCGCAGTCGCAGCATCGCGAGGAGCCCGAGCATCGGCCCGGGCGCGAGAAAGGCGAAGGCGAACCTCCACCCGACCCTCGAGACGAGCGCCGGGATCATCCGGATCGACAGCGTCGTGATCAGGAATCCGATGCAGGTCTGCACCGTCAACGCCGTGCCCATGTAGCGAGGGTCGGCGAGCTCGGTGACCGAGGCCGAGAACTGAGGTGAATCGGCCACGACCGTCGCTCCCCAGATCAAGGTGACGGCGAGCAAGGCCGAGGAGGGAGCGCCGTAGAAGAAGCCCACGGCCAGGCAGCAGACGGCGGAGATCGCCATGGCGCCTCCGGCTACGGCCGTCCGGCCGATCCGGTCGGCGAGCACTCCGCCCGCGGCGCAGCCTAGGGCTCCGGCGCCCAGAACCAGAAAGGACGCCATCTCCGCCAGCGAGGGAGCTTCTCCTCGCAGCGCGAGGCTCGCCCGCAGGAGCACCGGCGCCCAGGTCCACATCGCGTACAGCTCCCACATGTGGCCGAAGTAACCGAAGTTGGCGAGGCGCACGCCGCGGTTGCGGAAGACCGACGCGATCTGCCGGACGTCAAACGGCGCCGCCGCCGGGGTGTGCGGTCCGTCGCCGACGAAGAAGAGCACGACCAGCCCGCCCAGCGCCGCGACCGCCGCCACGAGCAGGAGCTTCGCGCGCCAGCCCGTCCCCTCGAGCGCGTTGATCAGGTACGGCGAGGCCTTGCCGAGGGTGAGCGCGCCGACGAGCACGCCCATCGCCATGCCGCGGCCTCTGCGAAACCAGGTCGCCATGATCTTCATCCCCGGCGGATAGACCCCCGCCAGGAAGAAGCCGGTCGCAAAGCGCAACGCAATGGCCGACGCCGCGCCGCGAGCGACCGTCGCAAAGGCGACGTTGGTCGAGGCTGCGGCGAGCGCGGAGGCGGCGAAGAGATACCGGGAGCTCAACACGTCGGGGAGATTCAGGATCGCGCTCGTGAGCGTGCCGATGACAAATCCGATCTGAACGGCGAGCGTGAGCCAGGAAACGGCGCCGTCGCTCAAGTGCCACTCGGCGGAAAGCGAAGGCACGACCGCCGACGCGCTGAACCAGAGTGACATTCCGGCGAGCTCCGCGAAAGCGAGGAGCACGAGCGCGAGAGCCCGCGCCGACCGAGAGGCCTCGGAAGAAATTGCAGCGGGAATCGCCCGGTCGGCCTGGTGGTCGGTCAAGCGGATGGCCTCCTGGGGGGCACGTTGCCTCGACTCCCTTTTGGCGGCGTGCGAACGCTCGAGCCTGCTCGGCTAGCCTCGGGCGCGCTTCTTCGGCTTGGGCCTGGTCCCCTTGCTCTTGACGGCCGATGCCTTTGGCGGAAGGGAGGCTCCGTACGCCAGGGCTCGGTCGACCCAGGTCGCGAGCTTCTTGCGAGCCTCGAGGATGGCGGGTGGGACGACGACGTATTCGCGCATCGGGCGGCCCGGCATGGGCTCGAAGGGGCTCGCCCCTTTCACCGACAGCAGCTGCTCGCGCGAGTCCTCGGCCAGACGAAGGATCAGCCGGTCCTCGAAGAGGCCCATGAACATGTTGCCGTTGACGAAGGCCGCGGGGTAACCGAACATCTTTCGCTGAACGGCGGGCGGCCCCGGGACGATGTCGGTGAAGGTTGCGACGAGGTCGGGGGGAGATGGACGCCACCTCATGACGGCGGATCGTCTCACGGGAAGGGTGGGAGCTTAAGACGCTCTTAGGAAAACACCCTCGCCCGGCGGCCCAACGTACTTCCGCTGTGCGCACCGAAACCGTGGTGCCGGTCTGGAATCAAATAGGCCCGGGCAAGGTTTGTCCGGAAAGCCAAACGAGGAGGCCATTGTTGCGATTACGAGTTCTCTTGGGTCTTGCCGCCTGGATCGGTGCGTCGGCGCTGTCGATTGCCGCTCCCAGAGCCGAGCGCGCAACGGCGATTTTCGCCGGCGGCTGTTTCTGGTGCGAGGAGACGGCCTTCGAGGGTCTGCCGGGGGTCCTGTCCGTCACGTCCGGGTTCACCGGCGGGCAGACGAAGAATCCCACCTATGAGCAGGTCTCTTCCGGCTCGACCGGGCATGCCGAGTCCGTCGAGGTGGCCTACGACCCGAGCAAGATCGGCTACGAGCGGCTGCTGGAAGTCTTCTGGCACAACGTCGATCCCTTCGACGGGGGAGGGCAGTTCTGCGACCGCGGCACGCAGTACCGATCGGCGATCTTCTATCAGGGAGACGCCCAGCGGAACGTGGCCGAGGAGTCCAAGCGCAAGCTCGAAGAGGATGCGCGGTTCAAGGGAAAGATCGCGACACAGATCGTTCCCGCTTCGACCTTCTACCCGGCCGAGGAGTACCACCAGGATTTCTACAAGAAGAATCCGGTTCAGTACAACGTGTACCGTCTGGGATGCGGGCGCGACGCGCGGTTGAAGGCGATCTGGGGCGACGCGGCGGGAGGCCACCGATGACCCGCCGAACGATTTTCGCGGCGCTCGTCCTGCTGGTGATCGCGCTGCCCGGTCGTGGGCAGAGCGCACCGAAAGCCAACGGGTGGAACGGCCACTTCGAGAAGCCCTCGAAGGAGGAGTTGAAAGCGAGACTGACGCCCATTCAGTACCACGTCACGCAGGAGCAGGGGACCGAGCGTGCCTTCGCCAACGAGTACTGGGACAATCACGCGCCCGGCCTCTACGTGGACGTCGTCTCGGGAGAGCCGCTCTTCACCTCGCTCGACAAGTACGACTCCGGGACGGGGTGGCCGAGCTTCACGAAGCCGCTCGAGCCCGGCAACATCAAGACCGGCAGGAACGACCCCACGGGGATGTTCGGCACCGAGGTGCGGTCCGCGCACGCCGACTCGCACCTGGGCCACGTGTTCGGAGACGGTCCCCCGCCGGCGGGCCTGAGATACTGCATGAACTCGGCCGCGCTGCGGTTCATCCCCGCGGATAAGCTCGCCGAGGAGGGCTACGGAAAGTATTCGCCGCTCTTCGCGAAGAAAGCGACGAAAGCCCCTTCGAGCTGATCGCCCCCCTCACCCTACCCCTCTCCCCCCGCTGTGGGGGGAGAGGGAATTGGAGAGCTACTCCCTCTCGCGGCGGGGCGCGGGGGAGCGCGAGGGGTCTCCCCTCGCCTCACTTCAGCGCCGGCCGCGGCCGAAGACCGCGTCTCGCGAAGCGAGCGGCCGGCAGGGGTGAGGGGGGCTGAGTCCTGCTACGGGCTGGCACCGGCCAGGTACGCGGGCGGGATCGGCTTCTCGGGTTGCTCGGCGTCCCAGGCGACCGAGGCGATCCACCACCGGCTGCCGTCGCGGACGAGCTGGATCGAGTTGATGCCTCGCTGGAAGGGCTTCGGATCGGAAGCCGCGGTGCGCGACTCATAGGTCGAGAAGACCTGACACACGTTGCCGAAGCAGTCGGTCCGTCTGGCGATCTCGCGCTCGGAGAAGCTGGTCGGCTGTCCCTTTTCCTTCCGCGCCGCGGCGGCCTTCCGGTAGCGCTCCGAGAAGCCGTCGACATCGATGACGAGGATCTCCTCCCCGGGCCGTTTCGGGGGCACGAAGGCGCCGCCGTGGAGAAAAAGCCTGCGCAGACGATCGAAGTCGGGCGGATCCTCGGGGCGGTGGCTGACGGAAGCGTAAAGGGCGGCGACGATCGTGTCGAGTGTCGCTCCGTCCGCAGCGGGCGCCGCCTCCGGTGGCTTCGGCGTCTGCGCCGAGGTGACGCCGGCAAAGAACAGGAGACAGGCCGCGGCCGTTCGCAATCTCGTCATGGTGCTCCTCGACTTTCCGCCACGCTACCACGCGATTCGAGCGGCTTCCTTCGGGCGTGGAGCGGCGGGAGAACGCGCCCGAGCTAGACTCTCTTGCAGATGATCGGCGCCGCGGCTTCGTTCTTCTTTGCCGTCGCGGCCGCCGGCGCGCCGCCGCCGGTGATCACGATCCGAGCGGATCACCTCCTCGACGGGCGGGGCGGTCGGATCGATCGGGTGATGGTGATCACGGTGCGGGACGGCAGGATCCTTTCGATCGAGCCGGAGGGACCGGCGCGGGTGCTCGCCGACTACGACCTCTCCGGGCGGACCGTCCTGCCCGGGCTGATCGACGTGCACGCGCACCTCGCCTGGACCTTCAACGGAAAGGGCCGGCTCCACGCCGAGGGCGACGGCGAGGGCGCCGAGCAGACGGCTCTCGCACAGGCGGGCAACGCCTGGGCGACACTGCAGGCCGGGTTCACGACGATTCAGAGTCCGGGCTCCCGCGACGACGGGCCGTTACGAGAGGCGATCGAGACGGGAAACCTGCCCGGTCCGCGGGTCCTGACGTCGCTCGAGCCGCTCGAGGACGCCCGCGCGACGCCGGAAGAGCTGCGCGAGGCCGTGCGGCGGCGCCGCTCCGACGGCGCGGACCTGATCAAGATCTTCGCTTCGAAAAGCATCCGCGAAGGCGGAATGCAGACGATGAGCCAGGAACAGCTCGAGGCGGCTTGCGGAGAGGCGAAGAGCCTCGGGTTGCGCACGCTCGTCCACGCGCACAGCCCCGAGAGCATGCGGGCGGCGGCTCTGGCCGGCTGCACCGAGGTCGAGCACGGGGTCTTCGCGACTCCGGAGGTGTTGAAGCTCCTGGCCGAGCGCGGCACGTACTTCGATCCGCAGTGCTGCCTGGTGTTTCGCAACTATCTCGACAACAAGCCGCGCTTTCTCGGGATCGGCAACTACACGGAGGAGGGCTTCGCCGCCATGGAGCGGGCGCTGCCGCTCGCGGCGGCGACCTTTCGCCGCGCCATCGCGACACCGGGGTTGAAGGTCGTCTTCGGGACCGACGCCGTCGCGGGAGCGCACGGCCGCAACGCACAGGAGATCTTCTGCCGGGTCCGGGACGGCGGGCAGCCCGCCGGCGATGCGATCGTCTCGGCAACCTCGCTCGCTGCAAGATCCCTGGGTCTCGAGGGCTCAGTCGGGGCGCTCGCGCCCGGCATGCAGGCGGATCTCATCGCGGTCGACGGCGATCCCGTTGCGGACATCACGGCGCTTTCGCGGGTCGTCTTCGTGATGAAGAAGGGAACGGTCTACCGCAACTCTGCTGCGGCGCGGTAGCGAGTGCAGGCACACGGTGGAGGCAACCGTGTCTTGAGAGAAGCGGTCCGAGCCGCCCTCGAGGCTCGGACCGCGAAACCGCTTTCTACTGCTGCGAGCCCTTGGAACCGGAGCCCCAACCCTCGCCGCGGCCCGCCTGGGCGCAGGCGTTGAACGCGCTCTGCTGGCTCGGCGACAACTTCGCGAGGATCTGATCGCGGATTGCCTGGCGGTCGGTCTGCAGCTTCGTCATGTCCGCGTTCTGGTTCAGCAGGTCCTGACCCAGGACGCTCTTGTCCGCGTTGTTGGCGATATCGGTGCGGAGTTTCTGATGGTCGGACTTCATGGTCGCGGCGTCGGCCTGAAGGGTGGCTTCGCCGTTGGAGAAGATCGACTGAATGGCGGTCTGCTGGTCCGAGGGGAGATCGAGGGTCGAGAGGCACTTCTCGAGATGCCGAAGACCATGCCCCCCGGGCCGGTGACCCGCGAGGCCGGGTCCCGAAGTCTCGTCGGCGAGCGCGGAGACCGCGACCGGCGCGATCACCAAGGTGACGACTCGGAAGAGAACGAGGAACCGTTTCATTTGGATGACACTCCTTTCGATGGACGTAGGCGGCATTTTCGTCGTCCACTAGAAAGACGAGTCGCGCGCCGCAAGATTACGCGAGGTGAGAGGCCGGGGCCTTCGGCATAGGATCCCAGAATGCAGGACCCTGGCGCGATCCTCTCGGCGCCTTCGGTCGCGGGCTCCGAGTCTCGGTTTCCGGAGCCCGTGAAGATTCCGGCCGGGCGCGGCGTCGTTTCGTTCTGTCTCGGGCGCACTCCGGTGACCAATCGCGAGTACGCGCCCTGTCTGGCCGCAGGGCGGGTTGCCGAGCCGCCGTGGTGGGACGATTCGAACTTCCGGGCCCCTCGGAAACCGGTCGTCGGCGTGAGCTGGCACGAAGCGATGACCTTCTGCTCGTGGCTCTCCGAGGTCGCCGGCGGACACTGGCGTCTTCCGACCGAAGCGGAGTGGGAGCTTGCGGCGTGCGGAGGGCTCTCTCGACCGCGCACGGCGTGGGGCGACGCGATTCCGGCCGGAGAAATTCCCGATGGTCCGATCGCCGGTCCCTGGGAGGCAGGTCGCGGGACGCCCAATGGCTATGGCCTCTTCGACATGGGCACGATCGTTCATGAGTGGTGCCTCGACTGGGCGCAAGGACGGGCGGGGCCCCGACGCCGCGCGAGCCGCGGCGGCTCCTGGCGTCACGAGATCCGCTGGTCCTCGCCTTTCGCGCGCAGCAGCCTGCCGCCCGACTATCGCTACTCCGACTACGGGTTTCGCGTGCTGCGGGAGCTTGTGCGATGACGGGCTCGCCGGGCGCCGCGGCGTCACAGGGACGGTCTTTGGGCAGCGTGATATGCTGCGCCTCCCCGATCCCCCCGACGGACCACGTCCCTCTGATCCGTGGCTGACCGTCGCCGGTTCTTCGGCAAGAAAATGGAGCGTGCCATGGAAGGTGTCTCCCGAAAGTGGAACTGCCGGAATTGTGGCCGGTCCAACAAGACTGTCGTTCACTTGGACGCAACGGTGACGTGCGAATACTGTACGGTCGCGATGAAGTGGCCGGGAGTGTCTGCTTTTAGAGCTTCCCTCTCTCGTCTCCTCCGGGGGGTCGGCCAGGCGAGGCGTCCGGCGCAGGCGCGCGATCAAGCACCGGCCGGGAGCCTTCCCAACGAGCCGGGCGTGGTCCTGGGCAAGGAGAGTCTTTCCGAGCTCGACCGCTCGCGGAAGGGGCTGGCGCTCGCCCTGCTGCGGGAGCGCTATCACGAAGCCCGGGAGCTCGTACCCGCACAACTTCTCAACGCCAACCTCGAGTGGATTCTCGGCAAGCGGAAGCTCTCGACCCGGGATGCCGCGAACCTGAACCGGAAGATGATCGGGCTCGTCGAGGTGTGGCTGCAGGACCTGGCGGGCGAGGTGGATCGCACGCGTCCCGACGAGTCCTCGGGCGGCAGCGAATGCGATGCCGGCGCGATGTCGGCCGATCGAGCCCGCCGATCCGTGGCCCAATGTCTTCGTGACGCGACGGAGAGCTTCGTCGTCGCCTCTCGACTTTCGTTCTAACCAGAAAGCACGGCGCCCCGAGAACCCGCGCGGAGCGGTCCGGATGTTTCCGGCGGGGCGGCCTGAGCGGTTCTCTCTCGGTGGTATGCTATTGTTCTCCGATTCCCTCCGACGGACCTCGTCATCCGATTCTTGACAGCCCGTCGCCGGTCTTTCGGCGAGAAAGCGGGGTTTGTCATGGAGTACGGCTTGCGAAATTGGAAGTGCCGGAACTGCGGGCGATCCAACCGAACCGAGGTCGCCGTGGATGGAACTGCCGCCTGCGGGTTCTGCGCGGAAAAGACGAGAATTCAGCCGAGCCGCGTGCGCGGCGACGAGACTCCCGCCCAGCTCTCCATCACCTGGCGCCGCGAGCGGCGCGGTGACGGCCCGAGCGAAGGCTCGAATGGCTGAGGAGTTCGACGGAGGGATGCCTCCCGACCGAGAGGTCGTCACGGATATCGAGAAGCGAAAGGCCCTTTCCCGATTGCAGGATCGGTACGGCGAAGCCCGGGGCCTGGTTTCCTCGGACGAGGCGCATTCGGATCTCGAATGGATTCTCGGCCCGAAGAGAAATCGGGACCAGCGCCTGACGGACCTGGACGAGAAGATGATCCAGATCATCGCTTTGTGGCTTCAGGATCTGGCCAGCGAGGTGGATCGGGCGCTGCCACAGGAGCCCACGGACGCGGCCGACGAGACGGCCCGTTCGGCCCTTGAGGCCCGCCTGTGTGTGGCGACCAACCTCCGCGAGGCAGCCGAAGGCTTCGCCGTCGCCTTTCGCCGCCCCTCCTGACATGTTGAGCGCCAGGGAAACCATCGCAATTCGGTTGCGTCGGCTGCCCAAAGTCGATCAGGCGCCGGCGCTGATCCAGTTGTTGGTCGACACATCCCGAGGAGCGAAGCCTCCCGCGCGGATCGGCTCTCTGACCGACGCCGCCCTGCGAGGCCGGCTCGCGCACTACGACATGCATTCCGCCAACGAGGTCGCGGCGATCCGGCGCGCCTTGTCGGCCGACACCGGCGAAACGACCGTCTACGAAAGCTGGCCCGCCGTGGAAACCTGTCTTCAGTTCTGGTACGGGTTCGTCGGCTCGCAGATCCGCGCGATCACCTGGACCTGCGAGAAATGCGGCGCCTCGGATCGAAAGAACGTCGGCGGGACGGTCGGCGAGTCGTTCGCGTGGCGCTGTCCCTGCGGGCAGATCCAGCGAGCGACGGTTCCTAAGTAGTCGCGCCTATCGCGATCCGTGGGCGTACTGCTCCGCGCCCAATAGGTGGATCGAGACGTACGGCTCCTGGCCGACGACCCAACTGTCGTGCCCGGGTGGAACGAAGAAGGCGGTGCCCGCGACGAGCGCCCGCTCGGTTCCGTCCCGCATCCGGACCGCCGCTTGCCCCGAGATCACGAGACCGACGTGCTCGATCTCACACAGCGGCGTGCCCACAGTCGGGCCAACGTGCTCCGACCATTTCCACCCCGGCGCGTAGGTCGCACGGCCGATCACCATGGGGCCCAGGTGCAGCAGCTCGAATCGGCCCTTCTCGAAGGAGCGGACCTCGTCGGGTGTCTCGAACTTCTTGAGCAGCATTTCGCCATGGAGCATCATGCCTGCGGATACGGCTCCGCGGCGCGGAAGTTTTGCCGGGCGAGGCCCGCGCCCGTTTATCCGAGCGGGAACTGTGTTCGCCAGACGGCGCGCCAGCCGTCGTCGCCGCGCGTGAACAGCCAGATTTCGCGCCCCGCCTCGGTGTGCTGGCTTCCGTCCAGCACGTAGGTGATGTCGAAGCGGAAGGTGCCGACCGCGGCCGTTCCCCAGACGTCGGCCGTGAACTCCGATTCCCGGAAGTCCAGCACGTTGGCGGCACCGAGGAACTCCTTGAAGCTCGCCAGACAGGCTTCGGCTCCTGCGATCCTTCCACCCGAGTCGGGGGCGACCATCACGATCTCGGGATCGAAGTAGCGGGCGAGCTGCGCGAACCGACCCCCGACCCACGCCTCGTTGATCTCGTGAAGGCGGGTCCGGATCTCTTCCTCCGCGGCCTCCCGTCCCGCTTCCGTCCTTCCGGTCATCCGCGCCTGCCTGCCCCGAGGGCCATCGATCCGACGAGCGCCGCGAGCTTCTGATCCTGAGTCCAGGGAGGGCCGAGCGGTTTTCCGATTTTTCCGATTCGGCGCTGGAGCTCGTCGATCGGAACGAGGAGCTCCGCCGACGCGCGCGCCCAGATTTCCTTCTCGCGCACGGCCGTGACGGGCAGCTTCGCGCGCCCGGCCGCATGGAGGATCGCCTCTCGGAAGTGCTCGCCATCGGCCGCGTGGATGAGGGCGTGGGAGGCGAGAATCTCGGGCAGGGCCGGCAGAGGCCGTCCCGAGGCGAGCAGGAGACCGCAGCCGACGACCTCGTGGCCCTCCTTTCGCAAGTCATCGATCGTCTCGCGCAGGGCGAGCGCCGCCAGGCGCCGCGATCCGTCAACGCAGCGACGGATCAGCTCCTCCGCTTTCGCGAAGGAAAGCTTCTCGGCCGCGTGATAGGGCTGTTGCGGAATCCCGGCGCCGGCGAGCGCGATCTTGCGCCGGTCGAGGACGGAGGGGGACCCGCGCGGCCCGCCGACCGCCACGAGCGCCGCCCAACCCGAATGCGCCCGCAGGCCGAGCGCCGCCCGGCTCAGGGTGTCGCTCCGATAGGATTGAGGAAAGGGGGTTTCATGGACAGGAGGATTCTCTCGCTTTCATGCTCCGCCGCCATCGTTTTCGCCTGGGCCATTCGCGTGTCGGGGCAGGCTGCGTCCAGCGCTCCGGCGCAAACGCCCTCGGTCCAGACGAAGGCCTCGCAGGCGGCGATGACGCCGTCCAAGGCGCTCGAAGTGCTCCGGGAGGGCAACGCCCGCTTCGCCGAGGGTCGGGGGACACCGCGCAACCTGCCGGCGAAGGTCGCCGCGACAGCAGCGGGCCAGTATCCCTTCGCCGCGATCGTCAGCTGCATGGACTCGCGGGCGCCGGTCGAGATCCTCTTCGATCAGGCGATTGGAGACGTCTTCAGCCTGCGTGTCGCGGGAAACGTCGTCGACCCTAATTTCCTCGGCAGCCTCGAGTATGCCGCGAAGGTGGCGGGCGTCCGACTCCTGGTCGTCCTCGGTCACACCGAGTGCGGCGCCGTGAAGGGCGCCATCGACGGCGTGAAGCTCGGGAACCTCACGAAACTTCTCGCGGAGATTCAGCCGGCGATCGACGCCACCGGCCCGAAGACGTCGTCCAAGGATGCCGCTTACGTCGCCCGTGTGGCCGAGCAAAACGTCCGAGTCGCGATGAAGGAGATTCGCGAGAAGAGCCCCGTCTTGAAGGAAATGATCGACTCGGGCGCCGTCGGCCTCGTGGGCGGGATGTATGACCTCCAGACGGGGCGCGTGACGTTCTACAAAGACTAAATTGCTAACTTCCGATCGCGGCGAGGATCTCCTCCGCGTGCCCGTCGGGCTTGACCTTGGGCCACACACCCGCGATCTTGCCTCTCTCGTCGATCACGTACGTGACGCGGTTGATGCCCATGAACTTGCGCCCATACAGCGACTTCTCGCCCCACACGCCGTAGTCCTTGACGATCTTCTTGTCGGTGTCGGCGAGCAGGCGAAACGGCAGGTCATACTTTTCGACGAACTTCTTGTGTGACTTCTCGTCATCGGCCGAAACGCCGAGCACCTCGATCTTGCGCTTGCGGAAAGTCGAGAAGCCGTCGCGAAACGAGCAGGCTTCCTTGGTGCAACCAGGCGTGTCGTCCTTCGGGTAGAAGTAGAGAGCGACCTTTCTTCCCTTGAAGTCCTTGAGGGAGACCCTTTCGCCGTCCTGATCGGTCGCCTGGAAATCGGGAGCCTTGTCGCCCACCGCGAGCAGCTTCATGGAACGATCCCTCCTTACGGTCAGAGCGAATTCTATGTCCGGGCGGCACGGGGCGCGCGGGCGCGTTCGCCGCGGGGATTTCGCGCCTCAGGGTGCGGGGCTCGGCCGCGCCGGCCCGAGGCCGGCCCCGGTCCGCGCGATCGAGGCCGCGATCTCGTCGAGATCGGACGGCGACAAAATCACGGAAGCCGCGCCGATCCAGCCGTCCACCTGCTCGGGAGAGCGGGCGCCGACGATGGCTCCCGTGACGGCCGGCCAGGCGAGCACCCAGGCGACCGCTACCGCGCCGGTCGTCACGCCGTGGCGGCGCGCGATGCCGCGCAGAGAGTCGCGGAGAGCGAGGTTGCGCGAGAGACTCGGCGCCTGGAACTCCGGCGACCGGCGGCGCCAGTCCTCGGCGGGCAGGGATGCCGCCCGCGCGGCCGAAAAGGCCTCCGTCAGCAGGCCCGACTGCATCGGGCTGTACGCGATGACGCCGGTTCCGTGGCGGCCGCACCAGGGAATCTCCGCGGCCGCGACGCCGCGGCGGATGAGCGAGAAAGGCGGCTGCAGCGAGGCCACGTGGGAGATCGCTTCGCACCGGTCGAGCCGCGCGACGTCGAAATTCGAAACGCCGACCGCGCGCACCTTTCCCTCTTCGACGAGTCGAACCATCGCCGCCCACGAGTCCTCGACCGGCGTGCCCGTCTCGTCGGGCCAGTGGAACTGGTAGAGGTCGATCCGTTCGATGCCGAGCCGCCGGAGCGATGCCTCGCACTCCCGGCGGATCGACTCCGGCCGGAGCGAGCGCTTCGCCTCGGCCATCCGTTCCCGATCGTCCCAGAGGAGGCCGCACTTGGTGAAGACGAGCGGCCGCGAGGCCGCGGGAATGTCCCGCAGAAGCCGGCCGACGAGCTCTTCCGAGTGTCCGAGGCCGTAGACAGCGGCCGTGTCGATCCAATTGACGCCGCGCTCGAGGGCTCGCCGCATGGCGGCAAGCGACGCGGCATCGTCCTGGGGGCCCCAGCCGAAGGCCCAGTCGCCTCCGCCGATCGCCCAGGCGCCGAACCCGACGCCCGAAATCTGGAGGCCGCTCGTGCCGAGCGGACGAGTCGACAGCGTCACTTCATCGCCCCCGGAGCCGACGGGGTCGTAGGGGCGGGGCTTGTCCCCGCCCGCGGGCGGCCGCAAGGGCCGCCCCTACGGAACCGACGTGCGTCAAGACTTCGGTTACACAACACTGAGGCTCTACGGCTCGAGCGCCCGCAGCACCGCGGCACGCGCGAGCAGGCGAGTCGAATCCAGAGTCGGCAGGGGCGCCGACTCGGGCCGGACGAGCAGAGGGATCTCGGTGCAGGCCAGGGCCGCGGCGTCACACCCGTCGGACTTGAGCGATTGCATCACCCGGTCGAACATCGCGCGAGCCTCGTCGGTAAAGACGGCGTTGACCAGCTCCTGGAAGATCGTGCGGTTGATCGTCTCGCGGTCCGCGGGCGGCGGGATGCGACAGCCGATCCCGAGCTTTCCGAGCGCCTCCGGATAGACGGGGCCTTCCATCAGGTACTTCGTGCCCAGCACGCCGACGCGCACGAAGCCGCGGTTGCGCGCCTCTTGCGCCACCACGTCCGCGATGTGGAGCCACGGAATCGGAGAGGCGGGCAGGACCAGATCCAGAGCCTGGTGAACGGTGTTGTCCGGGCAGATCGCGAAGTCCGCCCCGGCGGCCGCGACCTTTCGCGCGGATTCCAGCATCCGATCGGCCACCCCCGCCCAGTCGCCGCGGCGGATGCACTCCATGTGGCGAGCCATCGGGATCGAATTCATCGTGACCTCGGGGTGGTCGTGCTCGCCCATCAGGTGAAACCCCTCGATGGCGATCGTGCGGTAGCAGAGGGCGGCACCCTCTGCGCTGCAAGCGACGATTCCGATGTGTCGGGCCATGCATTCTCCTCAGCCGTCTAGCCAGAAACTCTCGGCCGCCGTTCGCGAAGCGAATGCCTGCGGCCGAAGACCCTCGTAGGGTTCGTCCCCGACCGAGTTGACTTTCCAGTGCCAGAAAACGTACGCGAGCACGGGGCGTCTCGTATCACAGGGCGCGACGCCGTTCCAGGCCGCGCGCTCCGGCGCGGTCGCTGCACCGCGAACCGGGGGAGCGGCAGGACGAAACCCTTCGATTGCGGGACGAAGGGCGAGTGCCGCGCGGCCTCTCACGGGGCGCTCCCCCAACGTGGTGGCGTGGCGCTATGTGGTTTTTCTCAACCCGTCGAGCAGCGCCCGGCTCCAGCGAGCGCCTTTGAGGTGGAGCTTCTCGGCCGACCGGTTGTAGGTTTCCGGAAGCCGGCGGACGTCGCAAAAGGCGCGCATCATCTCCTCGCGGCCCGACGCCTTCTCGATCTCGACAGCCATCCGATAGCCGACGGTGTACCAGGGTCCCTGAACGCCGAAGAAGGAAAAGCCGCGCTCGTCCATCGAGTCGCCCGTGAGCTTTCCGTCCAGGATTTCGCGGAAGAAGGCGTCGAGCGCGCGCAGGTCCTCGTCGACGTGTTTCAGGTCGGCATCCCAGCGCGCACGCTCTTCTGCCGGACTCACGGCGTGAGGGTGGACGTCCGGTCCGCCCGCGGCCGCGAGCATCGCGAAGCCCTCGCCGAAGGCGGAGAGCCACTTTTCGGCGTCCTGTTGTCGTTGGGAGAGGCCCTCGGTCTCCGCCTGCGCCTCCTTCAGAGGACAGGTGGTCCCGAAACCGATGTGATGAAGCTCGTGCGAGAGGGTATTCGAGAGCTTTTCCGGTGTTACCGCCGGATCGAGCGCGAGAAAGATCGCAGGGTCGGGCTCGCTGAAGACGAAGCTGTTCGACCTCGGTTTGATGACCGGAAAGATAGTGGCTCGGATCCGTGCGCCGGCGGGTAGGTAAGCCAGGGCGCGAGCGGCGGCCTCCCTGACGTCCACCGTTTTCCACCGCTCGAGTGTTTCGGAAAGCTCGCCGGCTCGCGAGAGGAGCCCGTCGGACCGGACAAAGTCCTGGAACTCCGCGCGGGTGAACGGCCGCTTCATCGCGGCCTCGCGGGCTTCGAGTCGGCGGAAGCCCTCGGTGGCGAACAGCCGATCCCAGTCGGCGGCCTCGACGGGTGCGTGGGCCTTCTCTGCCCGAAGGATGGCGAGGACCGCGTCGGCCTCCGCGGGGTCCACCGAGACTTGCAGTTGGGAGGAACCTCTGGCTTGCGCCGCCGTCGCGCCAAAGGCCGTCAAGAGAATCGCAAGAGAAGGGATGGCTCGCATGGGCCTTCGAAGCGTTTGACGACGGGTCGCCGGCAAAGTTATGCGAGGGCGCGCGCGAAAGGCGGCCGAGGGCTTATGCGGGCCGCCGGGCTCTCGGTCGGCCCGTCCTCTCCGGGCGATCCTCCGCGATGCCCAGATATCGCAGGGTAAGCCGAGAAAGCTCTTGGTCGAGCCGGTCGCCGCCCCCGAAGGGATTGGGGTGCTCTTCGCCGGAAAGCACCAGAGTGCGCAGAGCGGAGCCAACGACGAGCAGGATCAGGCGCACGGCCTTCGCGGGCTCAGGGTGCGAGAGGGTCTTCCCCCGGGAGAGCAGCAGGGTGGCGATTCCGCGGAAGGCCTCTCGGTTCAACTCCGAGGCCCGACGCCGGAACCGCGGGTCGGGGTGCGTCTCGGCGTAGAGCAGCAGGGCCCGCAGAAGTTCCCGACGCAGCCGGTAGCCCTGAACCATCCCATGGACGAGCGACCGGACGATCGCGGCGGTTCCGGCGCCGGCCCAGCGGTTGGGCGCGAGCGCGGCCCGGTTGCCCTCGCGCGAGCGTTCGAAGAAGCGTTCGTACACCGCGCGGATCAACGCATCCTTGTCGGGGAAGCGCCGGTACACGACACCGACCGAGAGATCGGAGCGGGCGGCGATGGCGGGCACGGTGGCCGCATCGAGGCCTCCTTGCTCGAGCAGCGCCTCGGCGGCGTCGAGGAGGCGTTCGAGTGTCCTCCGGCTGCGCTCTTGCCGCGCCGGCCGGGCGTTGGGGCTTCCCGAAGCGGCCATCTCTCCTCCTTGACATCCCGACGGATGTGAACCTATATTCACATTTTGAGAATGTGAATTCAAGTTCGCAAAAAGCCGTAGAGGAGCGACGACCATGCCGTCCATAGTGACCTTTTCCCTGGCGGGAGGCCCGCAACCGCTGATCCTGGTGCCCGCTCGCGTCAATGGGCTCGGACCCCTTCCCTTCATCCTCGACACGGGAGCCGGCCACTGCCTGCTCTCGCCGGCGCTCGCGCGCCGCGCGAAGGTAGCGGTGACGGCGCGAGAAACGGCGACCGGGGCGGGTGGACCGATGGAGGTCGAGCTCGGCACGGCCGGGAGCCTCGCTCTGGGAGAGGCTACGGTCCAGAATGTTCCCGTCGCGATCACCGACGAGCTCGCGCGAATCGAGAGAGCGGTCGGAGCTCCCATCGAAGGAGACATCGGCTACGAGTTCCTGAAGCACTTCCGGCTGACGATCGACTACGGGCGGAGCCGGCTGACCCTCGCTCGCCCGGAAGAATCGGTGGCGGCGGATGCCGCGGCCGGCGCCTCAGTCGGGTTCCGGCTCGCGGACGAGAAAAAGCCTCTGGTGCTCGTGTCGACGCGGATTGGCGGAGAGGGGCCCTTCAATTTCGCGCTCGACACGGGAGCGTCGACAACGGTTGTCTCGCCGGAGCTCGCCCGAGGCCTGAACATCGAGGGTCGCCGTCCTGCGGTGATGGTAGGCGGCGGGGGCCGGGTCGCCGGCTTGTGCGGCGCGGTAGTGTCGGTTGGGGTGGGAGAGACTGAAAGCCGTGAGCTCGACGTCGTGATCGGGCCGTTTCTGGGTCCCCTGAGCGAGATCGTGGGGTCAAAGCTCGACGGCATCCTGGGTTACAACTTCCTCCGGCAGTTTCGTGTGACGCTCGACTATCCGGGCGAGAGGCTCGTTCTCGACCCGAGCTGAGCTTCTTTCGTCACGGAACCGCGGAGGTCGAAGTGCTCGCGGCGGACGCAGGGGGAAAGTTCGGCCGGCAGCGCCGCGCCGGCGGGTCAGTTCGTCGTGTGCTCGATGCTGCCGATGTCGGTCGACGTCGAGACGGTGAACTTTCGGTAGTCGCCGTACTCGCTGGTCGCATCGAGGCGCCCGAGCACGAACAGAAGGATCTTCGCGGCGCCGGAGAAGCGTGCCTGCGCCGGCAGCCAGACCTCGTCGTTGACGCGGCGCCGCTCGAAGAGGGCGCGGGCGCCCTTCTGAAGGCGGAAGACGCCGCCGGGCCCGACGGGCAGCGCGTCGAGTAACTGGGCGTCGATCCGTACGAGCTGCTTTTCTTCTTCGTCGATCCAGGCGCGCCCGGCGAGCTTCTGGAGAACCTTGCCACCCTTGGTCTGCGGCAGGAAGCCCGGCTTCGGCTGGAACGTCACGAGAACGGCGCTGCGGCCCTCGAGGGTCTCGCGGCCGGCGACCTCGATCGAGTCCATGCGGAAGAGCTCCTCGATGACCTCCCGCTCCTGGCGCAGGTCCTCCGCGTCTTTTTCGAGGCGGCGCTGCTTTTGCTCGGGCGTCTCGTTCTCGAGCTCGAGCCGCCGCTTTTCCATCTTCGCGTCGTGCTTGCGGTCCTCGTCGGCGAGATCCTTCGGGTCCACGGGCTTGCCATCCACCATCACCAGGCGGCGATAGATGTGTCCGGGCTTGGAAGACGGATAGACCTCGTACACCTCCGTCTTCGTGCTCTTCACACCGCCCTTCGAGTCGAGCTTGCTCTCGACGTGCTTCTCCGTGAAGGTGTACTCGGCGAGCAGCGTCTGATCGCTGTGGAGGCTGTCCCGAACCGCCTCGAGGAAGGACCGGGCGTCGGGAAGAGGTCTGGAGACCACGTCGGCGGCCGGAGCGGCGGCGCCTCTCGCCAGCGCGAGGAGCGCGAGAAGAACGGGGATGGCCGCGCGCGCGGACCGGCCTCGGGGCATCGCCTGCGCAAACGAAAGGATGCGGCCCGGCATTCCCCCGTGGTTGCCGCTGCCGGGGCGTGCGCGGCTGCGGGTCGTCGAGCTCATGACCCCTCCGCCTCACCTCCCTCGGGGCCGTAGAAGAAGACCCAGGTGGCGAAGTCGTCCGAGAAGGCCTCGAAGCGGTGCGGCGCCCCGGCCGGCGCGAAGAGCACGTCGCCGGGGCCGAAGGCGCGGCGGTCATCGCCGAGCCGGAATCATCTCCCGGAGGCGGAGCGGGTGCTTTCCCTGAGGGAACAGCATAGGATGCGGCCCGCGCATTTGGGGACACTCGGGGAGGGGACATCGTGGTCAGAACGGTGATCATCTTCGTCTTGCTCGGCGCCATCCTGGGCGCCGTGGCGGCGTCTCTCGTCGTCCCGCCCGCACTCGGCTGGTACAACGAGGCGGGCTTCCTGTCACAGAGCGGACAGGTTCAGACGATGGTCAACCTGCCCCAGATCATCAAGTACGCCACCGACCGGCTGATCAAGGCTCAGGCGATCGGCGCGGGGATCGGCGCGTTCACGTTCCTCGTCATCGGCGCCTACGCAGCCAGCCGCGGGCGCCGCCGAGGGCAGCCGATGGCGGACCCGGCTCCGCGCCCGCAGGCCTAGCAACTCATCCGGAGGCCGGTAGGTCCGGCCGATCCCGCACGCGCATGAGGGTCTGTTGCATCGTTGCGCAGAGCCTCTCGGTCCCGCCGCGCCGCACGTTCACCTCCACGCGGCAAACCGACAGAGTCCGCCCGGCGCGCAGCACCTCGCCCCGCGCGATCAGCAAATCGCCCCGCGCGGGCGCGAGCAGGTTGATCTTGTACTCGACCGAGAGGACCGAGTCGCCGGCCTCCATCAGGCTGAAGGCGGCGTAGCCCCCGGCGCTGTCGGCGATCGCGGAGGTCGCGCCGGCGTGGAAGAAGCCGTGTTGCTGTGAGAGGCCGGGGCGAAAGGGGAGCCGGATCTCGCAGTAGCCGGGCCGGACGTCCGCGAGCTCGGCCTGGAGCGTGCCCATCAAGCCCTGGCGGGCGAAGCTCTCGCGGACGCGCTCGGCGAAGAGGGGATCGGCCGGCTCGAAGGGCCGCGGGGTCTCTCCAGCGGGCATACTCCGGAAGAATACGCCGGGGCGCCGCGAGAGTTGCGCAGGCCGCTCGTCTCTTTCCTGTTGAATTTCGATGGGACAGGCCGTAACGTCAGACTTGTCGAATGTCTAGGGGAAGGAGGCGGCCATGAAACGACGAGACTTTCTGGTCGGGGGCGCGAGCGTGAGTTTGATGGCGATGTCGGGGGTCGCCCGGGGAGGCGGCCGGACGGGCAAGGGCGAAACGGCGGCCGCGTGGAAGCTGACGCCTCCCGGCAGCGGCGACATCCCCGTGGCGTTCGCGGTCTCGGAAGGCACGACAGTCATCGATTTCGCCGGACCCTGGGAGGTGTTCCAGGACCTGGACAATCCGGTGCCTTTCCGCCTCTTCACGGTCTCCGAATCGACGAGTCCCGTGACCGGAAGCGGCGGCCTGAAGATCGTTCCGGATTACACCTTCGAGGCCGCCCCGCAGCCGAAGGTCATCGTGGTCCCGGCGCAGCGGGGCTCGAAGGCCCTGCATGCCTGGCTGCGAAAGGCGAGCGAGAAGGCCGACCTGACGATGTCGGTTTGTACCGGCGCGTTCCAGCTCGCAAGGGCGGGCCTGCTTTCCGGCAAGCCGGCGACGACACATCACGACTTCCTCGACGAATTCGCGAAGGCGTTCCCGGACATCCAGGTCCGGCGGGGCCTGCGTTTCGTCGAGTCGGCGCCGCATCTGGCGACCGCGGGAGGATTGACCTCGGGAATCGACCTTGCACTGCGCGTGGTCGAGCGCTACTTTGGGCGGGCGGCGGCGGAACGGACGGCGTTCTACATGGAGTACCAGAGCAAGAGCTGGATCGTGTAGCAGACGCGCGCCGCGCCGCGATCAGCGCTCCTTCGCCTGTTCGCCGCGCAGCACCAGACACGTGCTGGACAGGCGCGCGACGAGGCTGTCCTTCTCGTCGATCACGTCGCAATCCACCAAACCGAGCAGGCGCGTCCGTTTCACGACGCGGGCCGCCGCACGCAGGCGCGCCTTCCAGACCGGCTTGACGAAGTTCGCCTTGAGCTCGATCGTCGTGAAGCTTTCGTCTTCCTCGAGGGTCGTCGCCATGGCGAACCCCATGGCCGCGTCACCGAGGTCGCAGACGACGCCACCGTGGAGCGTGCCCATCGGATTGGCGTGGCGCCGGTCGGCATCGAGCTCGAAGACGGCGAGCCCCTCGCCCGCTTCGACGACACGAAAGCCGATGAGCGTCGCG
>JBGPCK010000047.1:0-21545 GCA_041481715.1 Thermoanaerobaculia bacterium | reverse complement strand
CGCGGCCTGGGGCTGAGGCGGAGCCGTCTTCCGGTGAACCATTCGGTTTTCGGTCAGGACCCCTCGGACGTTTCAGAATCGCAGAAAGAGCTGCAGCGATCGAACGAGAACCGGGGGGAGTTTATCGGAGAGGAAAAGAAGCGAACTGAACGCGAGCTCCCCGACGAGAAGCGACCAGAGGACGACGGGCGTCCCGAGTACGACGGGCGTCCCGAGTACGACGGGCGTCCCGAGGTCGACGGCGGCCGAGGCGGCGAGCTCCTCTTTCACTGGGCTTCTCGCCCGACCTATAGCGCAAGTCACCTGCCAGAATCGGGGCCAGGGCCGAAGCGGCTTTAAGTGTCTGAGGGACAGGTGCTTAGAAGCCGAGAAGGGAGACTACGAGGGGATTGTGCTCTCGTATCATTATGTCACAATTAGCATATAGGCGAGCTATAACTCGACACTAACTCATTGTATATAAATTATTTGATACGTACTTGAGACATTTTGACATCGTATCCTAATGTCCCACAATCTTCTTCCGATAGAGCGTGCGCCGGCTGATCCCGAGCAGTCTCGCCGCTCGACTCTTGTTTCCACCCGCCAGTCTGAGGACTCGTTCGATGTGGCGGTCCTCGAGCACCTTCAGGCTCGCCGGCTCTTCCTCGACTCTGCCGGCGGCCATTTCCGGACGAGCGCCCCGCGAGGAGGAAGGCAGCCATTGCAGGTCCTCGCGGCGGATCACGGCTCCCCGAGAAAGGGCGGCGGCGCCCTCGAGCAGGTTCTCGAGCTCCCGGATGTTGCCCGCGAATTCGTGGGTCAGGAGAGCCGCATAGGCGTCCCGGTCGAGCGTCGGCACCTCGCGCCCCTCACGGGCGGCAAAGCGCTCGAGAAAGTGACGCACGAGCCGGGGAATGTCTTCGCGCCGCTCCCGCAGGGGGGGCAACGCGATCTCGACGACCCGCAGCCGGTAGTAGAGATCCTCGCGAAACTCGCCGCGGGCGATCCGCTCCGGAAGGTTCGCGTGCGTGGCCGCGAGGACCCGCACGTCGATCGGGATCCGCCGCCGTCCGCCGACCCGTTCGATCTCGCGCTCCTGCAGGACCCGAAGCAGCTTCGCCTGCAGGGAAAGCGGCATGTCTCCGATCTCGTCGAGAAACAGCGTTCCCCCGCTCGCGACCTCGAAGCGCCCCGGGCGCGCCTCGACCCCGGTCGCCACGCCCCGTTCGATGCCGAAGAGCTCCGATTCGAGCAGCGTCTCCGGCAGCGCCGCGCAATTGATCGCCACGAAGGGTTTCTCGGCCCGATCGCCGCGGGCGTGGATCATGCGCGCCACGAGCTCCTTGCCCGTTCCGCTCTCTCCGGTGATCAGGACGGAGATCCGCGTGGACGCGACCCGGCCGACCAGGTCGAGCACCCGGCGCACGGCCGGCGAGTCGCCGACGAAGAGGCGCCCGGCCGCAGAGCGTCCCGTCTCGTCGAGCAGCCGACGGTTCTCCTCCTCCAGCCGCTCGCGCTCGCGCGTCAGGCGCTCCAGGTGGCGGCGGTTCTCGATCGCCATCCCGCAGAGAACCGCGAGCGAGGAGAGAAACCGCGCGTCCTCCTCGCCGAAGGCCGCCTTCTCACCGCGGCGAAGCTCCTTCTCGGCCAATACCAGAACGCCCACGGCGCGCGCGCCGCCGCGGATCGGGACGCCGATCGCCGCGGACACGGGCGTTCGCAGGAGGCGGAACTTCTCGCGGCGGACGGCGGTGCTCGAGGAGAGGACTTCCTGCAGAAACTCGTCCTCCGCAATGACGGACTCGGCCACCCGCCGGGCAAACCCCACCCGGGCCTCGGCCCGCAGCGCCCCACCCTCGGCAAAGGTTGCCAGGTACCCCCGTGAGGCGTCGAGGACGCCGACGGCTCGGCCCAGCACGTCTTCCACCAGCGCTTCCTCGCTCGGCAAAGACCCCAGCGAGAGACCGGCGTCGTAAAGCGTTTCGAGGAGAAGGAGCTTGTGCTGGGTCTCGAAGTCGCGGCCGGACGGTTCCATGTGCCGGAAAGGAGCCTACTGGGAGGCCGCGAGCACCTTTTCGCGCCGCAACTGGGCCACGACCTGCTCGGAGGAGCGCGTCGGCGCCCAGCTCGGATTCCACTTGCGGTTCTCGGCGAGGAGCTTCTCGGCACGGTCCAGGTCGCCCCGGCGCGCGACGATCTCGGCGAGCAAGGCGCGGGCGGCGAAGACCCAACGGCGCGCCTCGAAGCCGGCGTAGGGCTTCGGAGATCCCGCGAGCTGCTCGAAGAGGGGAATCGCTTCGTCGTCGCGGCCTTGGCGGACGAGAGATTGCGCCAGAAGGAAGGTCACGCCGGGATCCTGGAACGCCGCGCTCTCCTTGCTCTTGTCCCCCGACTCCTCGCGGTAAGCCGCCTCGAGCTTCGGCTGGGCCTCCCGAAGGCGCTTTTCCGCCTCGGCCGGCCTGCCCTCCATCAGATCGAGAACGGCGTCCATGACCAGACGCGTGAGCTCCGCGTGCTTGTCGCCGGGAAGGGCTTCGAATTGGGAGACGAGCTCCTTGGCCGCCGCCACGTCCCGGGCGACATAGGCCGCGCGCAGGGCCTGCCGGAGGTGGTTGCGTCGCAGGTCGTCGTTCATCGCCTCCTTGGCCCCTTTGCGGAAATACTCGATCGCCTTCGCATAGTCGCCCTTTCCCTCGTAGGCGACCCCAAGGTTGAGGTAGGAGTTGAAGAAGTCCGGCTTCAACTTTAGCGCCTGGTTCAGGTTGGCAATCGCCTCGTCGTAGTGGCCCGAGTACGCCTGGATCTCGCCGAGACTGTCGTACGGGTTGGCCTGATCGGGCGCCATGAATTGGTACTTCTTGATGTTCTCGATGGCCTTGTCGTACTCGCCGCGGTATGCGTAGAAGTAGCCGATGCTGTTGTAAGCCTGGGCGTTGTTTGGCTCGACGGCGAGCAGCTCCGAGAAGATCTGCAGCGCCTTCTCCGTGTTGCCCGTCTCGATCTCGTGCGCCGCCAGAACCATCGCGGCGCCGATGTCGTCCGGGTATTTCTCATGAATAATGCGCGAGACGCGGAGGACTTCGTCCATCTTCCGCTCGCGGCCGGCCAGTTGGAGGTCCACGTGCAGCCGTTCGCGCTCGGTTAGACGGTCTCGCTCCTTGGCCGCCCGCTTGACGAGCGCCAGTCCCTGGTCGCTGTCGGTCCGTCGCGCCAGCCCCAGCATCGCCTCGGCGAACTGCGGGTCGAGCTCGAGGGCCTTGGCGAAGCCCTCCCGGGCCTCCTTGAAATAGAAGCGGCGCTCGTTTTCCATCGCGTCCCGATAGACGCGATAGGCCGCGTCCGAGGAGGTCGTCACCTCCCGCCGGTTGCCGAAATAGAGGGCCGCCGCCGCCCCGACGACGAGGAGAAGCAAGGCTCCAACCGAGCCGATCACCAGCCGTTTTCTCATCTTTCCACGAGAGATCATACGGGAGGAAACCCCCTGAGTTTCAAGGGCGTAGGACGCCGGCTGCTTTCGGTTGGACTCACGTCCCACCGTCCAAACCACCTACCCCCGGAGACCTGCATTCTACGCGCCCATCCCATCATTCCACCCTCAAGAGCAGAAAAGTCATGTCGTCGTACTGGTCCGCTCCGCGGACGTGGTCGCGTATGTCCGAGAGCAGCCCGCGGGCGATCTCTTCGAGCGGCTCGCCGCGCAGCCGGGAGACGGACTCCATCAGGCGCTCCTCGCCGAAGGGATTCATCTCTTCATCCATGGCCTCGGTGAAGCCGTCCGTGTAGAAGAAGATCAGGTCCCCGCGTCGCAGGAAGAGCTCCCGGGTGTCGTACGGCACCTCCCGGAACGCCCCCAGGGGCAAGCGGTGCTCGGGCGGATCCAGGAAATGCGGCCCCCCGTCGCCGGACCGAATGAGGATGGGCAGGGGCTGACCCCCGATCGCGTAGCGCAGACTCATGGCTTCCGGGTCGAGCAGGAAATAGCCGAGCGACACGAACATCCGCCGCTTGATCGCGTAGATGCGGCGGTTGGACTCCTGGAAGAGAAGGCCCGGATCGCGCGTGGTCAGCGCCCGCGAATAAACGATCTCCTTGGAGGCCACCATCAAGAGCGACGCCGGCACCGACTTGCCGGACACGTCGCCGATCACGACCCCGAGCCGTTGGTCCTCGAGCGGAATGAAGTCGTAGAAGTCTCCCCCGACGACCTTGGCCGGAAGGCTCCCGCCGAGAAACGAGAAGCCGGGTATCAGCGGGACCGAGCGCGGCAGCAGGCTCGCCTGGATGTCCCGTGCGATCTCGAGGTCGCGCTTCCATTCGGCTTGCCGGGTCATCTCGTCGTGCAAGAGCGCGGTCTCGATCGCCAACGCCGACTGGTTGGCCAGCGTCGTCAGAAGTGCATCGTCCTCCCGGTCGAAGCGCTCGCCGGAGAGCTTCTCCTTCAGGGCAAGGACGCCCATCAGGCGCTGGCGGTAGACGAGCGGCACGAGCAGCTGGAAGCCCTCCTCCATCAGGCGCGCCCGGAACTCCTGGCTCTCGGAGTCGGCGAAGTGGAAGGAGAGATCCTCCAGACGCGCGGGTTTCCCCTCCTGGCGCAGGACGCGGCGCAGGGCGGCCTCGGGCGAAAGACGGTCCTCCCGCCGGCCGCGCCGCTCGAGCCACCCCTCGCGGTCCCGCAGCCAGATCGAGGCCTTCTCGAGGCGCATCGTGGCCACGATGTTGGCCGTCAAGTAGTCGGCGATCTTCCCGAGATCGAGCTCACCGGTGATCGTCTCGCTCATCTCGAGTAGCGCCGTCTGGTAGTTGAGCTTGTCCCGGAAGAAGAGGCGATCGAGCGGTGTCTGCAGCCGCCGGCGCAGGAACTCGAAGAGCGGAATCGCGACGAGGAAGAAGCCGAGATTGAAGATCGGAGATGCGGAAAGCCGCGACCCGGCGAAGATCTTGGCGGCGGTCGCGATGGCGAGCGTATAGAAGCCGAAAACGATGGCGGTGGTCGCAGCATAGAGAAACGTCCGGCGTACGACGAACCGGATGTTCAACATCTGGAACCGCACGATCGCGTAGGCGAAGGTCAACGGGATCAGGATCATCGGCACGATGCCCCAGAAGACGTAATCGTCGATCTGGAGGGCGGAAGGGAGCACGATCCCGAGGAGAACGAAGGGCACGGTCCCGAGAATCGTTCCGACGAAGACGTGAAAGGCCTGGCGCCGCTCGCGGGCGTCGGGCAGCGTGAAGGCGGAGTGGGCAAGCGCAATCAGGCCGAGGACGAGGTAATCGCCGAGCAGGATCCACGACGACAGAGGCGCCCCAGAAAGAACCGACACGTGCTCCCCCCGCACCTGACGAAAGACGTCGTAGAGAAAGACGAAGGGCGGTATCGCGTAGAGCAGGTAGAAGAGGCCGGGGCTCGCGGAGAGGAAGGTCTGCAGCCAGGCCTTCCACCGCGCCGGCGCCTCATTGGTCCATTCGTCGAAGTGGGCGAAGGAAAGCTGCTTTGGTCTGGGAAAGATCAGAAAGAAGTGGATGAAGACCGCGGGCAGCAGAAACAGGCTTACCGTGCCCGTGTTCTGCACGAAGACGTCGATCCACCAGTAGGAGGCGGGCCGCAGCCGGCACACGAAGAAGAGGAGGAAGAGCACGCACAGGAGAAAGAAGATGCGCGCGGCCCGATCGTCGGGCCGGTGCCGGAACACGAAGAGGCCGATGAAGAAGAAGAGAAATCCGAGCGCCGCCGCGTAGAGATACGTCGTGCCGCCCAGCCGCACGGAAGCCAGGCGGACGAGCACCGGCTCGAGCAGCTTTCCCTCGCGCGAGACCAGGTAAGGGACGGTCTCTCCGATGCGGTGCTTGAGCAGCTCCTCCGAAGCGTCCGCGGTCGTGCCGATGAGTCGTTTGCCGATGCCGCCCACCCGGTCGCCCGCCCGTATGCCGGCCGCCTGAGCGGGGCCTCCCGGCTCGACGGCGCGCACTTCGATCCCACCGCGGCTATACGGCATGGGAACGACGCCGTCGTTGGGGCGGGGTGAGAACATGTCGGCGATCGAAACGATCGCGATCGCGAGGCCGAGGAAGCCGGCCGCGTAGAACCAGGCGCGGCCCGAACGGGCCAACGCGGGGCGCGGATCTCCCGCCGACCTCACCTCCGCCTGCGTCATCTGCTCACACTCCCCGGAAACGAGCATGTTAACCGCTCGAACCCACAGCCCCTTCCTCCGCCCGGAAGTTCCGTCGTTCGATATCCTTGGGCCCGGAAACACCGGATGCCTTTCTTGACTTTCGAGGGAGTCGAGGGTTGCGGCAAGTCGACGCAGCTCAAGCTGGCCGCCGCGCGCCTGCGCGAGCGGGGACACGCCGTCGTCGAGACCCGCGAGCCCGGCGGGACACCCCTGGGAGAGCGCCTCCGATCGGTGCTCATGGACCCCGGGGAGAAGCACCTGGACGCCGTCACGGAGTGGTTGCTGATCGAAGCGGACCGACGCCAGCACGTCATCGAGGTGCTCCAGCCTTCGGTTGCCTCCGGAGCCTTCGTCCTCTGCGATCGCTACAGCGACTCGACCGAGGCCTATCAGCGCGCCGGCCGGGGAATCGATGCGGAGGCCGTTGCCCTGGTGGACGCGCTCGCTCGCGGCGGCCTCCGGCCGGACCTGACGCTGCTGTACGACCTGGAGCCGGAAGCGGGGCTCGCCCGGGCCCGCGAGCGGGACGGCCCGCGGGTCGGGCGCTTCGAGGGAGCCGACCTCTCCTTCCACCGCACGGTGCGCGCGGCCTACCTCGAAATCGCTCGGCGAGAGCCGCGGCGCGTCGTGCTGGTGCGCGCCGAGGGCGATCCCGCATCCATCTTCGTCGAAACCTGGAAACGCATCGAGGAGCGCCTGTCGCCATGACGCCTCCGACCGGCTCCGCTCTAGCCGATCGACTCGCGCAGGGCCGGAGTCTCCCTGGCGCCCTGCTCTTGACCGGTCCCTCGGAGGCGGCGCTCTACCGAGAAGCGGTCCAGCTCGCCGCCTCGCTGCTGTGCCCCGGGGAAGACCGGGAGCGCCGCTGCGAAGCCTGCCGCCGGGCCGGGGCAGGGCTGCACCCGGACCTCTTGGTCGTCGAGCCCGAGGGTGTCCAGATCCGCGTCGACCGAGTCCGCGAGGCGATCGCCTTCGCCGCCGGACGCCCATACGAAGCCACCCGCCGTGTGGCGATCGTCGCGCGCGCCGAGCAACTCGGCGCGGAGGCCGGCAACGCTCTGCTAAAGAGCCTGGAGGAGCCCGGCGCGCGCTTCCATTGGATCCTGACGTCGACGCGGCCCGAGTCGCTCCTGCCGACGATCCGATCCCGCTGCGCCGTGGCGCGCATCGCCCCGACTCCAGCGGCCGAGCGGCTCGCCGCCTGGCGCGGGCGGGGCTTCGCCGAGGAGGACGCGCCGGATCTCGCCCTGCTCGAGCGCGAGGAGTCCAACGCACAACCCGAGGATCTGGCCGAGTTCCGGCAATGGCGCGCGGCCGTGCTCGAGGCGCTCGAGACGGGCCTCGCGGGCAGCCTGCCGACGCTCGTGCTCCTCGCGGAGGAGCTCGCCCGCGCCGAAGGAGGACGGGCTCGCTTCCTGGCAGAGCTTCTGGCGGACGCGGCGGCGAGCGGCGCGGTCTCCGCCGACCTGCTTCGCCATCGCGCCGTGTCCGGAGCCCTTCAGAAGATCGCTCGCGCGGCGCCGCGAGCCGCGCTCCAGCGAGCCGCGCTCAGGGCCGCCGACGCGCCGCCCGACAGCCGCCGGGGAAACCGGCGCTTGCACTTCGAGTCGCTTCTGCTCGAGCTCTACCTCGCGAGAACCTCAGCCGGCCAATGAAAACCTGGGACGAAGTCCCAGGACGACGGCAGCGGCAGCGACCCCACGTCTTGACGTCTGCGTCCTTCGAGCTCCCTCAGCGATCGAGCTCGATCTCGACCGACTCGGTCCGGCCGCTCTCGACCTCCACTTCGACCGTCCGGTCCTTGTAGCCCGGACGCGAGACCATGACGATGTGGCGGCCCGGCGAGACCTTGATGCCCCTCGGCTGCTCCGCGACTTCGTCCGCGGTGCCGATGAAGTGATCGTCCAGATACACCGCCGCGTCCGTAGGCTCGACGTGGATGTTCAGCCGCGTCGACAGGTGCGTCGATCGCGTGCTCGTGCCGGGCGCAACGGTCGCCCCGCCGGAACCGCTCGGCCGGTCACGCCAGTCGTCGGGCGACGCGCCACGCTGCGGCGGCGGCGCGGCCCGCTCGTTCGGGCTTTCGCCCTCGGACGGCGGAGAATCGCCCCCGCCTTGCCGGCCGTACCCGCCCGGGTCGTCGGGCCGGACCGCTACGTCGCTGCCGTCGGATTTCTTGGCGAAGAAACGCTGCACACCGCCGGCGGGCTCGGGCGTGTCGTAGGTACCGTACTGCTTGGCACCGGGGATCTTGCGCAGCTTGTCGTTGATATCGAGCTTGCCGCCCGGCTTCGCGTCGAGCTCGACGGTCTTCGTCTCGTACCCCTCCAGCCGGAATTCGAGGCGGTACTGCCCCTGGCGCAGATACAAGTAATCGGGAAACCCGTCGAAATCGTCGGCGGTGCCGATGTATTGGCCGTCGAGAAAGACGCGCGCCTGGTCAGGCGAGACGTCGGTGTCGATGACTGCCCAGGCGGGCCCGCCTCCGACGTAGGACCCACCTCCGACGTAGGAGGAGTAACCCGGATACTGTCCGTAGTAGGAGTAGGGGTAGTACCAGCTGCCCCAGCCCCAGCCCGGGCCCCATCCCCACCCCCAACCCCATCCGGGACCGACGCCACGGAATCCGCGGCCATGGAATCCGCCATGGAATCCGCTATGGAATCCGCCATTGGATCCGCCGTGGAATCCGCCATTGGATCCGCCATGGAATCCGCCACGGAATCCGCCGTGAGATCCGCCGTGGAATCCGCCGTGAGACGCCGACGCGGAATGCTGACCGGTCCCGCCGCGGGACCCCCCGCCGTGAGAACCGTGGGAAGAATGTCCGGGGCCCGACGCGAATGCCGCCGGCGAGAACATCAGCGTCAGGGCCGGTGCCAGTGCTGCGAAGAAAGCGTTCCTCTTCATGAGTGGTCTCCCAGGCTCTGTAAGTGCAAAACCGAAGCCATTTCTTCCCGGGCGACGGCCGACTCGAAGCCACTTGTTTGGAATCGCTTACAAAGCTCCTCCCCGATCGGCGATCGGCTCCCCATGACCTCCCCGGGAGTCACCGCGTCCCCTCGGAAGGATTGCCGCTCGACTCCAGCCCTCGTCGGAGGCCGCGGAGGTAGTCATCCCGGAGCACTCGTTCGACCGCCCGGCGCCCTCCGGGTAACTCCCATCGCTCCGCCAGGCCTGCCCAGAAGGCCCGCAGGCTGCGGGCGAGCGGCAGGCGCTCGTCGAAGGCCCGCGCCTCGGGCACGCCGAGAAAGTCCCCGAGCTCCGGGTGCTTTCCGTAGAAAAAGGAGGCGGACTCGCCCGAGCGGACCTGACGCTGGCGGAACGACGCGAAGGAGATGTCGTGGTGGTGCCGCGCAACGGCTTCGGGCCGGTAGACGATCCGCATGCCCCGCCGCGTCAGACGATAGGCGATCTCGATGTCTTCCCAGGCGGCGCGCGGAAAGGTCGTGTCGAAGAGCTCGGCCTCATACAGCAGAGCCCGCGGCAGCGAGATGTTCGAGGTGTAGAAGAAATTGAAGGGAACCGCCTCGGGATCTTCGATCAGGCCGTAGCCGAACTGCAGCCCGTACTCGTTGATGTGGTGCAGGAACGGCGTGACCCGCCGCTCCTCGGGCCAGGTCGTGTAGCCGAGGACCGCCACCGGACCGGGGCGCGGCTGACCGTGCGCCCGCGCGTGCACCGAAAGGAACCGGGGCTCCGGAACCGTGTCGTCGCCCAGAAAAAGAATCAGGCGCCCCCGCGCCTCCTCGATCCCGCGGTTGCGGGCCGCCGCGGGACCGGCGTTCTCCTGGGAAAGAGCACGGAAGGGATAGCCCGGGCGATACCGGGCGAGAAGCCGCGGCGTTTCGTCCTGTGAGCCGTCGTCCACGACGACAACCTCGAAGTCGGGCGCATCGTGCTGGGCGGCGAGGGCGTCCAGGACCCGAAAGAGCGTCTCCGGGCGTTCGTGGGTCGGGATGACGACCGAGAGCGTCGGCGTCACGCCCCGGCCTCGAAGATCTCCGACAGGGCGGTCCGCACGAGTCGCGGGGCGCCGGCCAGGAATTGGCCGAAGAACTCGGAGTCGAACTGGGCATCGCCCGGATAGGTCGGCACGATCCGCAGCGGGAACTTCGCGAAGATTTCCGCGTCCGACCGCCGGCGGCGTTGCTGAACGGCATGACGCTTGACGGCCAGCGCCTCCCGGTGACGATGGATCCAGAGCAGGGCCCGCAGGTGTGCGACCGTCAGCGGGTCGTCCAGCCGCACGGCCGAGTCGGCGCGCTGCGCGATGCCGAAGAAGGACGCCAGGGCTCGCCGCCGGAAGGGGGCCGGCGTGAAGGGATCGCGCTCGAGTTCCGAGGCACCCGGGTTGCGGGTCGCGACCATCTCGGCCACCCGCCCGAGAAAGGCCGCGAGCACCGCAGGCATGAGCGCGGCGAAGTGTTCGCGGTCGAAATTCTTGAAGGCCGTAGCGAACGCGTTTCGCTCGTAGAGGAAGCCGCGCGCGAAGATGCCGAGCGCCTCTCCGGTAGCGCCCCCGCGGTGCCGCGCGACCGCGCGCGGCTCGGCGACGATGCGGTGGCCGAAGATCCACTGGCGCCAGCCGAAGTCGACGTCCTCCAGGTAGGCGAAATAGTCGTCGTCGAACCCGCCCGAGGAGAGAAACGCCTCGCGGCGCACGGCCATCAGGCCGCCGCAGGCGAAGAGTCGCTCCTGACCGGGGGCGGCTGCCGACAGGCGCTCTAGCGGGCGCCCCACGTCGGCGGCGAAGGCGTGTCCGTCGAAGGTCAGGAAGCCGTCGGAGAAATCATTCCGTAGCCCTTCCCGGTCGGTCAGCCTCCCGGCGACCGCGACGACGTCCTGTGCCGCCGCGGAAACGGCCGCGGCGAGTCTTTCGAGCGCCGGCGCCTCGACCACCGCGTCGTCGTTGACGAGAGCGAGCGCAGGAGCCCGGGCCGCTTCGGCCCCCCGCCGGCAGCCCGCCGCGAAGCCAACGTTGCCCGGGGCCACGACACGCCGGACGCCGGGGTGGCGGCGGAAGACCTCGGTGAGATCGGCGCCTCCCGTGTTGTCCACGAGCAGCGTCTCGCAGGTGAGGCCGCGGGTGGCCGCGGCCACCCCTTCCAGCGCCTCGAGCAGATGGTCGAGGCCGCGGTGGTGGACGATGACAATCGAGAGGTCCGGGGTCGTCATGAGGGCGGAAGTTTATAGGGGAGCCCGTGGCGGAGGCTTCGGAGGAGGGGACTCATAAACGACCCGAGAAGAGTCTGCCGAGAAGCGATCTCGAAGCCGATGTCGGGAAAGGCAGCCGGAGCCGGTCCGCCCGGGCCGTGCGGCACCAGATCGCGAGCGGCTCGGAGGCCCGCCTCCAGGTCCGTCTCCCGGCGAACTGCCGCGCGGCCTCCCGAGGCCCATTGCCGGAGGCGAGCATCGCCAGGATCGCCGCCGCCAGCGCCGCGGGCTCGCGCTCCGAGCGCCGCCCCGCTCCCGCCTCCTCCAACTCGCGGGCAAGTGTTCCACCGCCCACCGAAACCGATGGCACCGCTCCCCAGGCCGCATCGAGCAGCCGCGTGCGGAATGCGAGGTCCGATTCGAGGCTCTCCGCCGAGACCGACACGAGAAGGTCCGTGGCCGCGTACAGGTCGGCCCGCGAGCCGTACGGAAGCCACCGCGAGAAAACGATGGACTCGCCCGCCGGATCGAGCGCCCGGGAGCGCTCGCGAGCCCGCGCATAGGCGCGCTGCGGAGTCGTCTCCGGGTTGGGGTTCTTGAAGAAGAGCAGCCGCGCGTCGGGAACACGCGCCCGCACCAACGGCCACGCTTCGAGCAGCAACTCCGGCTCGTACCAGTCGTAGATGCCGCCGAAGAGCAACAGCGGACCCGCGGGCGCGACGCCTGCCGCCGCGCGGCCGCGCAGGCGGTCGCCCGAGGCGGGCTCCTCCGGCGCCCCGAAGGGAACGACCGCGAGGAGCCGCTCGAGAGATGGGTCCCCGGGGAAGTTCTGCGGCCCGATTCGCCCCGCGGCGTAGAGCGCGCCGGCGTAGAACAGGCGCTGGTCGTGCGAGGCGCAGAGAAAAAAATCGGCCCGCGCCAGAGCGAGCGCGAGCGTCGCGTGGTCATGCCGGGCCGGCTCCGGGCCGAGTGCCGCGGCGTAGTGAAGGTTCTCGATCACGAAGGGGTCGTACAGGTCCGCGGCGACCGGAAGCGCGGGGACCTGCCGGAACCACGCGCTCGACGCGTGGCCCGAGACGATGGCCACATCGGCGCCCGCCGCGGCGGCCGGAAGGCCGCCCGCCCCAACCGACGCGACCGCGACCACTCCCACAACACCGCGCGCCTCCTCCTCGGAATTGGGAACGAGCAGGCGCACGTCGAACTCGGAGGACAGCGCCCGCGCGAGCTCGAGCGCCCGAATCCCCATGCCCGCCATGCGAGGCCGGATCGGCTCCGGCGCGAGCACGACGACTCGCTTCATCCCTTCAAGACCGCCCGCGCAGGCGCTCGAGCCAGAGGTGCAGCTTCCAGGTTCGCGAGGCGTAGATCTGCTCGAGAATCGAGTTCAGACGCTCGATTTCGCGGTGGAGCGCGGACACGTGGACCCGGTAGTCCTCGTTGGCCTGCAGCAGATCCGCGTGGCGCGCCAGCTGCCGCTCGAGCGCGGCAGAGCGCGTCTCCAGCTCCGAATACCGGGCGAGCTTCTCGCGGTTTTCCCCTTCGCGGTGGTACCACACGGAGACCTGGGCGCGCAGGCGGTCGATCACGCGCGCCAGACCTTCTTCCGTTCGCCGCGGGCGGTAACGCTCGTAGATCTCCCGGCGCGCCTTCTGAAAAGCCTCAGCGCCGGATCGGACGTGCGCCGGGTCGGCGTCTCGCTCCTCGAAGACCCGGTACTCGCACGTCACGGCGCGCACGTGACGGAAGGAGGTCTCGGCGGAGAGTCGGATCAGCAGGTCCCAGTCTTCGGAATAGTCGAGCTTCTCGTCGAAGCCGCCGACCTTACGGACCAGCGGCGCGGGCGCGAGCATCGTGTGGATCGGAATGTAGTTGGCCAGCAGCAGATAGTCCGGGTCGAAGTCGAGCGAGTACTGGAGCGTGCGCTCGGCCTCGCGCCAGGTCTCCCCGTCCCGGCGGTAGCGGACGGTCGCGGCGTCGGAGTAGACGACCGCCTCCGGTCCCGCGTCGTGCGCGCGCACCAGCCGTTCGAGGTGGTCGGGGTAGCAGCGGTCGTCGTCGTCGAGGAAGCCCACGAGCTCTTCTCCGGCCTGCGCGACGCCGCGGTTACCCGCGGTGGACCGGCCGCGCCCCTCCGGCAGCTCGTCCAGAAGGATCGGGAAGGCCTCACGCAGAGAGCCGAGCACGCTCGCGACCGGGGCGCCTCCGTCGTTGACGACGACGACCCGCGCGGGCCGCAGCGTCTGGGCGGCGAGGCTCTCCACCGCCTCCCGCAGCAGAGCCGGCCGGTTGCGCGTGCGGACGACGATCGCTGCCGGCGCCACGTCGCGTCCGCCGGGCTCGAGGAACGCGGGCCCAATGGCCCGACGGAACTCCTCGAGGGATCGCGTGGAGGCCTCCTGATAGGTCACGACGCGAAAAGCCTCGGCCGGCCCCCGGCCGGGGAGCGTCAGGCGCCGGTACGTGTTCAAGCCCCCGACCGCGCCCGCGTAGTCGCGCACGGACTGCTGGCTCGCGAAGGCCGCCAGCGCCCCGGCCTTGCGCTCTGCGGCGGGAGCAATGTCTACGAGCACGTTGGGCAGCAGCGGGTGCGAGATCTCGTAGAACGCGAGCCGGACGTAGCGATAGAGGTCGTGGTCGGCATCCTCCGCACGCGAGGCCGCGACCCGCTCGTAGAGGGCTTGCGCCAGGGCGCGATGGTCGGGATGGATCTCGACGGGAGACGGGCAGAAGACCAGGTCCGGCCGGGCCTGCCCGAAGAGCCTCTCGATCGCCTGCCGCAGATCGTCGGGCCGCAACGCCAGCTCGCGGTCCGGCAGCCCCGCGAACTCCGGCGCCGGAAGGCCGAGGGCCGCGGCGGCCGTGACCGACTCCTGCCGCCGCCGACGCCCGTACTCGGCCTCGGCTCCCGGAGCGACGCCCTCCTGGCGTGTCCCATCCGTCGCGACCCAGACTCGGATCGACTCGGCGGCCGGAGCACGCAGCGACACGGTTCCACCCGGACCCGCCACCTCGTCGTCCGGGTGCGCCGCGAGGACGAGGAGGCGCTTGCCGGAAAGCTCGCTCGCCACGTAGGGGATCCGGGACTCTTCGCTCAATTTCTCCTCAAGGGTCGGACTCCAGAAGAAAATGCCGCGCCAGTTTATCCGGTCACAACGCGGCGGCCGTGCCCTCCTTCAAACGACGTCGTAGAGCGACGGAACCAGATGCAGGCCGTCCGCGACGCCCTCGAAGCGGGCCTCGTCGAGCACCCGCGCGATCATCGAGAAACCCGCTCTCCGGCGTTCTCCCGGGAAACGCGCGATCGCGTCGCGGCCAGGCCCGCCCGGCGTCTCCCAGAAGACCAGCCGGCGGGCCCCCAGGCGGCGCGCCTCCGCCGCCGCCGCGGCAAAGAGCGGCGGTAGGTCTCTTCCCTCCGGGTCGCCGCCTAGGAAGTCGGCCACCAGCGCGTCCTCCCCCGACACCGAGAGCGCGGCCCAGCCGAGCTGCCGGCCGGCCTCGTGCCACCAGACCATTCGGTAGTCGCGGTTCGGCCGTGCGTGGAATCGCCAGTTGACGCGGGTGCGATCGCGCACGGCCGCATGGGGCAAGAACCGGGACGCCGTCTCCCAGAGTGGGTCGAAGGACTCGTCCACGAAGCCGCCCGCGCCCGCTCCGGCCGGAGCGGGCGGAAAGTCCTCGCACTCGACGAGCACTTCTTTGATCGGAAAGAGCGTGCGGGTGCCGGCCAACCGGTTGCTGATCGCGAGCGCCCGGTCGTTGGGGAACCCGAAACAGAAGGGAACCCTTCCGGCCAGCGCGCCGTAGAACGCCTCCGCCATCGTCCGGTAGACGCCGTGCCGCCCACCGAGCGCACGCGCCGACGGCTCGGTCGCCACGTCCCCGACCGCGTAGACGAGCGCCGACGCGCCGCCCAACAAGAACCGCATACCCCAGCCCGCGTAGTTACCGACGATTTCTTCTCCCGCCACCGCGATCGTCCCGAAGCGGCCGTCCGGATTCCACTCGAACTTCCAGGCCCACTCCGCTTCCGTCATCTCCGATCCGAAGACCCGGGCGTGCAGGCGTCGGATTCCCCCGGTGTCCCGCGGCTCCGAGCGACGGATCGCGAAGGCGCTCACGCGCTCTTCTCCCAAGCAAACGTCTCGAGCGGCCGGCCGTCGTCCCCGCCAAAGACGCGGAGATACCAGGTCCCGACCGCGAGCCTCTCGGCGACATCGTCGGGAAGGCGGAAGTCACGGGAGAGCGACGTGCCGGCGAAGGGCAGGCACGAAGGGTTGGGTGAAAGGGCCAACCAAGCGCCGGGCCGCGCGGGCAACGCCGGCAGAGAGATCCGGCGCGCGGCCGGCGCGGGGCGCGAGGCCGAGTCAGCCCAGTCCAGCACACGGCGCCCGAGGCGTCCGTATCGCCGCTCGCGGTAGAGCCGGCGCGACACGTCCCGGCGGCGCTCCGATTCTGGGCTGCGCGAAGCGCTGACCGCCCAGAGGTGGCGGATGCGCGCCCCGGCTGTGAAGCGCAGCTCCAGCCCCTCGCGGCGCACGCGCTCTTCCCACTCGGTCTCCTCATACTCGAACGGAAACCGTTCGTCGAAACGACCCACGCGGTCGAAGACCTCCCGACGCGCGGCCAGCACGGCGCCGACCAGATGGCGCGCGCGCCCGCCCGACTGCCACAAGCGCAAGGTCGCGCGCGCGAAGGCCGCGAACTGCCCCCGGTCGAGCGCCGGCCACCGCGCGCCCGCGGGCCGCAAGAGCTCCTTGAGAAAGCCGGGCGGATCGCCGGCCGGCAGCCACAGCCGGCCTTCGGCGTCCCAGCACGCCAGCGGCGCGGCCGCTCCGACCTCGGGATCCTCGAGGGCCTCGAGAAGAACCTTCAGGGCTCCCGGAAGAAAGACGACGTCCGCGTTGCAGAGCAGGAGTCTTGGCGCCCGGGCGCAGGCGAGGCCCGCGTTGACTCCGCCGGAATAGCCCCGATTCTCGGGCAGCGCCACGAAGACGTCGGCTGAGAGCTTCTCCAGCCGCTCCACCTCCTGCGCGCCCGAGTCGCAGTCGACGAGAACGATCTCGCCAGAGACCGCTTCGCGCGCAAAAGCGTCGCGCAGAGAGCGGACGCAGTCGCCGCACTCGGCCGCGCTGCGGTGGTTGACCACCACCGCCGAAACCTCCGGCGTCATTCTCCTTCTCCCTCTTGCGCCGAGATCGGGCGGGGGGGAAGGGACGACTCGAGCGGCGACGTCCCCGACTCCTCGAGGGCTCCCCGAAACGCCTTCTCCAGTCTCTCAACCACGCCTTCGACGTCGAACCGCGCCGCGGCGCGCGGGCCTTCGTCGCGGGCCCGCCGTCGCGCTTGCTCCGAGAGAGCCTCGGGCAGCCTCGCCGCCAGACTCTCGGCGTCTCCGTCCTCGAAGTACGTCGCCGCCTCACCGGCGATCTCCCGGTGAGCCGCCGTGTCCGACAGCAGGCACGGGACGCCGCACGAGAGTGCCTCGAGCACCGGAAGGCCGAAGCCCTCTTCCGGCCGCGAGGGCCCGAGGAAGAGATCGCTCGCACGGTAGGCGAAGGGCATGCGCTCGGGCGCAAGCACGTGGTGGTACTCGTCCACGAGCCCGAGCGCTTTCTCCCCCTCGGTCACGGCAAACGTCGAGACGCGGCGCAGGCGAAACCGGCCGCCGCTCCGTCGGAAGACACTCAGGCCCGAGAGTGCCACGCCGACGCCCTTGACATCTGCCTCGAAGGGGCCGACGACCAGGACGACCGGCGGATCCTCCGGCGCCCGCTCGGGACCCGGGTGGAACAGTGCGCCATCGAAGGCCTGGCCCACGACGGTCACCGGCCCGAAGCCGTGCCGCTCGAGGCGGGCGGCCACGGTGGCGGAGATCGCGAGTTTCCGGGTCGGCCTCGCGTACGCCCGCTCGATCGCCTCGCGGCGGTCGGCATAGAAGGAGAAGTCGCCCTCGTATCCCTGGCAGAGGTGGAACACCGGTCCCCGCGCGCCCTCGAGCGCCGGCTCGACCGTCGTCCAGAACGTCGCCACGCGGATCTCCGCCGCCGGAAGCTCGCGCGAGTCCCGGAAGGAGGAACGCTCGAACTGCGCGCGCCGCAGCGAAAACCAGTCGGGTGCCGCCTCGAGGGATACGACCGCGACGCGGTGTCCGCGCCGTGCCAGCGACTCCGCCTGGAGCAGCGCCACGCGCACGCCGCCCCAGAGACCCGTTGACTCGAGCAGGTACGCGACGGACCGAAACGCCGTCATCCGGCGGCGATCGGGACGCGGCCGCCGCTCACGAGGTCGCGGCCGCCGGGCGCACCTGCGCCGCGACGTCGGCGCTCTCCTCCTCCGGAAAGCTCCAGACGTGGCGCGCCCGCACCAGCCCCACGGCGTAGTCGGGCGCCACGACCGAGAAGCCCGGCCGCAGGATTCGCAGGTCATGCAGGTGCAGAGCCGTCTCATCGCCGAGGAAGGCGTAGACGCGGAACTCGCCCTGCGTGATCGGGAGCTCCGGCAGCAGCAGCCGCACGTGGTAGCGGCGCCGCCCCGTCAACGGGGCCCACGGCTCCGATCGCGTGTCTACGGCGAAGGCCTGCACGCCGTCCTCACGGTCAGCACCGACGCGCAGATGGAACGCGAGCGACGGGTCGTCCGACTCGAAGGCGAGGTCGAGGGCGACCGTCTCGCCCGACCCGAACTCCGAGCGCGGATAGCCGGATCCGTCGTGCATGAGCACGTCGGTGAAGCGCGCCGGCCGAAGCCCGTTGGTCAGTTCCGGAGCCGGCCGCTCCTCGGTCGAGAATCGGCGCTCCTTCTGCTGCAGGAAAGCCTCGTAGGAGCGCACGACCGGCAGCGCGGGCCCCGCCGCCGCGATCTTTCCCTCGCGCAGCCACAGCGCCCGGTCGCACAGAAGAGCGACGTAGTACAACGCGTGCGAGCAGAAGAGCAGCGTGCCGCCCCGTTTGTGGAAGTCGGTGATCCGGTCGATCGATTTCTTCTGGAAGTAGCCGTCCCCGACCGCCAGGGCCTCGTCCACGATCAGCACGTCCGCGTCCACGTGGGTGGCCACGGCGAACGCGAGCCGGAGCAACATCCCCGAGGAGTAGGTCCGGACGGGCCGGTCGAAGAATTCACCGAGCTCGGCGAACTCTCGGATCTCCGGCATCTGGCGGCGCAGCTCCGCGCTCGAGAGTCCCAACAACGCGGCGTTCATCCGAGCGTTTTCTCTCCCGGTGAACTCCGGGTGAAACCCCGTGCCGAGCTCCAGGATCGACGCGACGACCCCCTGCCGCTCGACGGTCCCCGACGTCGGGTGGGCGGTGCCGGCCACGATCTTCAAGAGCGTTGACTTGCCGGCTCCGTTCTCGCCGATGACGCCGAGCGCTCCGCCGGCGGGAAGCTCGAAGCTCACCTCCGAGAGAGCCGGGAAATTGCGGTGCCGCGGGAGGCGCAGGAGGATTTCTTTGAGCCGATCCACCGGCCGGTCATAAAGGCGGTAGCTCTTGCTGATCCGGTCGGCCCGGACCGCGATTCTCGACCGGCGCGTCTCCACCGCACTCACCGGCGCCTCATTCCCCAAGGGCAAACTCGCAGCGGCGGCAGAGGAAGTCCTCCGGAGCTTCTTCCACGCCGTAGGTCCAGCGCCGCAGGCGGGCCATCGTCTCCCCGCCGAGGATCTCCGCCACCGTCTCCCTCTTCAGGTCTCCCACCGTCAGTTTCTCGTAGTAGTCCTGGCAGCAAAGAACGGCCTTCGCCGTGGCGGTCACGTGCAGATGCTCGAAAGGCCGCGAGCCCATCAGCTCGCAGCCTCGCAGCTTCTTCTTGGCTGGAGGCTCCGGAACGAAAGTCCCGCTCGAGGGTCGGCTGCGAATCTTGAACGGCCGGACCCACCAGCCTTTCGGCTCGAACCGGGCCCGGATCTCTTCCACGTCGCGGCGGTGCGCGTCGTCCTCGTCCCCTAGCACGACGATGGCCGATTCCTCCGAAAGATCGCGCGCGGCGAGCGCGTCGACGTTTGCGAGCACCCGCGCCAGGTCCCGCGTGCCGTGAAGCCGCTCGTACCGCTCGGGATCCAGGGTCGGCAGGTTGATGCCGACGTACCGGAACCGGCCGGCCGCCTCCAGCCGCGACGCCCTGTCCGGCGAGAGGTGCGAGGCGTTGGTCAGGAGGCTGACCGGGAGCCCCCGGGCGAAGAGCGCGAGCACCCGCTCCTCGAAGAGCGGATCGATCGTCGGCTCGTTGTAATTGGAGAGGAAGACGACGGTCCGAGGTCCGCCGGCCTCCACGACCTGGTCGAGGATCGACTCGAAGAGCTCCTGGCTCATCACCTCGCGATCGCGCGGGCTCACCGACACCGGGCAGAACGGGCAGCGGTGGTTGCAGGACGTGCAGGTCTCCAGCGACACGTACAGCAGATGCGTCCGGCGCGCCTCCGCCTCGACGTCCTCGATCAGAAAGCGGGCGGCGCGCAGGTGATCGAGCACCGCGGGATCGGCCTGCGGCGAAAGACCCGCGGCGATGCGAGAGAGCGCGCGGAATCCTTCCCCATCCTTTGGCACCGACTCGCCGGTCAGTGGGTTGTAGAGCTGCGTGTCGCGGTCGTGAAGGAAGGGAGACACCCTCTCCGGCTCCAGGAGCGCCGGGAGGCCCCGGGAGGCGGACGGCTCTGTGCGGCTCTGCTCGTCGGTCGTGGACGAAGACAACGGCGCCATTTTACTTGCCATTTCCTACGGAGCGCCGGCCCGAAATGTCGGGCCGGGACCCCGGGGCCGCAAGCCGCAGGCCCGTGCCCCGCCGGGGCCCGGCCCGCTTAGCGACTTCCCTTGATGAACGTCGTGTCGAGGCTCTTCTGGTCGATGTTGATCGCGTAGGCCCCCACCCGCCCGCCCTGGACGACCTCGACGCGAATGCTGAACGCGTCGGTCGGCAGATTCGGAAAGACCGAGACCGGGAACTGGCTCCAGGGCCCGCTGACCCCGTCCTGGTTGAGCGCGATCCCGATGGGCGAGCCGACGGCGTTGCCGTCCTTGTCGACGATCGAGACGTTGGCAATCGTTAGCGTGCTGTCCAGAGCGAAGAGGCCGATGTTGGTCCGGAAGCGGCCGTCCTGTTCGGCGCCCGGGATCACGATCGGGCCGTCCCCTTGGCCGACGGCATCGGCGGCGGCGTAAGTCGAGAGGGCAGTTCCCGCGGTCCCGCCCGTCGTTTGACTGCGGTCGTCGTAGGCGCGCGCGCTCACGTACACGGGGCTCGACGGGGTGTCCGGGTCGGCCGGGTAAGTGACGCGCAGCAAACCGAAGGTCCCGGTCTGGGTGACGTCCGCCACATCCGGGAAGAGATCCGTGATGTCGTCAAAGCTCAAGAGCTCGCCCGGGTTCATCGCCTTGAAGTGCTCTGCGACCTTGCCTTGCCCGTAGACATACTCGACGAGGACGCCCCGAACGGCGCTGCCCGAGTTCAAGATCGAGACGCTCGTGCGCCAGTGCGCGGTCTGCGTGTCGAACCGGCTGATGCTCGGCACCCAGGCAACGACGGAGCCTCCTTCGGCCGAGGGCCTTGAGGCGTCGTCGGAGATCTGGACCGAATCGTTGGTGGAACGGTCGATGATCGAGGCCGAGGCGAGGAGCATCGCTCCCGTCGTGATGGGCGCCGCCTTCACCACGTAATGGTGAGACGGGTCGGTCAGGCCGAGGCGGTCGTCGCCCAGCTCCGCCGACTGGTAGGCGCCGACGGCGAAGTTGAGGCTCGCCACGGGACTGCCCGAGTTGTCGTTGATCGGAACTGGGGCACCCGTCTCGTCGAACGCGGTCAGACTGAAGCCGTTCAGCGCTCCCGAGGAGTTGTAGAGCTTGATCTTGAAACGGAATTTGTCGTCCGACCGGACCCCGATGAGCGTTTGAGGGGCGACGGCGCGGATCTGTTGGGTACCAACCTGGCCGAAGGCGCCGATCTCGAAGGTCGGAACCGCGTTGCCGTAGGCCCCCTTCTCGGGATCCGACGGAACGAAAAAAACGCGGGCCGACACGTCGGGCGTGGCTCCCTCCGTCTCGATGAAGAGGTTCCCCTTGCCCGACCCGCCCAGGAACCCGACCGCGTCGGCCTGAGACCAGGATCCGCCGGGCGCGATGGTGTACTTCGTCGCACTCGAAAAGCCGAGCGTCGTGACGTCGAAGACGGGAGGCTGCGTCGCCAGAGTCTCGTACGAAACGAAGAGCGGCGTGATCGTCAGCGCCGACCCGCTGG
>JBGPCK010000046.1:0-21805 GCA_041481715.1 Thermoanaerobaculia bacterium | reverse complement strand
TCCTGGGCGGAATCGCGTTTTCCCTCGCGATGGGCCTGCTCGGAGGCTTCTTCCCGGCCTTTCGGGCCGCAAGACTCAAGATCACCACGGCGCTTCGAGCGGTGTAGGGGCGGCCCTTGTGGCCGCCCGCGGGCGGGGACAAGCCCCGCCCCTACGACCAAGGTGACTATCCCATGCTCCTGCGCTTCTTCGGCACCAAGGGCTACGTCGAAGAGGAGTCGCGCGCGCACCGCGGCCACTCCGCCTGGTCGCTCGACGTCGAGGGATTCCGGCTGTTGTGCGACTTCGGGCAGAATCGTCGGGGAATGCTCTCGAAAATCGCGCCGGATGCGATCTTCATCTCGCACGCCCATCCCGACCACGCCTGGGGACTGGAGTCGGGGACCCGCATCCCCGTCCTCGCTTCCGCCGTCACACACGAGCTCACGAAGAATCTGCCGATCGCCGATCGCGTCGTGCTCGACCCCGGCAAGGCGATCCGCGTCGGCCCGCTCCGGTTGGCAGCCCTGCCCGTTCTTCACTCCGTGCGCTGTCCGTGCGTGGCCGCGCGGATCGAAACGCCGGAAGGCGCGGTCGTCTACTCGGGAGACATCGTCTCTTTCGAGGATCCCGCGGCGGCGCTCTCGGGCGCCGGCCTCTACATCGGCGACGGTTCGACTCTCAAGGGATCGCTCGTGCGCCGCCATTCGAGCGGCGCTCTCATTGGCCACACGACGGTTCGAGCGCAGCTCGGCTGGCTCGCCAGGTACGGCGTGCCGCGGGCGATCTTCTCGCACTTCGGAAAGGGACCGATCGAGATGGGGGAGGCGGCGCTCTGCGGAGCGCTCCGAGAGCTCGCCCGCGAGAAAGCGCCGGGTTGCGAAGTGACGGCGGCCCGCGACGGATGGAAGCTCGAGGTCGAGCCGTCACCCTGAGGCCGGAGCCCCCGAGGGATGGCGCGAAGCGGCGCTCAGGGTTTCTGCGGATCGGGGGCCGGGTCGGCGGGCTTTGCGGGAGCCGTATCCGGGACGCGCTTGGGGGCCGGATGGCGTTTCAGAAACGACCGGACAGAAGCGTCGAGGACATCGTCGGAGGAGCCGTCGGGCCGGGTGTCGACCTGAACCTTCGGTTCTGACTTGAGCTCGATGTGGGCGGAGACGGCGGAGCTTGGGACGCTCGAGGCCCAGGGGCCCGCGATCAGGGGGTCGGGCCGGTACTGCAGGCCGAAGGCTTCGTTGCACGGGAATGCCGCGTGACAGCGGGTGAAGCTGACGAACTGCGCCGAGGCCGGAGCCGCGGCAACAAGGCCGGCCGCAAAAAGAAGCGCCGCCAACCGCCGAGTCGCCATGGCTCCAATTCTACAGCCGCGACCGCCCGTGCGCGGGGACGACCGGGCCGGTAGGGGCGGCTATGGGGTCCCGGCGGCCGGCCGCCCTTTCCTGCGACTCCGCCCGGAGGACCGCCTGACGGGCCTCGCGCGTGCGTTTGACGAGGGCGAGCATCGCGCCCGCCATCAGGACGTAGAACCCTCCCCAGACGAGCGAGATCAGCGGCTTGTCGGTCACGTCCACCGAAAGAGACTCGGTCGTCGCCGCCTGGAACTCGGCGGCGGGATCCTTGGAGACGCCCCGCAGCCGCAGAACCACCGCGCCGTCGTTTGGCGAGACCGCGAGGACGGTCATCTTGCCGCCGGGGACGCCGGGAACGTCGGATTCCTCGGCATCCGCTTCGCGCGTGTCCAGGTGCCACACATAGCGCAGCGTCGCGTCGTGCTTCGATCCGTCGGGCGGCGTGATGGTCACGTCGGTCAGAACGAGCACCTTCTGCTCGCCCCGCATCATCGCGGATCGGTCCGCGTTGAAATCGCGAAACGTGAAGCCGATCCCGTCGATGTTTTGTGTCGTGCCCTTGGTGAGACGCACCTCGCGGCCGACCTGTTCGGGCTGGCCCGGGTCGTAGGACTGCGGTGCGATGTAGAAGTCCGCCACGGCGGACGTTCGGATCGAGGGGTTGGCCATGAGCTGGTTGGTCCGCGAGTTCACGTACATCTTGGGGTACGTGTAGAAAGTCTTCCCGTCGGGTGTCGCGACACGAACTTCCATCGCCTGCTTCTCAGTCGGGGTCGCGGGGAGAACGCGCAGGAACGTCAGAGTGTTGCGAGCCACCTTGACCGGCTTGTTGACGGGCAGCGTCGCGCGCGTCGATTTCGCGTATACGCCCGAGATCACGATCCCGGAGAGCATGATGCCCAGGCCCACGTGCGCGAGGTAACCGCCCGCGCCGCCCAATTTGCCGTTTCGCGCCTTGCGAAAAACGGCGCGCAGGTTCATGTCCGCCGCGAAGAACGCGACGAAGAGAATCACGAGAGAGGAGGGCTGGGTCGCGCCGAGCAGATAGGCCAGGAGAACCCCTCCCGCCGCCACTGCGAGCGACCGGCGCGCGCTCGTGAGCAGCCCGACGAAGGACTCGCCCTTCCAGGAGACAAACGGCACGAGCGACGCGAGCAGCGCGATCAGCACCGCCGCCGGCGTCGTCGTCCGGTTATAGAAGGAATTCTGGACCTGGGAGGGGGTCCCCGACAGACGCGTCAGCAGCGGCGCGGAGGTGCCGAGCAGGATCACGAAGGCGAGGGCGCAGAATGCCGCGATGCCGAGAATGAAGAGGACGCTGCGAGAGAGGGCGGGTCCCTCCTCCTCCGTCTGCACCGGTATCACGCGCCAGCGCCACGCGACGAGGGCGAGCGAGAGCCCCAGGAACCCGAGCAAAATCGCGACGAGCCACCCCGTGATCCCGAGGTCGATGAACGAGTGCACCGAGAAGTCGGCGAGGACGCCGGACCGCGTGAGGAAGGTGCCGTACAGGATCGTCACATAGGCGAGGCAGGCGAGCAGAAGGTTCACCTTCCGATGGCGCTGCCTCGATCGCTGCAGGAACATGCCGTGCACCAGAGCGGCCGTGCAGAGCCACGGCACCAGGCTCGTGTTCTCCACCGGGTCCCATCCCCAGTATCCGCCCCAGCCGAGCGTCTTGTACGCCCAGTAGCCGCCCATCAGGATCGCCGTGCCGAGCGTGACGAACGTGAAGAGGGCCCAGGGCAGCGCCCGGGTGACCCATCCGTCCCACCTCTTCTTCCAGAGCGCGGCGATCGCGAACGCGAAGGGGACCGAAAGGGACGCGAATCCCGAGAACATGATCGGAGGGTGGATCACCATCCACGGGTCCTGGAGCAGCGGATTCAATCCCACGCCGTCCTCCGGCGGCGGCGGCGGGAGCAGTTTGAACGGGCTCTGCTTGCAGAGGATCGCGATGATGCCGAGAAAGCTCGCGAGATAGACGACCATCACCGGGGCCTCGAGCTCCTTGGCGCTCCTCCGGACGACCAAGCCGATCACCGCGCCCCAGAAGCACCAGAGAAGGAACGACCCTTCCTGGCCTCCCCAGAAGGAGGAGATCAGGAAGTGCAGCGGCAGGTCGCGGCTGGAGTAGGCGTTGACATAGGACACGTCGAAGCGGTGTTGCAGGATGAGCGTCATCAGCACCGCCGCGGCCGCCACGACACACGTCGCGAAGGCCGCATAGAGGCTGCGCGCGAGCGGCAACAGGTTCGGGCGCTCGCGATCCGCGCGCCAGTAGGTCACGGCCGAGGCGGTTCCGGCGAACAGAGCTCCCCAGATGGCGGCCACGCCGGGCCAGAAGTAGGCAGCGCTCATGATGCCCGCTCGCTAGGACCGGGGTGCGGCGGGCGCCGCGGAGTAGGACTTTTCGACTTCGGCGCCCTGGTACTTGGAAGGGCATTTGACCAGGAGCTTCTCCGCCTCGATCCTTCCGTTCTGGTAGCGGCCGATCGCGACGATCGAAATGGCGTCTTTGAAGTTGCCGGGCTTGATGCCCCGGTAGGCGACCGGCATCGAGCGCCCGTGCTCGTCGAGGAGGCTGAAGGAGAGCTCTTGAGACGCCGTGTCGTAGCGGTCGCTCGTCTTGTCGAGGGCCCCCATGACCTGGACGACGCCCCGGGATTTTCGGGCCTCGTCGAAGTTCAAGTACGGCGTCAGCGTCTTCTGGAAAGCCGTTACGCCCAGGGCGACGAAGGCGAGGGCGAGCACGGTCGCGATCCAGTAACCTTTCTTCACGGCTCGCCTCCCTTTCCGGAGATCCTGCGGTCCAGACGCCAGAGGTAGAGGAACAGCCCACCCCAGATCACGAGATTGACGGCCGCGAGGTAGGCCAAGCTGCTCATGGTGCCATTCTTTCCCCTGGGACGCGGAAAATCAATGTCGGGGATTCGCTTTCCACGGTCGGAAACCGCCGTACCGCCTTCGAAATTTCACGCCCCGTGTCATGCGGGCACACCTGCCGCGGGCGGATAATCGCGCTCGTGTCGGCATCCGCCGCGGGTCTTTGTTCGCAGTGTCGACTTGCGCTGCCGTCGCGCGCTTACCGCGAGGAGGCCGGAGGACAGGCGCTCGCGTTTTGCTGCTTCGGCTGTCTGACCGTCTATCGCGTCGTCGGCGCTTCGGGGGAGTCGGGCCGCGCGGGTTGGTTTCTCGCCAAACTCGGCCTGGCGGGCCTCCTGGCCGGCAACGTGATGATGTTTCAGAGTCTGCTTTATTTCGGATCACTCGATGCGCTCGGTCGCGACGTTCTGGCCACGGCTTCGGGAATCATGCTCGCGCTCTCGCTCGCGGTCTTCTTGCTGTTGGGCGTCCCCATGCTCGCAACGGCCTTTCGGGCGGCGAAGCAAGGACGGATCGTGCTCGAGACGCTCATCGGCGTCGGCGCCCTAACCGCCATCGGCGCGTCGGCGCGCGAGACACTGCGCGGAGGGCACCGCGTTTATTACGACTCGGGCACGATGGTGCTCGTTCTCGTCGTGCTGGGGCAATATCTCGATGCCCGCGCCCGGCAGAAGGCGACCGAAGCGCTCCAGCCGGCGGTGGCTCGCGCACGGCGGTCCGCGCGTGTGAGCCGAGAGCACGGCGAGGTCGTCGTTGCGCCGCAAGAAGTGATGCCCGGCGAGCGGGTCCGCGTCCGGGCGGGCGAGGAGATCCCGGTCGACGGGGTGGTGCTCGAAGGAAGCTCGGACGTCTCGGAGCCGGCGCTGACCGGTGAGCCGATGCCGCGCCTTGCGCGCCCGGGCGATGCGGTCTACGCGGGAACGGTCGCCGTCGACGGCGCGCTGCTTCTCGAGGCAAGTGGCCGCTCCCAAACGCTGGCCGAGCGGATCGCGCGGTGGACGGAGCGGGCTCGCGGGGAGCGGGCGCCGATGGAAATCGCCGCCGACCGATTCGTTTCGCGCTTCATCCCGGCGGTCGTGGCCGTGGCATTGGCGAGCGCCCTCGGCTGGGGCCTCGGGAAGGGACGCTGGGACCAAGGGGGGTTGGCGGCGCTCGCGGTCCTGGTGGTGGCGTGTCCCTGCGCGCTCGGCATTGCGACGCCCATGGCCACGACGATCGCCCTGACGCGCGCCGCCGCGCGCGGGACGCTGATTCGTAGCGGAGCGGTTCTGGAGTCACTCGCTTCCGTGCGCCAGGTCGCGTTCGACAAGACGGGGACCCTCACTTGGGGAGAGCCGATCGTCGCCGGAATCACCCCTTTCGGCACGGAAAGCGAGGGGGAGCTCCTGGCGATCGCGTCGGCGGTCGAGACGGCGGTCGATCATCCGCTCGCGCGGGCGATCGTCGCCGAGGCGGAGCGCCGGGGGATCGCCGCTCCTGCAGCACTGGGCGTCCGCGCGATCGCCGGAGGCGGCGCCGAAGGGTCCGTCGAGGGACGGCCGGTTCTGATCGGCAGCGCGACGCTGCTTGCGTCCCGGGGCATTGCGGCCGACGATGCGCCGAATCGGGCCCCCGCGGGATCGAGCCGCGTCGTCATAGCCGTCGATGATCGCGTCCGCGGCGAGATTTTCTTGCGCGACGCCCCGCGGCCGGAGGCGCGGGAGGCGCTGGCGAGCCTGCGCGCCTTGGGGGTTCGGACGGTCATCCTGTCAGGCGACCGAAAAGAAGCCGTCGGGGAGGTTGCGCGGGAGGTCGGCATCGAAGCCGCTGCGGCCGAGCTTGCCCCGGGGGAGAAGCCGCAGGCGGTGCGCCGGCTGCGAATCGAGGGGGGACCAATCGCCATGGTGGGTGACGGCATCAACGACGCGCCGGCTCTCGCCACGGCGGACGTGGGCATCGCGTTCGGCCCCGCGGCCGATCTGGCCCGCGAGGCCTCGGACGCCGTGATTCTGCGCGCGGACCTTCGGGAAGTCGGGGATCTGCTGCGGCTGGCGCGGCGAACCCGGCGGACCGTCCGAGCGAACCTGGCGTGGGCGTTCGGCTATAACACCGTAGGCGTGTTGCTGGCCGCCCTCGGGTATCTGCGTCCGGTCGTGGCTGCTACGGCCATGGTGCTGTCGAGTCTCTTCGTCGTCGGCAATTCTCTGCGCCTGCGCCGCGGCGAGGGGCCTCGCGTCCCGGACGCCGCAGCCCCCGTCGCGAGCCTCTCGGCGGCGAGGCGGCCGGCCTAGCTGCGCCTGCCCGGGCCGTCGGGCGCTGGGAGCTTGCCCGCCGCGAGCAGTAGATGCGCCCCGAGCGCGGCGAGCAGGACCAGCCCCGTGGCGATGTCCACGCCCTTGGTCAGGGCGGCGGGAAGCCGCGGCCAGACCCCGAACGAGTCGAGCAGAAGGTACGCTGCGGCGAAGAGGAAGACGCCCACGAATCCGAAAACGACGAGCCGGCCGAGAACGAGTTTCTTCATCGCTCTAGTCTGAACGCCGGGCGGCGCGGCTTCAAGCGGAGCGCCGCTTCGGCCCGGTCGTTTCAGGTCGCCGCAGAGGCTCGAACGGGCCGCAGTCTCGGATGCCGGGCGCGAACGGCCGGGCGCTCCATTCGTCGCGGACGACTTCCCGCACGACGTCGCGGAAGCTCGCCAGGATCTTCGAGGGGTCGTCGCGCCGGTAGGCGAGGCCCATCTCGACGGTGGGCGTGGGAGGGGCGATCGCCCGGTAAACGACCCCTTCCTTCCGGCTCGTGCTCGCCGGTTCGGGCAGAACAGCGACGCCGAGCCTCGCGGCGACGAGGGCGAGGACCGGGTACACGTGACTCTCCTCATGGGTGACGCGTGGCGCGAAGCCGGCCTTCCGGCAGGCGGCGATGACCAGGTCGTAGTAGCTCGGGGCCACCGCCCGAGTGAAGAAGATAAACGACTCTTCCTTCAGGCGCGCGAGCGGGAGGGGATCCAACTCCGCCAGAGGGTGGCCGCTGGGCAGCGCGACAACCAGCGGTTCGATGGTGATCGGCTCGACGATCAGGCCGCGGTGCGGAATCGGAAGGAGCGGGAAGGCAACCTGGATCTCCCGCCGCGTCAGCGCGTCCACCTGCTCCTGCGTGTAGAGACTGTGCAGCTCGAGGTGGACGTCGGAATACCGGCCGAGAAAAACCGCCAGCACTCTCTTGAGGAGACCTCCCTCTGGGGAGGGTCCAAAGCCGACTGACAGCCGGCCCGAGTCGGTCCGGCCCGCGCGCTTGGCGGCCTCCATCGCGTGCGCGGCGTCTCCGAGGACGTGGCGGGCCTCCTCGAGGAAGACGCGCCCCGCCTCGGTCATCTGGACGGAGTGCTTGGTTCGCTTCAGGAGCTCGACGCCGAGCTCTCGCTCGAGGTTCTGGATCTGTTGAGAGAGCGGGGGCTGCGAGATGTGGAGGCGATCGGCCGCCCTGCCGAAATGAAGCTCTTCGGCGACCGCCACGAAGTACCGAATATGCCGCAGTTCCATCGAAGCCACTTCCTGACCTGAAGCCTACACTTCTCAACCTAAACCCTACATTAAAAGCGAGAGACCCGCCCGGCGGATCGTTTAGGGCTCCCAGGCGCGCGGCCCCCCCTCCTTTCCGGCTCGCCGGCTCCAGGCCCACTGATACGGCCCCCGTCTCACCACCATTCGAAAGGAGTATTGGACCTCCGCGAGAAGGGGCTTTTAGGATCGCCGGCACGGTGAACGACCGTCACCCGCCGACGCGAGCGCGCGACGCCTCCCGACATCCGGCGGAACCCGGTCCCGGAAGGCAGTCTTCGCTCGGCTCGGACATCCCGAAGGGAGGTTTCGTGCGCAAGCACTTCTCTCTGCCGGCCGTGGGCGGCGCTCTGGCGCTGTCCTCCGTTCTGACGGCGGCCCCCTACGAGGCCATAACCGTCACGAACGGCGGGACGGTCGAGGGGGTCGTGAAAGTCTCCGCCGTTGCCCCGACGGTGCCTCCCATCAAGACGACCAAGAACCAGGACTACTGCGGCACTTCGATCCCGAACCCCGTTTACGAGATCGGCAAGGACATGGGTGTCAAGAACGTCGAGGTGTTTCTCAAGGGGATCGAGAAGGGCAAGCCCAATCCGACCGGATCGATAACGCTCACCAACAACCATTGCATGTTCGATCCGCGCGTGCAGGGCGCGAGCCTCGGAGAGCAGATCAAGATTACGTCGAACGATCCGATCTTGCACAACACGCACCCTCAGGTCGCGGCCACCAACGCCACTCTCTACAACATCGCGCTTCCGTACAAGGGCTTCTCCGTCGTCAAGCCGCTGCCGACGGTTCCCGAGCTGATCAAGGTCAAGTGCGACGTGCACGAATGGATGGCGGCCTGGATCTGGGAGTTCGAGCATCCCTATTACGCGACGACCGACGAGAACGGCCACTTCCAGATCGCCGACGTTCCGCCGGGGACCTACACGATCGTCGCGTGGCACGAGGTCATGGGCCAAAAGGAGTCTCCGGTCACCGTTGTGCCGGGCAAGCCGGTCACGGTCGACTTCAGCTTGACGCCACGGAAGTAGCGGCGGCCGACTCGGTCCGAGAGGCCGATAAGGAGGTTCTCATGAGCCGGAGAGCCAAGGTTGTTTCGACGGGCTGGGCTGCGGTTCTACTGGCGGGCCTCTTGTCGCCACCGTCCGCGACGGCGATTCCCGCGTTCGCGCGAAAGTACGGACTGCGCTGCACAGCGTGCCACGAGGCGTGGCCCGTCCTGAACGACTTCGGGCGCGCCTTTCGAGACAACGGCTACCAGATGCTGCTGGGCAAGGACGATCCGGTGACAACCAATCCCGGCTACTGGCCGGTCTCGATCCGCATCACACCCCACTACGAGTTCGACGAGGTGACCAACCAGCCGACGGATCAGGGGACCAAGAGTCTCCGAACGGGCAGCTTTGCCACGGTCGGTATCGACCTGCTGACCGCCGGCACGCTCTTCAAGAACGTGTCGTTTCTCGTCGTCCCGACCGGGTTTACGTCGGGCGACGGAGTCACGCTCGAATCCGCCTGGGTGCGGTTCGACAACCTCTTCGGCTCCTCTTGGTTGAACCTCAAGGTCGGCAGGCATGAGGTGGACCTGCCGCTCTCGGCCCACCGGCCCTGGAACCTCTCGAGCACCGGATACCTGATCTACAGCTTTCACGCCAACGGTTCGGCGTCGATCTTCGACATGGGCGAGAACCAGCGCGGCATCGAATATATGGGCCACGACCGCGGGAGCCTGAACCGTGTGTCGTTCTCGGTCTTCAACGTCGAGGAGTCCCCGGGCAGCCGGAACGTCTTCGATACGCCGGGTTTCTACTTTCACGCCACGCATGAGTGGGTCTTCGACAGCTCATCGCTTTCCTCCGCGAAGCTGGGGGTCTTCGCCGCCTACTCGAACTGGCCGACGACCTCCCTCACGAGCGGCGGGGAACCCATTCTGGGAACGGGAGGGAATCTCGAGCCTTCGAGCAAGTACGGCCTCGAGGGGCACCTCTGGTTCGGCCCAGCGGCGACTCCCGTCCACGCGGCCCTCGTCTTCGCGCACGGAGATGACGCCAAAGAACTGATTCCCAACGCGACGCGCAGCGGGACCTTCAACGGCGGCTTTCTCCAGCTCGGCTGGTCCGTCAATCTGAAGACCCTTCTCTTCGGCCGCTATGACCTCGTTGCGAACTCGAGACAGGGCGTGGTCGGAACGCCGACGAGCCAGGGTGACGAAGACGCCTACACCTTCGGGGTGCGGCGCACCTTCAACTTCACCAACCGCGCCGAGTACGCTCTCCACGTCGAGTACTCGAGCCAGCGCACGAAGGGGACCGCGGCCAACGGGCTCGACGTGCGGACCAATACTTATTTCGTCGGCATCGATTTCGCCTACTAAAGGAGGGCGTCATGAAGAAAGCGTTGTGGGCGCTCCTGGCGTTTCCGCTTCTCGCTCTGGCGCCGGCCATCGGATCGGAAGAGCCCGCCGGCGACACGGCCCGAGGCAAGGTCGTGTACGAGCGCTATTGTCTGTCGTGCCACGGCGATCTCGGCAACGGTGCCGGGGAGTTCGCAGAACACATCACTCCAAAGCCCCGCGACTACCGACAGGGAACCTTCAAGTGGCGATCGACGCCCTCGGGCTCCCTGCCGCTCGATGCGGACCTCGAGAAGACGGTTCGGGACGGCATCTATGGGACTTACATGCCGAGCTGGTATCCGATCGGCACGCGGAACCGCCGGGACGTCATTGCCTACATCAAGACCTTCTCCCCGCGCTGGCAGACGGAGAAACCGCAGCCGGCCATCGTGATCCCCGCGGAGCCCGCCTACACGGAGGAATCCGTCAAGCGCGGCCACGCCGTTTACGAGAAGTCCAACTGTGCCCAATGCCACGGGTTGACCGGCCTGGGAGACGGGCCGTCGGCGCACGAGCTCAAGGACGACTGGGGCAACCCGATCGTTCCGTATGACCTGACGCAGGGGCACATCAAGTGCGGTGACACGGGTCCGGACATTTACCGGGTCTTCATCACCGGTTTGAACGGCACGCCGATGCCCTCTTACGTCGACTCTATTTCGCCGGAGGAGGCCTGGGACCTCGTCCACTTCATCCAGAGTCTGAGCGATCTCTATCCGAAGAACGTGGCCGGGAGCGCCTCCGCCGGCAAAGCGGGCAAGTGAGGGGAGGATCGCCCATGAGCGACGAGCCGGATGACCATGCCGAGATCAGTCGCTACGAGTATTCGGGGATCGAGGAGCGCCACGGCACGGTGCCGAAGTGGCTCGCGGGCGTCTACATCATCCTGCTGATCTGGATGGTCTACTACCTGGTCCGGTTCTGGACGGACAAGGGCTAGCGGGCGGTTTTCGACAAGAGGATGCCGTGAGTGCGATTCCCTTGACGCACCCGGAGCGGGAGGATCTGGTCGACCGCGAAATCGTCTTGCGATTCCTGCTCTCGGCCGCCTTCTGGCTCGTCTTCGCTCCGACGATCGGGGTGATCCTCTCGATCAAGTTCAACTACTTCGACTTTCTCGGCAACATCTCCTGGCTGACCTGGGGAAGGCTGCGCCCCGTCCACGTCATGGGCGTCATCTTCGGCGCCTTCACGACGGCGGTCATCGGGCTGACCTACTACATGGTGCCCCGCCTCTGCGGCGTGCGGATGTACAAGGAGGAATGGAGCCGGGTGATCTTCTGGCTCTGGAATCTCGGCTTGACCGCCGCGCTGATCTCGCTTCCCCTCGGGCAGAATCTCGGGATCGAGGCGGGGGAGTTCCCGACCTGGGCCAACGTCCTCGTCGAGGTCATCCTCGTGATGATCACGATCCAGGTCGTCGTGACCGTCGTTCGCCGGAAGGAGAAGCGGATCTACGTCACCCTCTGGTACCTGACGGCCTCCTATATTTGGACCGTCTTCAACTACGCCTTCGGCCACTTCATCCTGCCCTTTTCGATGCCCGGCGTGAACAATGCCGCGATGCACGGCCTCTACATCCACTACGTGGTGGGGCTGTGGATCACGCCGGCGGGTCTGGCCATCATCTACTACTTTCTTCCGCTGTCGGCGCAGCGTCCTCTCTACAGCCACAAGCTCTCGCTGATCGGCTTCTGGTCTCTCGCGTTCTTCTATCCGTTCGTGGGCACGCACCACTACATCTACAGCCCGATTCCGTACTGGACGCAGACCATCGCGATCGTGGCGTCCATGATGCTGATCATTCCCGTATGGACCGTAATCCAGAACTTCTACGGGACCTTCGTCGGGCACTGGAATCGCTTCCAGGAGTCCTACACCGCGAAATTCCTCATCGTGGGCGCGCTCTACTACCTGATCGGCTGCTTTCAGGGCTCGACGGAGGCTCTGCGAGGGATGCAGAAGTTGACACACTTCACCGACTTCGTCATCGCGCACTCGCACCTGACCGTCTTCGGGACCTTCATCCTCTGGGTGACCGCCGGGATGTATTACGTGATCCCGCGCCTCTCCGGCCGGGAGCTCTATTCGCGAAAGCTGGCCCAGTGGCACTACTGGCTGACGGTCCTCGGCTTTTCGCTCATGGCGTCGGTGCTGACGCTTCAGGGCCTGATGCAGGGAACGATGCTCGAGGTCGGAGCGGATTTCGTCGACTCCATGGTTGCGATGAAGCCCTACTGGTTCATCCGAACCATCGCCGGCGTGACGATGGATATCGGAGCTCTGCTCGGGATGTGGAACTTCTACCAGACCGCCATGAACGGCCGGCGAATCGAGGCACCCGCGGGCGCGTCGCCGGAGCCGCAGTGGACCTAGCCAGGGCGTCATGAAACGCATCGAACCAGTCATCCTGATCGCTGCGATCGGGTTCTACGCGCTGGCGATGACGAGCCAGGGGATTCTTCCGCTGCTCGAGAAAGAGGTCACGCGGCCCACGACGCTGCACACCATCTACGGAACGACGGTCTCGACGCCCCAGCGATCCGACCTCGAGGCGGAGGGGCGGCGGGTGTACATCCGCGAGGGGTGCTGGTACTGCCACTCGCAGTACATCCGCCCCGTCAACCGGGACACCGAAAAGTGGGGGCCCGTGACGCAGGCCGGAGAGATCTCTTTCGACCTTCCACAGATGTTCGGGACACGCCGGATCGGGCCGGAGCTATCGCGCGAGGGCAACCGGCGGTCCGACGAGTGGCACTACGCGCACCACTGGAACCCCCGAGCCACGGAGCCCGAGTCGATCATGCCGGCCTTTACCTGGCTCTACCGAACCGATCCCCAGCACGACCGCCGCGTTACCGCCTTCATCCAAAAAAACGACGCGAACCACGACGGCCGGGTCACCAAGAGCGAGCTCGACAAGAACGGTGACGGCGTCGTCACGCCCGACGAGCTCCCGCCGGACTGGAAGGATCTCGACGTTTGGCCCGTCAACCCGGACGGCACTGTCGGCGACGGGATCATCGACATGCATGACTACGGCCCCATCCCGACGCACGAGATGGCCGGAGTCGACGCCTACCTGCAGAAAATCGGCACGGCGATTGGCGACTGGCGGATCTGGGAGCCCTGGCCCACGAACGAGCGGCCCGCCCCGACCGAGCCGCTGTCGCTCCGGGTCCAGCGGGGCAAGGCGGCCTTTGAAAAGAAGTGCTCCGGATGCCACGGTGTTTTCGGCAACGGGCGGTTGACGGCCGACGAGAAGGCCTCGACGAACTTCAGCGACGCCTACCACTTCTTGAACCCCCAGCCGCGCAACTTCACGCTGGGTGTCTTCAAGAGCCGAACGACACCCTCTGGATCGCTTCCGCGCGACGAGGATCTCTTTCGCACGATCACGCGGGGAATTCGAAAGGGTCAGATCATGCCCGCCTGGGGCGATCCGGCCAACGGCCACCAGCTGACGGAGCAGGATCGCTGGGACCTGGTCGACTACGTCAAGACATTCTCCGACCGCTTCAAGAACGAGCAAGCCCCACCCTCGATCGAAATCCCCATTCCTCCCTATCCGTCGGTTCGCGCGGCGCCGCCCGAGCTGATCCGGGAGGGAAAGCTCGTCTACCGCGTGCTGCAGTGCTGGACGTGCCACGGGATGGCAGGCAAGGGGGACGGCCCCTCAGCCGGCGCGCTGTTGGACGACTCAGAAGTGCCGATCCGCCCCCTCGACTTCACGAGTGGAAATTTCAAGTTTGGCGACTCGCCGGCCGACGTCTATCGGACGTTCAACACCGGGCTGACCGGCACGCCGATGCCCTCCTTCTACGACACGATCCTCTATCCGAAGGAGGCCTTTCCCGACGTGAAGCCGTGGCAGCAGCAGTTCGACGGCAAACCCGTCTTTCGCGAAACGGACGTCCAGGAGATCGCCGACTACATCGCGAAACTTCCCCTGGCCGCCGATATCGAGAAGATGGGAGAGGCAGAGAAGAACTCCTTTGCGGACCATCGGCGCTGGGCGCTCGTCTATTTCGCGCTCTCGCTCGCGAAGAGCGAGTACCTGCAGCCGGTGCCCACAACCGCCGGCTTCTTGCCGCGCTGAAAGGACCTTCTTGGACGCGCGCTTTTTCCGGGTCGTCGAGTTGGTCTTTACCGCCTACGCCGTGCCGGCGCTGATCGTGCCTTTCGTCTGGCTCGGCCGACGGATCTTCCGGGCCGGCCGAGCCACCTCGTCGCGCGAATCGGAGCAGCGGCTCAACCGCGCGCTGGCGGTTTACGGGTTGTCGTCGGTCCTCTGGCTCGCCTGCTGGCTTGCTCTTTCCGCCGGCATCCCCATCGAGAGAGGGGGCAAGGCCGCGGGAGCGCTTCTGTGGGCCGCCTACGGCCTGTTGAACTTCGGGCTGGCATCTCTTCTCGTGCGCTTCACCGCGGGATATGGAGAGTTGCCCGAAGGAATTTCGAAAGACCGGCTCTTCCTTCGATTCCTCACGGCAGTGCTCGCGCAGCCCTTCGCCACCGCGTTCGCGTTCGCGGTCCTCTACCGCATCATGGGAGTCGTCTACCACATGAAGGTGCCCGGCCTGACGGCTGTTCAAGAGGGAATCTAGGATAAGCGGCAGAGCGAACCGCTCGCGATGGACATCACTTTCTATCTCTTCTTCATGGCGCTGCTCGTCTCGTTCGCTGCGTGGTGCGTCTTTCTCTGGGCGATTCGAACCGGGCAGTTCCATGAGGTCGAGGACATCAAGTACCAGCTGTGGCCTCGGTCCCCGGAGGAGAGTGAGCCGGAGCGCCGGGAGGCGACGCGCGCATCCCAGCCCTCGCAGCCGGCCACCTAGGACTTGCATTCCCACGCGATTCCCGCCGGCGGGGATCTCCTCCTTCTGTTCCTCGCGTCGCTCTTCGGGAGTGCCCACTGTGTGGGCATGTGCGGACCCTACGTCGCTCTCTGCGCGGCGCGGATCTCTCCGGTCGGGCCGAGCGCAGGTGTGCGCGTGCTCCTGCGGCTTCTTTTCAATGGGGGACGGCTGGCGGCCTACGTCGCCGTCGGCTTGCTCGCCGGCGGGCTCGGCCAGATCGCCCTCGCGGCCGGCGATCGGGCGGGGCTGCGGGGCGCGGTTTCTCTGGCCGCAGGCCTCGCGGCGTTTCTGTTCGGTCTGGTGCTGCTTGGACGGGCGCGCGATCCGGCCGTTCTGCTTCGCAAGTCGGGCTTCGATGCATTGATCCGGGACGGGGCCCGGAGCGCCTTTCGCGCGCCTCCGTATGTGGCGGCCGCGCTCCTGGGGTCACTGCAGGGAGCTTTTCCCTGCGCTCTGGTTTACGGCGCGGCCTCCCGGGCGGCCGCGGCGGGGTCGGCGGGCGCCGGCGCGGCGACCATGCTCGTGTTCGGCCTGGGAACCGTTCCGGCGATCTTCGCGATGTCCACGATTTCCCCCGGGCTCTTGGCCAGGCTCCCGGTGCGGCGGTGGGCGGGAGCGCTCATCGGCATGGTCGGCCTCCTTCTGATCCTGCGAGGCCTCGCGAGCTTCGGCATCGTTCCGCACGCCATCTTCTGGTAGTTGGAGCGCAAGGCTGTCACGCGCGATTCACGGCGGGCAGCGGCGCGACGACCAGTCGCTACGGCCCTACGCCGGCTCTTCGCCGTCCGAGCCGCGCGGCGCGCGCATCGAGGGAGAGCATCCAAAAGAAGAGAGCCGAGAAGCCGAGCAACCCCCCGAAGAAGACCGCCTTCGTCGGACCGTCCATCAGGATCTTCCCCTGCGGATTGATCACTGTCTGCGGGTGGAGCGACTGCGTGATCCGCGGAGCGACGAAGACGAGGAAGGGCATCAGAACCGCCGCGAAAAGCGCGTAGGCGGCCGAAACGGTCGCGCGGCGCTCCGGGTCCTCGACGGCATTGCGCAGGAAAAGGTAAGCCGCGTAGAGAAAGATGAGGAGCAGGAAGGAGGACTCGCGCGGGTCCCAGTTCCAGTAGGAGCCCCACATGATCCGGGCGAAGAGGGAGCCGGTCACCAGAGCGAGCACCGCGAAGAGCAGGCCCAGACGAACGGCGGCGGCGGCCACGTCGTCGTGGCGGGGATTGCGGCGGACGAGATACGCGAGTGAGTACCCGGCCGCGACGAGGAAGGCGAGGCTCGCCGTCCAGGCGCAGGGCACGTGGAAAAAGACGATGCGGGAGGACTCGCCGATGAAGCCCTGAGCGGGCTTGGGCCACAGGAACGCCGCCGCCGTGAATACGGCCATGTAGACGCCGAGCAGGGCCTTCGCCGCTTTCATGTGGAAGAGCCTACAGCAGGGGGAAGGCGGCCCGGGCGTTTCCGTTCGCGTCATTTCCTTTGGCGGGGGCCGGGTGGCGCCGATATGCTCCGCGCCGCAGGGAGGTGCCCGTTGCGCTCGATTCTTCGCATCCTGGCGGCTCTCGCCTTCGTTCCCGCGCTTTTCGCAACCCCGACGCCGACGCCGACGCCGACGGCCTTTCCGACTCTCGCTCCCACGAAGAAGGACGTCGCGGCCGACATCAACGCGCCACGCTCCGATGCCCGACACGTTTCCTTCGAGGCTCGCGAGGGGACCTGGATGTCGGTCGACGTCTCGCCCGATGGCGGCACGCTCGTCTTCGATCTGCTCGGCGACATCTACGCGGTTCCCATTGCCGGCGGCGCGGCCCGATCCCTGACGCGCGGCCCCGCCTGGGACAGCCAGCCGCGCGTCTCGCCCGACGGGAAGACGATCGCCTTCACCAGCGACCGCGGCGGGATCGAGAACATCTGGCTGATGGATGCCGACGGCGCCAATCCGCGGGCGTTGACGGAAGAAAAGGACAGCTACGTCCGTACCGCGGCTTGGACGCCCGACGGCAATTACCTCATCGCCCGCAAGGAGGATGGCAAGCGCGCCGGCATCCCGCCCGTCGAGCTCTGGATGTACAGCCGTTACGGCGGCAGCGGCATCAAGCTCGTCTCCGACGACTCGAGCGCCTCCGCCGGAGCCGTGGCCTCGCGCGACGGCCGCTACATCTACTTCGCGGCCCGCGTGAAGGGGTTCGACTACGTCCCGGACCTTTCGAACGGACTCTGGCATATCCGGCGGCTCGATCGAACGACGGGCGAGGTGTCGCCGATCACGAGCGGCTTCGGCGGCGCGGTCCGTCCGGCCGTCTCCCCCGACGGCAGGACCCTCGTCTTCGTCAGCCGCCGCGACAGCGGCTCGGTGCTGGTGGCGCGGGATCTCGCTTCGGGAGCCGAACGGATCCTCGCGACGGGTGTCACCCGCGACGAGCAGGAGGGTTTCGCGCAGATGGACGCCTGGCCCGGCTACGCCTTCACACCCGACGGCAAGGCGATCGTCTATTCCGACGGCGGGAAGTTCAAGCGCCTGGATCTCGCCTCGCGCGCCGCCGCGGAGATCGCGTTCACGGCGAGCGTCGAGCAGTGGCTGGCGCCGCGTGTCGCCTGGCAGGAGAAGGTCGCGGCCGGACCGGTCGAGGCGCGCATCTTGCGCTGGCCCTCCCAGTCGCCCGACGGCCGCTGGATCGCCTTCGATGCTTTCGGCCGCGTCTGGCTGCAGCGGCTCGAGGGCTCCCAGCCGGTCGGCGCACCGCGGCGCCTGACGGCGGACTCGTCCGCAGCCCCGCACCGCGAATATGCCCCTGCGTTCTCGCCGGACGGGCGCTCCATCGCTTACGTCAGCTGGAGCGACGCCGATGGCGGCGCCATCTGGAAGGCCTCCGTCGGCGGCGCTGCCGGCGCGGCGCCACAGAGGCTCACGAGAGTCCCGGCGCACTACGCGAACCCGGAATGGTCTCCCTCGGGCGACCGGCTCGTCGTGATCCGCGGGTCGGGTCTGGAATTCCGCGGCCAGCAACCCGAGGAGGAGGAGCTCTTCGACATCGCGTGGTTGCCGGCGTCGGGGGGCGAGCCGCAGCGCGTGACCTCCGTGCGCCTGGCCGACACGCTGAAGTTCCACCCGCAAGCCTTCTTTTCGGCCGACGGGGCCCGGATCTATTTTCGCGACCCGATCCCGGCCAAGAAGCCGACCGACGATCCGAAGAACGATCTCGTTTCGGTGCGCCTGGACGGGACCGATAAGAAAGCCCACCTGCGCTTCCCTGCGGTAGGCGACATCGTGCCTTCGCCCGACGGGCAGTGGGTCGTTTTCACCTCCCGCGACAACGTCTACGTCACGACCTTCCCCGCCGTGCAGACCAAGGAACCGCCCGAGGTGGGTTTGAAGGAGGGTTCCGTGCCCGTCTGGCGCCTCTCGGGCGAGGCGGGAGGCTACGTTGGCTGGGCCGATGGCGGAAAGACGATCACCTGGGGACTCGCGAACACGTTCTATCGGCTGCCGGTCGCCGCCGCGATCCAGTTCGTCGAGGACGAAAAGAGGAAGGCGCAGGCGAAGAAACAGGAAGACGCGGCGGGGAAGGCCGCCGACGGCGCCGTGAAGAGGGAGGACGAGCCCAAGCTGCGCGTGCCGAAGTCCGAGCCGATCGCGCTGCGGCTCTCGGTGCCGCGCGCGATGCCGGAAGGCTCGTTCCTCTTGAAGGGAGCTCGCGTCCTGACGATGAAGGGGGACGAGGTGCTCACCGATGCCGACGTCCTCGTCACCGGAGACCGCATCGCGGCGGTCGGGCCGTCCGGGACCGTCGCCGTCCCCGCCGGTGCGCGCCTCTTCGACGCACGCGGCAAGACCGTGATTCCGGGCCTGATCGACACGCACGCGCACTTGCACTACTCGGGCTTCGAGCTCTTTCCAGACGCCAAGTGGGAGTACGTCGCCAACCTCGCCTACGGTGTCACGACGGTCTACGACCCGTCGGCGCCCTCACTCGACGTCTTTGCGCAGGCGGAGATGGTCGAGGCGGGCCTGATGATGGGGCCGCGCGTCTACTCCTCGGGCGACGTGCTGTACGGTGGGCAGCAGACCGACATCTTTGCCGAAGTCAACGACCAGGAAGACGCGCGGCGGCAGGTGCGCCGGATGAAGGCCTACGGCGCGCGCATGATCAAGGTCTACCAGCAGCCGCGCCGCTCGCAGCGCGTCTGGTTCGCCGAAGCCTGCCGCGACGAGCACATGCTGCTCACGGCCGAGGGCGCGGGCGAGCTCCAGACGGACCTTTCGATGACGCTCGACGGCTTCACGGCCTTCGAGCACTCACTGCCCGTCGAGCTGCGGCAGGACGTCGTCGATCTGGTGGCGAAGTCCGGGACCTTCTACACGCCGACGCTGATCGTCTCCTACGGCGGGCCGTGGGGCGAGCTCTACTTCTGGCAGACCCGGAATCCGCACGACGACGCGAAGCTGAACCGCTTCACGCCGCACCGCGTCATCGACGCGAAGGCGCGCCGGCACCCCTGGATCGATCCCTCCGAGTACCATTTTCCGGCGGTCGCGCGCGGCGTTGCGAAGGTCCTGCGCGCGGGCGGCAACGTCTCGCTCGGCGCCCACGGGCAGGTACAGGGCCTCGGGCCCCACTGGGAACTGTGGATGATGGCGGGGGAGGCCCAGCCGAATGGGCTCGCCGCCATGACTCCGATGGAGGCATTGCGGGCGTCCACGATTCTGGCGGCCGACAAGATCGGCTTCGCGCCGGACCTGGGCTCGATCGAGGCGGGCAAACTCGCCGACCTGATCGTCCTCGACGCGGATCCGCTCGCGGACATTCATAACTCGGTGAAGATCCGTTGGGTGGTCAAGAACGGCGAGCTCTACGACGCAGAGACGATGCAACGCGAATGGCCGGCGGCCGCGCCGGCGCCCTCCTTCTTCTGGAAGAGGGCGGAAGCCCAATAGGGTCGAAGCCCGCAGTTCCCGATCGGCGACTACTCCTCCCACGCCGCCGCGGCGAGCAAATAGGCCGCGCACGTCGCGGCTCCGTCGTAAGCGAGGATGACGCGCAGGGGCGGTCCCGCGAGCTGCCCCGCAGCCGCGGCCACGGTCGCCGCGATCGAGGACAACAGCAGCGGCACGAGCAGGGGAAAGCAGACCAGGACGAAGAGGACGTTCTTCTGGCCCGCGCGCGCGACGAGCGCCGAGAGAAACGTCGATACGACCGTCAGACCGTAGCCCGCGGCGAAGAGCACCGCGGCCATCGCGCCGGGCGAGGAGACCTCCCAGCCGAGCAGGATGCCGAGGCCGGGGACGGTGACCGCCGCGATCGCGAGGAAGAGGAAGAAATTGAAGAGCGTCTTTCCGGCGAGAACGAGGATTCCGGGCGCGACCTTACGCAGGGCGAGCGCGGTGCCCGTCTCCTCTTCCCGGACGAACGCGCGTGGCAGGCCCGTCGCGGTCGAGAAGAAGAGGAGGATCCAGAGAAGCGCGGCGTGGAGCTGTCCCCGCTCCTCGCGCGCGAAGCCCGACGGCCCGACGGCGAAAGAGACCAGCGTCAGGGCCGTCGCGGCGAAGAAGAGAACCGACGCGAGCGCAATCCTCCGCCGCGCTTCCTGTGCGGCGTCCTTGCCGCAGATGACGAGGACTCGAGAGAGGGCGCTTCCCGCTTTCATCTCCCCGTCTCTCCGGAGATTCGGAGGCGGGGCGACGTGCGAAGGACGCTCATCGTCCGAGCTCGATCACCTGCTCCGGTGCCACGAAGTCGCGCGGATCGTTGGAAGCGAGCAGGACCGGTCCGGCGCGCCGGCGTTGTGCCACCGCGGCGGCGAGCAGTTCGCGCCCCGGCTCGTCGAGCCCGGCGGTCGGCTCGTCGAGCAGAAGCACGAGCGGATCGCAAAGAAGCGCGAAAGCCAGGCGCAGGCGCTGCTTCATGCCGGTCGAGTAGGCGCCCACGCGCTTTTCCCTCGCTGCCCCGAGGCCGACGCCCGCCAGACGCTCGCGGATCTGCTGCTCCCCGGCCGGCAGCCCCGCCGCGCGGCGGAAGAACATCAGGTTTTCCTGCGCCGTGAAGTCCTCGTAGAAGGCGAGGTCCGGGCCCGCCCAGCCCACGGCGCGCCGGCGCTCTTCGCCGTCGAGCTCGCGAGATCCTTCGAGGACGCGCACGTTACCGCTGCCCGGGCGCAGCAGCCGAGCGAGGATCTTCAGCAACGTGGTCTTGCCGCTGCCGTTACGCCCCGAGACGGCGACGAGCCCTGCCCCCGCCGAGAAGGAGAGATTCGAGAAGAGGGGAGGGCCGGAGAAGGATTTCGAGAGTTCGCGGGCCTCAAGCGTGGTCGCGAGCACGGCTTGACGCGACGATAGCAGATTCCGCCCGCTCGAGGCGCCGATCGTTGCTTGAAAGGTGCCGGTGCCTTCTATATGATCCGGCGCGTTTTGGGAAGATCTTCGCGCTTGCGGCGTCCGGCGCGCTAGGATCCGATGCGGGCCGCCGCGACACTAAATAGGCAATGCATTCGCCAAGGAGTTTTCCGATGTTCAAACGCTCGCTCGTGATTTTGCTGGCCGGTGTGGCCAGCATGTGGCTGCTCGCCTGCGGAGGCGGGAAGGAAGAAGATTCGTTGGACGAGGAGTCCGCCCCGGCGACTTCGACCGCCTCGAAGGGCGCTGCGGCGCCGGCTCCCGCGGCGGCGGCGGCTCCGGCTGTTGGCGGCGCGACCCTGACCGGAAAGGTCGCCTTCGAGGGAACGGCTCCCAAGAACGAGACCATCAAGATGGAGGCCGACGCCTACTGCAAGGCGGCGCACAGCGGCCCCGTCTACACGCAGGAG
>JBGPCK010000045.1:0-21899 GCA_041481715.1 Thermoanaerobaculia bacterium | reverse complement strand
GGCGACGCGACGCAGGCGATGCCGTTCGCATCGTCGAGGAGCGGCAACAAAGCAGATGGCCCCGCGCCGCCGCAACCCCTTGGGGCGGCTGGCCTCTTGCTCGCGGCGACCTCAAGTCTGATGAGAACCTCCCGAGGCGATTCCGAGCTCGCCGCGAGTTGCAAGAAGCGAGCCGCGACGCCCGCATCCATTCTTCAGCACCCTGCTAAACCGACGTTCAGCGTTCAACGTTCGGCGGTCGACAGCAATGCGGGCAAGAGGAGCGAATCGATCATCTTCCGAATCGACGCGGTGTGCGCGGCCGTCGTGCCGCAGCAGCCACCGATGATCCGGGCCCCGATTGCGAGCCATTCGCGGGCCAACGCCGCATACTCGTCCGGCTCGATTTCCCCGGTGAAGAGCGTGCCCCCCGGCCCCGAAGGAGGACCGAGATTCCCGTAGGCCGAAAGCGGCGCCGCGGGCGCGGCCTCGGCAAGCACGCGCAGATCCGCCAGCAGCCGCCGCGCCGGCACGCAGTTGATCGAGAGGACCTCGGGGCGCAGAGCCTCGAGCGCGCGGACGGCCTCCTCGATCGCCTCGCCCGAAAGCAGGCGTCCTCTCCCATCCGTCACCATCGACGCCACGACCGGCAGTCCCGTCTCCTTCGCCGCACGGACCGCCGCGAGAAGCTCGCGCACGGTGTTGTGCGTCTCGGCGAGAATCAGATCGGCGCCCGCGGACGCGAGGAACCGGGCCTGCTCCCCATGCTCCCGCGAGAGGTCCTCGTCGCCGGGCACGAGGTCCGGGCGATAGCAATCCTCCAGCGGCGACAGCGAGCCAGCGACGAGGATCGGGCGCCGCGACTCTCCGGCCGCCCGGCGCGCGAGCTCGACCGCCTGACGGGTCAGCTCCTCCGCACTCCGACCCTTGCGGGCCTTCTCGAGGGTGCGGCGGTGCGTGCGAAACGTGTTCGCCGTCAGGACGTCGGCGCCGGCCTCGATGTCGTCGCGGTGAATCGCCAGCACCTGGGAAGGCGACTCGATCAGAGCCCAGGCGCTCCAGAGCGGAAGCGGGGAGCGCGCCCCCCGCCGCTCGAGCTCCGTGCCCATCGCGGAGTCGAGCAGCAGAGGCGACTCCCCGGCCAGCCGCTCTCGCAGCGGAGCGCTCTTCATCCTAAAAAAATAAGGCTGGAGACAGCTCCAGCCTAAGAGAGTTCGAAATAGGTATTCCTATTCCTAATAAACTTCCAAATACTTGGTTATCTCCCAGGGCTGAACCCGCGAGATGTACTCGGCCCACTCGCCCCGCTTGGCCTCCAGGAAATGGGTCAGGATGTGCTCGCCTAGGGCGTCCGTGACGACCTCATCCTTCTCGAGGTTGTCGAGCGCATCGGAGAGGTTCGCCGGGAGTTGCTCGATTCGCAGCCGCCGCTTCTCGCGCTCGCTCATCTTGAACACGTTGCGGTCGACCGGCTCGCCCGGGTCCATCCGACCCTTCACGCCGTCCAGACCCGAGGCCAGCATGACGCCGAAGGCCAGGTACGGGTTGCAGGACGGGTCGGGCATGCGAACCTCGATCCGTGTGCCCATCCCGCGCCGCGCCGGGACACGCACGAGAGGCGAGCGGTTGCGCATCGACCACGCCACGTTGACCGGCGCCTCGTAACCCGGAACCAGGCGCTTGTAGGAGTTCACCAGCGGGTTGGTTACGGCGACGAAGGCCCGCGCGTGGCGCAGGATGCCGCCGGTGTAGTAGAGCGCGGTCTTCGAGAGCTGGTGTTTCGCCTTCGCATCGTAGAAGACGTTGTTTCCTCGCTTGTCGAGGAAGGACTGATGCACGTGCATCCCGGAGCCGTTCACTCCGAAGATCGGCTTGGGCATGAAAGTCGCGTGGAGGCCGTGGTCCATCGCGACCTTCTTGACGATGAAACGGAAGGTCGAAACGCGGTCTGCGGTCGTGACCGCGTCGGCGTACTTGAAGTCGATCTCGTGCTGCCCCGGGGCGACCTCATGGTGCGCGGCCTCGACCTCGAATCCCATCTGCTCGAGGGCGAGCACGATGTCGCGCCTCGCCTCTTCACCGCGGTCGACGGGCGTCAGGTCGAAGTAGGCCCCCTCGTCATGCGTGTCGACGATCGGGTCGCCGTTGGCGTCGCGGCGGAAGAGGAAGAACTCGGCCTCCGGCCCCGTAACGAGCGTGAAGCCGAGCGCCGAGGCCTTGTCCATCTGTTTCTTCAGCGTCATGCGCGGGCAGCCGGCGAAGGGCGAGCCGTCCGGGTTGTAGACGTCGCAGATCAGCCGCCCCACCTTTTCGCCGCCCTGATGCGCCCAGGGATAGATGGCGAAGGATCCCAGGTCGGGGACGAGGTTCATGTCCGATTCTTCGATCCGTGTGAAACCCTCGATCGAGGAGCCGTCGAATTGGATCTCGCCGTCCAGCGCCTTACTGAACTGCGAGCGTGGGATCTCCACGTTCTTGATGACGCCGAGGATGTCGGTGAACTGAAGCCTCATGAAGCGCACGTTCTCGGCGTCGCAGACCTTCAAGATCTCGGCCTTGGTGAGACCCGGCCCCGCAGCGTCGAATTTCAGGATCCTCGCCTTTGCCATTCTGACCTCCATTTTTTGCAGAATGGGCGTGATTTTAGCGACACTTTTGCGAAATTCAAGCGAATTGTCGCAGGATGCCCTGAGATTTGTGCACAGATGCACACTTTGGTGTGCATTCATAGCTCCTGCGACTCACCTCGCCGGAATGCCTCAAAAACTCTCCTACGAGGCCGGCAGGCTGGCTGGTGACGGCGAAACCCGGGTACTCGGCCGGCCTCGCTTAAGAACCGGCCTCGCTAAGAAGAAAACCCGATTCCCATGGCCTCCAGCACCCGCAGCAGCAATCCCGGCTCCTCCCCCTCGTCCACCCGCCGCAGCTGCCGCGTCACCGCGCCGACCGCGAGGCGCCGCAGCGGTTCGGGGGGATAGGGGAAGGGCTTGCGGCGCACCATGGCCAGATCGAGCAGGGGGCTCGGTCGCGCGAGCGTCATGTGCGCCAGAATCTTCCCGGCCAGCCGCGTGCTGCCGATGCCGTGTCCCGTGTAGCCCAGGCCATAGAAGAGCCGCCCGCGTTCGGCCGAGCCGAAAAAAGGGGTTAGCCGCGTGGTCGAGCAGATGGGGCCGCCCCAGGCGTAGGGAAACTCGACGCCGTAAAGCTGCGGGAAGTGCCGCCGGAAACTCGCGCGGAGCGCCTCGTAGTGCGCCTGGGAGTGGTCGCAGCTCCGGTCGACCCGGTTGCCGCGAAAGTAGACCGCCTCGCTCGTTCCCCAGAGGACCCGGCCATCGGCCGTCAGGCGGTAATAGTTGAAGAATGTCCGCGCGTCGGCGGCCCCTTGCCTCCCACTCCAGCCGATCGCGGCGCGCTCTCCCGCGGTCAGCGGCTCGCTGACGAGGATGTAGTCGTAGAGCGGCAGGAATCGCGTCAGCAGGCGCGGCCGGAGGCGGTGGCTGTACGCGTTGGTCGCAAGGACCGCCTTCTCGCAAGTCACGGATTCGCGCCCGGCCCGGATCGCAACACCCCGGGCCGAAAAGGAGAGGCCGGTCACACGCGCGCGCTCGAAGATGCGAACGCCCAGACGCAGGGCCTCGGATCGCAGGCCTTCTAGCAGCTTCACGGGATGAAGCGTTCCGCTGCGGGGCGCGAAGGCCGCTCCCCGGTACAGCGCGCTGTGAATCTCTTCCTGCGCCTCCGCGGAGGACAGGAACCTCCAGTCCGAGAGACCGATCCGGTGCGCGAAATCGACCGATGCCCGCAACGCATCGACATGCGAGCGCGTGAGGGCCATGATGAGCTGTCCCGATCGCTCGAGCTCGGCGTCGATCCCCCGGGTTCGTAGGAACCCCTCGAGCTCGTCCAGGTTCTCCCTGCCCAGCCGCGCGAGTTCCCGGGCCTCCGCCAGCCCGAAGTGCCGGGCCGCGAGCTCGTGGGAATGGTCGATCGTCTCCCCTACGATCCCCGCGTTGCGGCCCGACGCTCCATAGCCGACGAGCCCCTGCTCGAGCACCGCGACCGAGAGGGCCGGTTCGAGCTCCTTGAGAAACAGAGCCGTCCAGAGGCCGGTGAACCCCCCGCCGATGATCGCGACGTCGGCGCGGTAGTCGCCGGTAAGGCCCTCCCACTCGCGCGGCGGCCGCGTGGCCAGCCAGAAGCAGGCGTCTTCGATCGGCCGCGCGGCCGCTGCCGGCTCCGAGGGGCTAGCGATCAATTTTCAGCTGGGTGTTCACTGCAACAATCGACCGTTCGAAGCCTACCCCCTCTCCCGGCGGGACGGGGGAGCGCGAGGTTCTTCTCCATCTCCCCACGGGAGAGGGGCGGGGTGAGGGGCTTCTCCCCTCGCCTCACTTCAGCGCCGGCCGCGGCCGAAGGCCGCGCCTCGCGAAGCGAGCGGCCGACAGGGGTGAGGGGCGCTTCCGGATCTCGATCCGCCCACGCGAGGGTCTTCGTGTGTGCACTTGGTCCTAACTCCTCACCCTGCCCTCTCCCCTCAGGGGAGAGGGGTTTCTCTCTTCTGCGGATACGCCGGTTAACAGATGGCTTGAGAATGAGATCTAGAACCGGTGCTCGCGGTAGACCTCTTGAATCGAGTCCTCGAGAGCCGCAAGGAATCGGTCGAGCTCGGGGTAACTGATGACCAGCGGCGGCTCGACGCGCAGGACCTGCGCGTTGATGTAGGTGCCCGAGATCAGGATTCCCCGTCCGAACAGCGCCTTGGCCACCGCATAGCCGATGTCGTGGCTGGTGAACTCCATGCCGAGCATCAAGCCCCGCCCGCGCGCGCTCGCCATGACCTTCGGATACTTCGATGCCAGCGCGTTCATTCGCGGGAGCAGGTAGGCGCCCTTCTCCCCCGCCTGCTTCGGAAGATCTTCCTCGATCAACACGTTGATCGTCGCGATCGCGGCGGCGCAGCAGACGGGGTTTCCGCCGAACGTCGTCGTGTGGAGGAAGGGATTCTCGATGTATTTCTCCCAGGTCCTCGGCGTCCCGACACAGGCCCCGATCGGCATCACGCCTCCGCCGAACCCCTTTCCGAGAGCCATGAGGTCCGGGACGACCCCGTCGTGTTCGCAGCAGAACATCTTCCCGCTGCGCCCCATGCCGCTCTGGACCTCGTCGAACACGAGCATCGCGCCGTATTGGTCGCAGATCTCCCGCGCCGCGGCGAGATACCCCGGCGGGGCGACGTTGATGCCGCCCTCTCCCTGGATCGGCTCGAGGACGACCGCGGCCACCTTGTCGCCCGAGAAGTCCCCGCTCGCGACGATCATCCGCAGCGCGTCGACGTCGCCGAAGGGGACGTGGGTCCAGCGCTTGAGCGGCAGAAAGGGCTCGCGGAACATCGCCTTCGACGTTCCGCCGAGCGAGCCGAGAGACTTGCCGTGGAAGGCCCCGAGCGCGCCCACGAAGTGATGCCGGCCCGTCGTCAAAATCGACATCTTCAGGCAGGCCTCGATCGACTCCGTGCCCGAGTTCGTGAAGAAGGAGTATTGCAGCTCACCCGGGGTAATCATCGCGACCAGGTGGGCGAGATACGTCCGCAGCGGGTCGATCAGCTCCTGCGAGTGGATCGCCTGCCGGCCGAGCTGCTCCTGGACCGCCTTCAAGACCTTCGGGTGCCGGTGCCCGGTCACGTAGATCCCGAAGCCGCCCAGGATGTCGATGAACTCTTTGCCCTGCACGTCGCGAAAGACGGCCCCCTCGTCCTGCCACTCGACGGCCGTGTAGTCGGTGCTAACGGACTTGCGGTACTCGAGAAAACCCGGGTTCACGTAGTCGGTCCAGTAGCGGACCGACTCGTCGATCACCCGCTTCTGTTCCGGGGGCGTCAGGGTCTTCTTGCCGATGAGCTCGAGCACGTAGGCGGATTCTTCACGCGCCGCCTTCAGGTTCTGGGGCATGGAATCGTCTCCTGCTCGTTGGGGTGGGGAGTCTACTTCAGCGGACGCCGGAGCCGCGGAATGAGAAGGACACCGACGACGAGTGTCGCCACCGTTTCCGCGCCTAGGATCAGTCCCTCTCGCACGGGCGCCTGACTCGTCGGCGAAGGAGCGAAGAAGAGGACACTCGCCCCCGCGATGTAGAGCGTGCAGAGCACCGACGCCAGCCAAGCCGAGCCGTCTTTCCCCGGAAGCCGGTACGGCCGCGGTTGCTGCGGCCGGCGCCGCCGTAGTACCAGGAACGCCGGGAAGACCAGCAGGTAGCACAGCAAGAGGCACAGACCCGATAGCTTGAACGTCATCCAGAAGACGTTCGACTGGCTGTCCGAGAGAAGGGCGTTGCCCACGAGCAGCGCCGTCGAGACGAATCCCATGACGATGAACGCCACGTGGGGAGTGTGGAAACGCGTGTGCAGACGCCCGAGGCCGGCCGGCAGCATCCCCTCCTCCGCCGCGACGGCCGCGACACGGTTGGCGCCCAGGCTCCAGGTCACGATGTTCGCGACACACGCGTAGAGGAAACCGAGCCCGAGCAGCAGCACCGCCGTGCCGCCCGCGGCCCCCCACTGGCGGCCCAGCACCGCCAGCGCGTCCCAGGTTCCTGTCACGATGGAGAGCTTTCCGAGCGGGACGGCCAGCAAGATGCCACCAACCCCCAGGGCATACACCACGGCAATGACCGCGCCCGAAAGCAGGATCACGCGCGGGACGTCCCGCTTCGGGTCGCGCATCTCCGCGCCCGCCGAGCTCATCAGCTCGAAGCCGAAGGTGTTGTAGAGCAACACCGGCAAGTACGCGAGCGAGTCGTTCCAGTGCGGCAGGAAGCTCGAGAAGGCGAAGTCGTTCGCGGGACGGCGGCCCGAGAGAACCGAGCCGATGCCGAGCGCGCCCAGGGCCAGGAAGATCAGGACCTTCACGACGGCCCCGAGGTTGGGAACCCACTTGGAGACCTCGAGGCGCACGACACCGAGGCCGACCGTCAGCCAGGTGAGCACGATCGCTATGCCGGCCTCCTGCCAGGTCGAGCGCCGGTGGAGGAAGATCTCCTCGAAGGTGCCCGCGAAGATCAGGTACACCGAGGGAATCCAGTAGGCGTTGTTGATCCAGTACAGCCAGGCCGCCATGGACCCCCAGCGCCGCCCGAAGGCCTCCCGCACCCAGATGTAGACGCCGCCCTCGCCCGGCCACGCGGCACCGAGCTCTGCCGTGATGAGGCCGTAGGGAATGAAGAAGACGACCATCGTGATGGCCCACCAGGAGAACCAGGCGACTCCCATGGAGGCCGCCGAGGCGAGCGTGTCGATCGTGAGGATGGCGCAAACGGAGAAGAGCACGAGGTCGGCCCGGCCGAGAACGCGCTCGAGGGTCGGGGACGACGGACTCGCCAAGGCGGCCTCTCCCGTTTCGTGGCTCATACGCGGGGCCGAGCGGTCATTCGAGCGTCCCTTCTCCACGGCGGAAACGCGGGAATCCTACCATCGACGTTCGAGCGGAACTGGCTCAGTCTCAGCATCTTACCGGAGCCCTCGGGCGCCCACCCGCGGACCCCGTGATAGGCTCTCCTCGAGTCGATTCCGGCTCATCTCTCTGACCTTAGGTCACTCGTCATGTCCCGATCGATCGTCTTGAAGACCGCCGTCCCGGGGCCCCGCTCGGCCGCCTTGGCCGCCCGGCGGCAGGCCGCCGTCCCGCGCGGAATCGCTCACGCTACCCCCATCTTTGCCGAGCGGGCCGAAGGCGCGCTCCTCACGGACGTGGACGGCAATACGTTCATCGATTTTGCGGGCGGCATCGGGACCCTGAACGTCGGCCACGCCAATCCGGAAGTCGTCCGCGCGGCCTCGGCGCAGCTCCAAAAGCTCACGCACACGTGCTTCGGCGTCGCGATGTACGAGGGTTACGTGGCGCTCGCGGAGAAGCTCAACCGCATCACGCCGGGGTCGTTCGACAAGAAGACGATGCTCGCCAACAGCGGCGCCGAAGCGGTGGAGAACGCCGTGAAGATCGCTCGCAGCTTCACCGGGCGCGAGGCCGTCGTCGTCTTCGATCACGCCTTCCACGGCCGCACACTCCTGACGATGAGCATGACGAGCAAGGTGCGGCCGTACAAGTTCGGCTTCGGACCCTTCGCGGCCGAAATCTACCGCCTCCCCTATCCCTATCCGTACCGTACGCCCTACGCCGACGCCGCGGGCTGGGAGGCGGCGGTCCAGGAGTTTTTCTTCACGCAGGTCGCGGCGGAGAAGGTCGCCTGCATCGTGATCGAGCTCGTGCTCGGCGAAGGCGGCTTCGTCGTCGCGCCGCCTGCGGCCATCGCGTTCCTCGCCCGCTTCTGCAGGGAGCACGGCATCCTGCTCGTCGTCGACGAGGTCCAGACCGGTTTCGGCAGGACCGGGCGGATGTTCGCCTGCGAGCACTACGGTGTCGAGCCCGATCTCCTGACGATGGCCAAGTCCCTCGGGGGGGGAATGCCGATCTCCGCCATCACCGGCCGCAAGGAGGTCATGGACCACGCACCCGTGGGGGGGCTCGGCGGCACGTACACCGGCAACCCGGTCGCCTGCGCCGCGGCGCTCGCGGCGATCGAGTTCATGGAAAAGACGCGCCTGCCGGAGCGCGCCGCCGAAATCGGAAAGACCGTGGAGGAGCGCTTCCGCCGATTCTTCGATCGCCTCCCCTTCATCGGGGATGCCCGAGGCCTCGGCGCGATGCGCGCGCTCGAGCTCGTGAAGGATCGCGCGAGCAAGGAGCCGGACAAGGAGCGTACGAACCGGGTGATCCAGAAGGCCTACGAGAACGGCCTCATCCTGATCCCGGCCGGGACACATGGCAACGTGATCCGAACGCTGATGCCACTGGTGATCACGGATGGACAGCTCCAGGAAGGGTTGGAGGTCCTCGAGCATGCGCTCGCATAGGCGGCGGAGGTTCTTCTTCTCGGTCGCCGACTCCTAGGGAAACGGCGAATTGAAGTACGGGAAATGGGGTCACTATGGACACGAAGGAAATCCTGAGTGAGTCTCAGCGCTGGCTGGACATCATTTCGACCGCCGAACTGACCGAAGAGCAAAAGGCGAAGATCGTCGCCGATACGGTCGACAACTTCTCCTTCTATTACAACCGCGGTTACCTCGATTACCGCAAGTCGGTCGTCGAGATGCGGGAGAGCCCGGCGCTCGAGTGGGAAGGCCAGGGCTCCATGTTCCGCGACATCATGGGCCGCGAGTTCATCGACTGTCTGGGCGGTTACGGCATCTACAGCGCCGGAATCCGCCACCCCAAGATCGTCAAAGCCGTCGCGGACCAGCTCGCTCGCATGCCCCTCTCGAGCCAGGAGCTGCTGGATCCGCTGCGCGGAGCGCTGGCGGAGCTCTTGGGTGAGATCTCGCCGGGCGACCTGCAATACTCCTTCTTCATCAACAACGGCACCGACGCCATCGAGGGCGCGATCAAGCTCGCCCGCCTGTACACGGGTAAGTCGAACTTCATCTCGTCGCTGCGGGGTTTCCATGGGAAGAGCTGCGGCTCGCTCTCGCTGCTCGGCAAGTGGGAATACCGCGAGCCCTTCTTGCCCCTTCTGCCCGGCATCCAGTTCGTCGAGTTCGGCGACGCGGACGCCGTCATCGACGAGCTCTACAAGGCCGACGCGACGAGCAAGGGCGTGGCGGCCGTCATCATGGAGCCGATCCAGGGCGAGGCGGGAGCGATCGTGCCTCCCGACGACTTCTGGCCCCGGATCCGGAAGGCCTGCGACGAATACGGCGCCTTGCTCATCGCCGACGAGGTCCAGACCGGCCTCGGCCGGACGGGAAAGATGTTCGGCGTAGAGCACTGGAAGACCGTTCCGGACATCATGTGCCTCGGCAAGGCGCTCGGAGGGGGCGTCATGCCCCTCTCGGCCTTCATCTCGACGCCGAAGATCTGGAGCGTCCTCGAGACCAATCCGTTCATTCACACCTCGACCTTCGGGGGCAACCCGTTGGCCTGCGCGGCGGGGATCGCGGCGGTCAACGTGACGCTTGAAGAAGATCTTCCGGGCCAGGCGGCGCGAAAAGGGAAACACCTCCTCGGGCAGCTGATCGCCCTGCAGCTGACCTACGACCGGATCATCCGGAAGGCGCGGGGCAAGGGATTGCTCCTCGGCCTCGAGTTCGCCAACTCGGAAATTGGCTACCGAGTCGTCGCCGGCCTCTTCAAGCGGGGCGTGCTCGTGGCCGGCACGCTCACCAACTCGAGGGTCGTGCGAATCGAGCCTGCGCTGAACATCCCGGACGCCCTCATGGACAAAGTCCTCGACGCGCTGGAAGACACCCTGAAGGAGGTCGACCAGACGACTCCGGACATCACGCCGGACGACGAAGAGTAGGTCCGGTTCATGCGCGTCGTCCTCCTCGGCGCCGCCGGGGCGATGGCCTCCGTCGTCCTACGGGACCTGCTCGAGTTCGCTCCGGATGTCTCGGTCACGCTGGCCGACCGGCGGCCGACCGAGACCTCCGATCCGCGCGTTCGAAGCGCCACGGTCGACGTGAAGGACGAGGCCGCGACGGCGCGGCTCCTGGAGGGACACGACGTCGTCCTCAACTGCGTTACCTACTACTTCAACGTACCGGTGATGCGCGCGGCGCTGGCCGCGCGCGTGCCGTACACGGATCTCGGCGGTCTGTACCACGGCACGCTCAAGCAGTTCGCGCTCGACGAAGACTTCCGCCGGGCCGGCGTGCCCGCCGTGATCGGCATGGGCTCGACTCCGGGGATCACCAACGTCATGGCTGGGGCGCTCGCCCGTGGCTTCGATGCGGTCGACGCGATCCGCGTGCGGGTCGGCTGCATCGACCGGTCGGCGAGCGGACCGCTGCCGGTTCCCTACGCGCTGGACACGGTGATCGACGAGTTTTCTCTCGAGCCGATGGTCTTCCGTGAGGGGCGGGCCGAGGCGGTCCCGCCGATGAGCGGCGAGGAGACGATCGCGTTTCCGGAACCGGTCGGGCAGGCTCAGGCCTTCTACACGCTCCATTCCGAGGTGGCCATGTTCCCGCGGTCGTTCCCTAATCTTCAGGAAGCGAGCTTCAAGGTCGCCTTCGAGCCCGACTTCACGCAAAAGGTGCGCTTCTTAGTCGAGCTCGGCTTCGCCTCCCGCCAGAGGCTGACTGCCGGCGCCTCGCCGCGGGAGGTGCTGCTGGAGCTGGCCGCGAAGCAGACCACGCCCGCCGGCGAGCCGAACGACTGCGATGTCCTCCGCGTCGACGTTTCCGGGCGGCGCGGCGGCCGGACCGCCTCGGCGCGCGCGGAGATGACCGTTCTGCCGCACCGGAAGTGGAAGATCGGGGCGGGGGCGCTCGACACGGGTGTCCCGCTTTCGATCGTCGGGCAGATGCTTGCCGCCCGAGAGATCACGGAGCCCGGCGTGCTCTGCCCCGAGAAGGCCGTGCCGGACACGCTTTTTTTCCGGGAGCTCGAACGCCGCGGAATGTGGGCGCGATTCGAGCCGGGCCCGGAGAGCAACGGGTAAGGAGACAAGACCGTGAGCATCGAATCGATCAATCCCGCGAGCGGGGCCCTTCTGCGCCACTTCGAGCCCTTCAACGCCGAGGAGGTCGAACGCCGGCTCGACCTCGCGACCGCCGCCTTCCGGAGCTGGCGGGAGACGCCCCTTGCCGAGCGGTCGGCGCTGATGAAGAGGGCCGCGGAGATGCTCGAGACGGAGAAGGCGCGCTGGGGCAAGCTCATGACCGTCGAGATGGGTAAGCCCATCGGCGCCGCTGTCGCCGAGGTGGAGAAATGCGCCTCGGTCTGCCGGTACTACGCCGAGAACGCCGCGACGTTTCTCGCCGACGAACCGGTCGCGACCGATGCGTCGAAGAGCTTCGTGCGCTACCAGCCCCTCGGGGCGGTGCTCGCCGTGATGCCCTGGAACTTTCCCTTCTGGCAGGTCTTTCGGTTTGCCGCGCCCGCGCTGATGGCGGGAAACGTGGGCTTGCTCAAGCACGCCTCCAACGTCCCGCAGTGCGCCCTCGCGATCGCGGAAATCTTCGAGGGCGCGGGATTCCCGGAGGGAACGTTCCAGACGCTTCTGATCGGCGCCGATCGCGTCGCGTCTCTCGTCGCCGACCCGCGCGTTGCCGCGGTGACCCTGACCGGAAGCGAAGCAGCCGGCGTAAGCATCGGGCGGACAGCCGGGGAGCAGATCAAGAAGGTCGTGCTCGAGCTCGGCGGCAGCGACCCCTTCCTCGTCCTGCCGAGCGCGAACATCGAAGCGGCGGCGGCAACGGCCGTCAAGGCGCGCACGATCAACAACGGCCAGTCCTGCATCGCCGCCAAGCGCTTCCTCCTCCACCGCAACATTGCGGCGGATTTCGAGCGCCGCTTCGTCGAAAAGATGGCGGCGCTCAGAGTCGGCGATCCGATCGATCCCTCGACCGAGATCGGTCCCCTCGCGACTCCGGCGATCCGAAAAGAGGTCGACGACCTCGTCCAGAAGACCGTCGCGGCGGGCGCACGGATCCTGCTCGGCGGCCGCCCCCTCGACCGGCCCGGGAACTTCTACGCGCCCACGGTCCTCTCCGACGTCCCTCCGGGCAGCCCCGGCGCGAAGGAAGAGATCTTCGGCCCCGTGGCTAGCCTCTTCCGGTTCGGGACCCTCGAGGAAGGGATCGCGCTCGCCAACGCGACCCGTTTCGGCCTCGGCGCTTCCGCCTGGACCAACGACCCCGCCGAGCGGGATCGCCTCATTTCCGGCATCGAGGCCGGCGCCGTGTTCATCAACGGCATGGTCAAGAGCGACCCACGACTGCCCTTCGGCGGCATCAAGCGTTCCGGCTTCGGACGGGAGCTGTCCGAGCACGGCATCCGCGAGTTCGTGAACATCAAGACGGTGTGGATCGCGTAGCCTCGTCGTCTGTCGCGGGGGAGACGCGGCGGCCCACTCGATCCCCTCTCACCAACAGTCGAGCCCAGGAGCCTACTCCCTCTCCCGGCGGGAGAGGGTCGGGGTGAGGGGCACTTCGAGGTTTCCATCGGCCGGCAACGATTCTCGTTCGGGAGTTCGATCCAAAACCCCTCACCCACCCCCTCTCCCCTCAGGGGAGAGGGTTTCTCTATGCGCTCGGCAGGAAGCTCGCCCCGACGGTCTGCGCGATTCGCGCCATGACGTGCTTGACCTGGGTGTAGTCCTCTAGCGCATACATGGACATGTCCTTGCCGTAGCCCGACTGCTTGTAGCCGCCGTGGGGCATCTCGGAGACGAGCGGCAGATGGTCGTTGATCCAGACGGTGCCGAAGCGGAGCTTGCGCGCGGCATTGAGGGCTCGGTTGACGTTCGTCGTCCAGACGGATGCCGAGAGGCCGTAGTCGACGTCGTTGGCCCAGCGCAGCGCCTCCTCGTCATCCTTGAAGCGCGTGACGGTGATGACGGGGCCGAAGACCTCTTTCCTCACGATCTCGTCGGTCTGCCGCGCGTCGGCCACGACCGTGGGCTCGAGCCAGAATCCCTTCGCGCGTCCGGAGCCCGCTGCCGTCAGGACGCGCACATGGCCGGTCGCCTTCGCCCGGTCGAGGAAGCCGGTGACTCGTTTCTTGTGCTCCGCGGAGATCACCGGCCCCATGTTGGTCGCTTCGTCCTTGATGTCCCCCACCTGCAGCGACGCGACGGCCGGCACGAGCTGCGAGAGAAGACCGTCGTAGATCCGTTCGCTCGCGTACAGGCGGCAGGCCGCCGTGCAATCCTGCCCGCTGTTGGCGAAGCCCGCCATCTTGATGCCCGGAATCACGAGATCCATGTCCGCATCGTCGAAGATCACGACCGGCGCCTTGCCACCGAGCTCCAGGTGTACCTTCTTCAGGCTCGCCGAGGCCGCCCTCGCCACTTCCTTGCCCGTCGCGACGTCGCCCGTCAGCGAGACCATGTTGACCCTGGGGTGCCGCACGAGTCCCGCGCCGACGGGCTCGCCGTGCCCGGTGATGACGTTGAAGACGCCCGGCGGAAAGATGTCCGCGGCGAGCTCCGCCAGGCGCAGCGAGGTCAACGGCGTCTGTTCCGACGGCTTCAGGACCACGGTGTTTCCCGCCGCAAGCGCCGGCCCGATCTTCCAGATCGCCATCATGAGCGGATAGTTCCAGGGGGCGATGGAGCCGACGACGCCCACGGGCTCGCGGCGGATTATGCTCGTGTAGCCGGCCAGGTATTCGCCCGCGGCCCGTCCTTCCATGCAGCGGCAGGCGCCGGCGAAGAAACGCAGATTGTCCACCAGGAACGGGACCTCCGAGCGGGCGAGGCCGATCGGCTTGCCGACGTTCTCCGCCTCGAGCTGGGCCAGCTCCTCGGCGTTCTGCTCGATTCGATCCGCGAGCTTCAAGAGCATCAGACTGCGCTCGCCCGGCGTGGAGTCCTGCCACTTCTCGAACGCCGCGGCGGCCGCCTCGACGGCGCGGTCGACGTCCTTCTCGGTGCCCTTCGGGACGCGGGCGATCGTCTCCTCGTCCACCGGACTCAAGATCGGCTCGTCCTGTCCTTCGACGGCCGCGACCATCCGGCCGTTGACGAAATTCTGATAGCTCTTCATCGGGACCGGCTCCTTTCGCGCGGTAATCCTACAGGAAGGCCCGAGTCCTACTGCGCCTTGATCTCGGTCCAGTACTCGTCGAGGATCGTCGTGGCGTCTCCAATGTCCTCGATGAACTCGCACCGGGCCAGGGCGGCTTCGGAAGGGTAGATCGCCGGGTCGTTCAGGATCTCGGGGCGGATGAATGGGCGGGCGGGAACATTCGCGCTCGCGTAGCTGATGCCGTTGACGATGCGCGCGTTGACCTCGGGCTCGAGGATGTAGTCGAGGAAGGCGTAGATGGACTCCACGTTGCGCGCCCGGGCGGGGATGCACACGCTGTCCATCCAGATCGTCGCCCCTTCCTTCGGCAGCACGTAGGCGAATCTCGACGGATCCTTGGCCACGAGCTTGGCCAGCTGCCCGTTGTAGCCGTGGGCGTATTCCACGTCCCCGGACGCCAGGATGTTTTCGTAGTCGCCGCTGTTGTACGTCTTGACCAGCGGCTTCTGCTTCTTCAGGAGGTCCGCCGCCTGTTTGAGCACCGCGGGGTCCGTGCTGTTCAAGGAGTGGCCGAGAGATTTCAAGGCGACCGCGAAGCATTCGCGCATGTCGTCGAGCATGAGGATCTCACCCCGGTTCGCCGGGTCGAAGAGCGGCGTCCAGCTCTCCAGCGGCCGGCGGGCTTTCTGCCGGTCGTAGCCGTACCCGGTCGTACCCCATACGTAGGGCAGCGAATACCCGTTCTTCGGATCGAACTCCTTGTCGAGGAACCGCGGATCGAGATTACCGAGGTTCTTGAGCCGGGCCTTTTCGAGCGGCCTCAGGAGCTTCAACTGGATGAGGATCCGCACCATGTAATCCGAGGGCACGACGAGGTCGTAGGCCGCCACACCCGACTGGAGCTTCTCGAGAACGGGCTCGTTCGAGTCATAGAGGTCGTACCGAATCTCGATCCCGGTCCGCCGCGTGAATTCCTCGATCACCTCCTTCGGGAGGTACTCCGACCAGATGTAGAGGTTGAGCTTCTTCTCACCGGGGCCCGGATACGGCGTCTCCTCTCCTCTTCGGCATCCCCACCCGCCGAGGATCGCGGCGGCGAGAGCGGCGGCAATGGCGCGGCGCGATCCGGTCATGAGGCCTCTCCCCGCTGCCCCGGCGCCTGCTGCAGCCGCTGGGCGATCACGATGAGCACGACGGTCACCCCGAGGAGAAGCGTCGACACCGCGTTGACCTCCGGCGTCACGCCGATCTTGAGCATCGAATAGATCTGCAGCGGAAGCGTCGTCGCGCCTACGCCCGCGACGAAGGACGTGATCACGTAGTCGTCGATCGAGATCGTGAAGGCCAGAAGCGCTCCCGCGACGATGCCGGGCGCGATGAGCGGCAGCGTGACGCGCCAGAACGTCTGCAGCGGCCGCGCGCCGAGATCGAGGGCCGCCTCCTCGAGGGACCGGTCGAAGCCCGACAGCCGCGCCCGCACGACGATCGCCACGTACGAGATGCTGAAGACGATGTGGGCGATCACGACCGTCCAGAGCGAAAGGCGCATCGCCGCGACACCGAAAAAAGTCACTAACGCCGCACCGAGGACGATCTCCGGGATGATCATCGGCAAATAGAGAAGGTTTCGCGTGAAGCCCGTACCGCGAAACTCGTAGCGCCCGAGGGCGAGTGCGACGAGCGTCCCGATGATCGTCGCGGCAACGGTGCTGACGATTCCCACGATCAGGCTGTTGCGGACCGCCCCTTGGATGAGGTCGTTGGCCGCAAGGCTGCGGTACCACTCGAGCGTTCCGCCTTCCCAGACCGCCGTCTGCCTTCCCCGGTTGAAGGAGAACACGACGAGGATCCCGATCGGCGCGTAAAGAAAAATGTATACGAGCCAGGCGTGCGCGGCCAGCACCCACCCTCGCTTCACAGGAGCACGTCCTGGCCCTTGCGTTTCGTGTAGAGCGCATAGAGGAAGAGAAGGGCCAGCACGGCCGCGGTCAGCTCAAAAGCCACGGCCGACCCGAACGGCTTGTTCCGGGCGACGGCGAACTGATTCTGGATGAGGTTGCCGGCGAGAATCGTCTTCGCACCGCCGAGAAGGTCGGACACGATGAACTGCCCGAGGCTCGGCACGAACACCAGGATGATGCCGGCGACAACGCCCGGCATCGTCATGGGCATGGTGACGCGCCAGAAGGTCGCGCGCCGCGGCGCCCCCAGGTCGGCCGAGGCCTCGAGCAGCGACAGGTCGAGCTTCTCGAGCGATGCGTAGAGGGGCAGAATCATGAACGGAAGCTCGCCGTAGACGAGCCCGAGCAGCACCGAGAAATTGTTGTAGAGCAGTTCGAGCGGCCGAGAAGTCAGGCCCGTGCTCAGAAGCACGTGGTTGATCAGGCCCTCGGTCCGGAGGATGAACATCCACGCGTAGGTACGGATCAGGAAGCTCGTCCAGAACGGAACGACCACGAGGCCCAAGAGCAGGTTGCGGCGGCGCGCGGGAGCCGCCACGGCGATGTAGTACGCCACCGGATAGCTGATCACGAGGCAGAGTCCCGTCGTCACGACCGCCATCCAGAGCGACCGCCAGAAGATCTGGAGATAGATGGGATGGAGGGATCGCGCGTAATTGGCCAGGAACTTTCCCGAGGAGAGATACAGCCCGAGGTCCTCGATCGGCTTGAGTCCCCCGTACGTTGCCCGCTGCCCGAAGCTGATGACGAAGAGGATCGTCAGCGGCAAGAGAAAGAAGATGCCCAGGGTCAGCCAGGTCGGCAAGACCAGGCCGTACGCGAGCCGGCCGGACTTCCTCTGCTCCCCCGCCATCAAGCCCCGCGGGATTCCTGCCGGACCATCACGGCATGCCGCGCGTTCCAGCACAGGAACGCGCTGCCGCCCACCGCGAATTTCGAGCCCTCCTCGAAGGGCCTCTCGTTCTGCTCGTAAACGACGAAGGACTCGCCGGCGCGGTCTCGCACGATCCAGACCGTGCTCACTCCCTGGTAGACGCGGTCCTCGATCGTCACGGCCACGGAAGGCACGCCGTGCCCCGAGAGGTCCCGGCCGCGCAGATCGAGCTTTTCGGGCCGGACGACGAAGCGCACATCCTCCCCCGCTCGGTAGCGTGTCCCGTTGATAGGTAACCGCACCTCGCCGCCCGCGGCGAGCACCAGCGCCACGGACCCTGCCGCGGCCTCGCGCACCCGCGCCGCGAAGAAGTTGGACGCGCCCATGAAGTTCGCGACGAACTCGGTCGCAGGCCTCTCGAAGACCCGGGCCGCTTCGTCCATCTGCTCGACCCGCCCCCGGTTCATGACCGCGATGCGGTCGCTCATCGTGAGCGCTTCCTCCTGATCATGTGTCACGAAAACAAAAGTAATGCCGAGCGCACGCTGGAGGTGCTTCAACTGCACCTGGACCTCCTTGCGCAGCTTCTGGTCGAGCGCGCCCAGAGGCTCGTCCAGGAGCAGCACCTCGGGCTCGAGCGCGAGGGCCCGCGCTAGCGCCACGCGCTGGCGCTGCCCGCCGGAGAGCTGGTCCGGGCGGCGTTTCTCGAACCCCGCAAGCTGCACGAGCTTCAGGGCGTCGGCGATCTTCCGCTTTTCCTCCCCGCGCGCCACGCCCTTGTAACGCATCCCGAAGCCGACGTTTTCCTCGACCGTCAGGTGCGGGAAGAGCGCGTAGTGCTGAAAGACCATGTTGACCGGACGCCGGTAGGGAGGCACCTCTGTCATGTCGGCCCCGCCGATCGTGATCGCGCCTTCCGACGGCAGTTCGAATCCGCCGATCATCCGCAGGAGCGTCGTCTTCCCGCAGCCGGAAGGACCGAGGAGCGAGAAAAACTCGCCTCGGCGAATGTCGATCGAGACGGCGTCCACCGCCGTGAAGCCGCCGAATCGCTTGGTGACGCCCCGGATCTCGACGCTGTTTGCGCTCGACATTCGGTTGCCGCCGGAACCCGGTCCGCGCGCGTCGCTCGCGGGCCCGGGCGGCCGAGACTCTAGAAGCTGACCCGCAGCCCGAGGCGCAGGGTCCGCGGCTGTTGCCACGTGTTGGCTTTATTGAAGTGGCCGTTCGTCGGCACCGGACTGCTGTTGTCGGCCTGGTCGAGAGCCCAGACCTGGTCGACAGTGAGCACCTCCTGCCGGTTGAGGACGTTGAACACGTCGGCGAGCAAGTGGATCGTGACCGGCGCGATCGTGAGCGCGTAGTCCAGGTGCGCATCGAAGTCGTAGGTATTCGGCGTCCGGCCCTCGCTGCCGCGTGTGTTGATGAAGATCTCGGGTCCGGTGTAGTTGTTCCACCAACCGATGCGCGAGATGGGCGTCCCGCTCTGATAGAACCCGGCTGCCGAGAGGGTGAGGCCGAACGGGAAGACGTACGCCGCCTGAAGCTTGGCCTGGTGCGTGCGATCGAGGGTCAACCTGCCGTATGCGTTGACCTGGAACTCGGGATAGTCGAAGTCGTCCGTGATGTTCGGATCCTTGGCGAAGAAGCCGCCGATCGCTCGGAAGGCGCCGTCGTAGTTGCCCTGCAGGGTACTGTACAGGTAGCTCGCGTACACCATCCAGTGATCGGACAGGCGCTTTTGCGCCGTAAGCTCGATCCCCTTGAAATATCGGCGTGCCGGATAGAACTGCGGCGCCGCCTGACAGTCGCCCGCGAGGCAGACCTCCTTCGAGAAGCCGGGATTGAAGAAAGCGTAGTTTTCGCAGGTGTCCGATGGAACGCACGTGTCCTCGATGATCCTTCGGAGGCTGCGGTAGATTCCGCGAATACCCACCGACCAGTTCGCGCCAACCTGACGTTCAAAGCCCAGGACGATCTCGTCCTCGTAGGGCGACTTGATATTCGGATCGACTGCGTCGACGAGTTTGCCCCGGATCACGCATTCGTTGTCGATCTCATCGGTCACCCTCTCCGCGTCGTGGTTGCAGGCGGGGCTGACCGGGTCGAAGTTGTAGGTCGCGCCGTCTCGCTCGCCGTTCAAGGACCGGATGTTCATGTCGAGCGGGATGATCGGGATGAAGTGGCTGTAGGAGCCCGAGATCTTGTTCTTTCCGTCCTTCAAGACGTCCCAGGCGAAGCCCATGCGCGGAGAGAAATGGTTGATGTTGATGTAAGTCACGTCGTTCAGACCGCGGATGACCTGCTTCTCCCAGCGCACGCCGGCGTTGATCGTCAGGTTGCTCAAGACACCCCATCGGTCCTGGAGGTAGATCGAAGAGATGTCGTGCTGCGGCGTCGCGAGGACCGGGGCGGTGACCGGATCATCTACCGTCGAGGTCGGGTCCGCGAAGAAGCTGTGAAAGTAGACCGGTCTCTGCAGCGGGTCATCGGCGTAGGGGCTCAGGACCGTGACGAGCTGCCCGCCGCTGTAGTTGCGGAAGACATCGGCGTTGACTCGCTCGAACTCGAATCCGGCCTTGATGTCGTGGCTCGAGACGACGTAGTTGCCGTTCAAACGGTAGTCGTAGCGGGTGAACGTCTTCTTGTCGAACTGGCCCGTGCCATCCGTTCCGCCAAAACCACCGTAGGCGAAGGGGATTCCGGTGTTGTCCTGGTAGGCGATCTGGTCCCCGTCCGGCCCCGGCTGCGTCGCGACATTTTCCCGGTGATAGGCGAACTGACCGGTCACGAACCACTGGGAGGATAGAATTCCCTCGTAGCGGGCCCCGAAGTCCGTTCCCCCGACTGTGACCGTTCCCTCGTAGGTCGAGGGCGGACCGATGACCGGACCGACCGCGCCCACATCGTCCGTCGGGTCGCCGAACACTGTCCCGATCAGCGTGTGCTGGTCGTTGATGTGCCAGGTCAGCTTGCCCGAGTAAAGGTTGCTCTTGGTATTCAGGCTCGTCTTCGTCCCGATGACCTCGTCGGGCCCCTGCGTGATCTGAGTGTCCTGGGTGTTGATGGCGTGATCGTAGGCCGCGAAGAACCAAAGCTTGTCCTTCAGCGCGTAGCCGCCGATGTCGAGCCCGTAGTCCGACTTGGAAAAGCCTATCGGAATACCCGCCGAGGTGAGTTCGTCGATGTGCTTGTTGTCGGCCTGGAGCTTGGCGCGATTGATGTAGCCGAAGGCGTCTCCGTGATACTCGTTGCCGCCGGACTTCGTGACCACGTTCAAGATCCCGCCCTGCGCGCCGCCATACTCGGCCTCATAGCCTCCCGACTTGAACTCCACTTCCTGGATGAACTCGAAATTGAGGACCTTTCCCTGGTTTCCGATCTCCACGCCGGTCGTGTTGGCGCCGTCGACCAGGAAGCTGTTCTCCAGACCCGTCGAGCCGTAGACCGTGATCGAGGTGTTTCGGCTGTCGGACTCGTCCGTGTTGACTCCCGCCGCGAGCTGGGCGACGGAAGAGTAGTTGCGCCCGGTGGGCAGGGCCTGGAAGACCCTGGAGTCGAGGTCGCGCCCAACCGAGTTGGAAGTCATCTCGACCACGGCCGCTTCCGCGGTGACCGAAACCGACTCCGTCTGAACCGGAGCGAGCTCGAGCTTCAGAGTTAGGTCCTGATCGAGCCCGAGGCGGACGGTCTGCTCCTTGCCACCGAACCCCTCCAACTGCGCCTTGACCGTGTACGTGCCGGGAGGAAGCAGACTCAGGCTGAAGCGGCCCTGTCCGTCCGTGACGGCGGTTCGCACGCCTTGCAGCGCCGAGCTTCGCGCCTCGACGGTCACACCGGGCAGCAGGGTCTGCTCGGGACCGACGACGACACCCCGGATGCTCCCGGTGGTCTGGGCGAGGGCAACCGAGGCGAGCAGAAAAACGGCGATCGCGGACCCGAGGGCTGCGGCGAGCTTCTTCATGGCCGGCTCCTTCAGTCGTTTGGGGACACCGTACTGGCCGGACAAGCTCTCACCGGGCGGGGGTTCCTGTCAAGGACGGCCCAGCCGCGATACGATCTATCAGGATGGCCGAGAATGCGGGGCGCTGGCCGACGCGCGCCGAAGCGGAAGCGTTGCTCTTCGAGTTCACCAAGTCCGAGGCTCTGCGCAAGCATGGCCGCGCCGTGGAGGAGGTTATGCGGGCCTACGCACGCCACTTCGGCGTCGGCGACCCGGGAGAGATCGAGAAGTGGGGCATCATCGGCCTCCTTCACGACTTCGACTACGAGCAGAACCCGACCGAGGACACGCACCTCCACGTGGGAGGCCGGATTCTCGCCGAGCGCGGCTACGCCCCCGAGATGATCGAGACGATCCAGTCGCACGCCGATTACATGAAGATCCCGCGCGACACGTCGATCAAGAAGGCCATCTACGCCTGCGACGAGTTGACGGGCTTCATCGGGGCGTGTGTCAAGGTCCGGCCGACGAAGAAGATCGCCGACCTCCCGGTCGCCTCGGTCGTCAAGCGGCTCAAGGACAAGGCCTTCGCCCGCTCGGTCGACCGCTCCTACG
>JBGPCK010000044.1:0-22834 GCA_041481715.1 Thermoanaerobaculia bacterium | reverse complement strand
TGGGGCGCCCTCGCTTCCGGCCACGAAGGGCTCGGACGGATGGCCGAACCGGAGGCGATCGTCGAGCAGGCGCTGCGGCTGGCGGAGGGCCGCCGGGACCTGGAGGGGCTCCGGCTGCTGATCACGGCCGGACCGACGCGCGAGCGCATCGACCCCATCCGATTCGTGTCCAATCGCTCGAGCGGCCGCATGGGATTCGCGCTGGCACAGACGGCCCGAGATCGGGGCGCCCGCGTGACGTTGCTGGCCGGGCCGACAGAGCTCGACAAGCCGGAGGGCGTGCGCGTGCTCGCCTTCGAAACCGCCGACGAGCTCCACGCGCTTCTTCTCAGGGAGTTCCCGGAGTGCGACGGCCTCGTCATGGCGGCCGCCGTGGCGGACTTCATCCCGGAAGCGAGCGAGCGGCGACTTCATCGCGAAGACGGGAGCCGGACGCTGCAGCTCGTCCCGGGCCGCGATCTCCTCGCGAGCCTCAAGGGGCTTCGGCGCGGGCAGACGGTCGTGGCTTTCGCGGCGGAGACCGGAGATCTCGAGGCGCAGGGGCGACGCAAGATGGAGGTCAAGGGCGCGGACCTGATCGTCGTCAACGACGTGGGACGTCCCGACATCGGCTTCGAATCGGAGCAGAACGAGGTTCTCCTCCTTTCGCCCGGAGGAGGGCGAGTCAGCGTATCGCGGGCGGGCAAACGAGAGGTCGCCGACCGGATCTGGGACACGTTTCTCGAGGTCCACCGGAAGCAGGCTCCGCAGGACGCATCCCTGGCCGGGATCGGACAGCCTCGGGACGTCCGATAGCGGTCGAGCCCGGGCGCGGCGCGCCGCCTTCCCCGACCGCGCCGTCCGACGTAGACTGCCCGCGATGGGGGACGAGGGCTCTTCCCGCGATCAGCTGGAATTCTTCAGTGACCTCGGCGTCACGGAGATCTATCTGGACCCCGGTTCGCCGCAGACGCCCTCCCCGGTGCCTGGTTCCATGGCGGACCTACCCGCCCTGCAGCGCTTCCTCGAGGGATGCCCGCGCTGCAAGCTGTCGAAGACACGAACAAACATCGTTTTCGGCCAGGGCAATCCGAAGGCCGAGCTGATGTTCGTCGGCGAGGCTCCCGGCCGGGACGAGGACGAGCAGGGGCTCGCCTTCGTCGGCAGGGCAGGGCAGTTGCTGACCAAGATTATCGAGGCGATCGGACGAAAACGCGAGGACGTCTTCATCGCCAACGTCCTGAAGTGTCGGCCCCCGAACAACCGAAACCCCGAGGCGGACGAGGTGGCTTCCTGCCGCCCCTTCCTCGAGGAACAGATCCGGCTGATCTCTCCGAGGGTGCTCGTCACCCTCGGCACCTTTGCGGCGCAGGCGCTTCTGGAGACCGACGAGCCCATCGGCCGGTTGCGCGGGCGCTGGCAGAGTGCGCGCGGCGTGCGCGTGATGCCGACATTTCATCCCGCGTTCCTCCTGCGCTCGCCCGAGCGCAAGAAGGACGTCTGGGAGGACATGAAGAAAGTGCGCGACTACCTGGCGGGAGTCTAGACCGCGACCGCCGGCGGCTCAGCGCGGAGCCGTCTGGAAGATCGGGAGATGGCTCGCCGCGCCCATGAAGAACAGGACCGCGAGGGAAAGCCAGAAATTCATCCGGGAGGCGAGGAAGACGCTGCGCTCCCATTGAGGCCGTTGCAAGGGCAGGGCCCGAAGGATTCTCCTCGAGATCGGGATGACGACGAGCCAGTCGCCGGGCCAGGTCAGCGGAGAACTCCTTCGACATGGAAAGGGCGGCCCGAAGGCCGCCCGGACTCTGGAAATCACGGGACTCTCGCCGCGTGCCGGGTCGGAATGACTTACGCGGGCGCAGCTGCCCCCTGCGTCATTTGGTGATCACGCTGAAGATCGGGAAGTGGCTCGCGGCGCCCATGAAGAAGAGCATCGGAACCGAAAGCCACGCGTTGGTCCGGGAAGCCAGGAACGCGCGGCGCGCCCAGGCCGGCTGGTCGGCGGGTGCCGCCGCTCCGGTCTCGACGGTCGCCTTGGTCGCAGCGATGATCTTCTTCTGAAGCGGCCAGATGATCATCCAAACGTTCATGAACATGACCGTGCCGAGGCCGCCGCCGATCATGATGGAGATGGTCCGGCTGCTCGACCCGGCGTTGCGGGCCATCAGGGCCGAGGCATAGGCGATGAAGAGGACGACGACGGCGATGGCCACGGCGAGCACCCTTCCGTCCTTCAAAGGCCCTCCCGCAACGGACGCCCGAAAGAGCGCCGCGATCACGACAAAGGCGATGGACCAGCCAATGAGAAAATAGACCAGCGGCATGTGCCCGGTCGTCTCGCTGCCGACGATGAGGAAGTAGTAGACGAAGCCGGTCACCCAGGTCCACACCGCTCCCCACCGGAACCACCAGAGGGCCTTCGGCATCAGGATCGGCACAACCTTTCCCTTCGTTGCCGCATCGAGCTCCTTCTGAAATTTCACGTTCACCAGATTGAAGAAATACAGCATCCCGATCCAGGTGATTCCCGCCAGGAAGTGGAACCATCGGAGCAGGAACTGAAAGTTGGTCGGAAAGTCCTGAGGCCAGCTCAACATCCGTCCTCCTTATGCGCGGCGCGCCGGGCGAGGCCGCGAGAAAAACGTGAAACGCTTCCCGTCATTCTCTCTCACTTCAGGGGTCCCAGCAGGGCTTCGGGAGTCATGGCTTCATCCAATTCCTTCTCCGTGGCGAGCTTCTTCTCGAGCAGAACCGTGCGCACCCGTACACCGCGGGCGACGGCTTCCTTGAAGACTTCGGCCGCTCTCGCATAACCGATCTTGGGAGTCAGCGCCGTGACAACCGACGGAGATTCCTCCAGATAGTGCCGGCACTTCTCGGGGTTGGCCATGATGCCGTCGATGCACCCCTTCCGGAACACCGGGAGGAAATTGAGAAAGAGCTGCGGACCTCGGGTCAGATTGTGGGCCAGCAACGGCATCATGACGTTCAGGTCCAATTGACCGGCGCCCACGGCGAGCTGGTTGGCCGTGTCGAAGCCCACGAGCTGGAAGCAAAGCATGTTCAGGCACTCGGGCAGTGACGGGTTCACCTTTCCCGGCATGATCGAGGAGCCGGGCTGGACCGCGGGGAGGCGAATCTCGTCGAGTCCCGTGGCCGGTCCCGACGCGAGCAAGCGAAGGTCGTTCGTGATCCGGGAAAGCTCGAGCGCGAAGGCGCGCAGAGCCGCCGAATAGTCGCCGGCCGCGGCGCGGCTCTGGAGAGCCTCCCGCGGGTCCGCCGCGGCGGAGAGTTTCTCGCCAACCTCTGCGGAGAGCAGTGCGATCGCCCTCTCCCGGAATCCCGCCGGCGTGTTCAGGCCCGTGCCCGCGGCGCTCCCTCCCAGGGCGAGCTCGCGCAGGCCGTCGAGGCAACGGCCGAGGACCTCCTTGCGGCGCTCCAGCGCCGACGCGAAGGCGCGGAATTCCTGGCCGAGCGTCACGGGAACCGCGTCCATGAGATGGGTGCGCCCGGACTTGACGATTCCGCCGAACTCCTCCCCCTTGCCGGCGAAGGAATGCGCCAGCCGGCCGACCTCTTCGACGAGGGCGCGCCCGACGGCAATCGCCGCCAGATGGAGGGCCGTTGGGAAAGTGTCGTTGGTGGACTGGCCGAGGTTGACGTCGTCGTTGGGATTGACGGCCGCGCGGTCGCCACGGGGCTTGCCGAGGATCTCCGCCGCGCGACCGGCGATTACCTCGTTGACGTTCATGTGGAAGGAGGTGCCGGCGCCGGCCTGGTAGACGTCCACGACGAACTGCTCCGTGTGGGCGCCCGAGAGAATCTCGTCGCAAGCCTGCGCGATGGCGCGGACCTTCTCCGCCGGCAGACGCCCGAACTCCCCGTTGACGCGCGCGCACACCTTCTTGACCCGCGCGTAGGCCCGAGTCATCTCCGGATGCGCGCGCTCTCCCGAGATCGGATAGTTCTCGACGGCGCGGGAGGTTTGCGCGCCCCAGTAGGCGTCGTCCGGAATTTCCCGAGTCCCGAGGCTGTCCTTTTCCTGTCTCAGTGCCGCCTCCCGGAGGGATTCCCACGAAGCATCGAAACATTAGCAGAATCGCAACTCGGCAACGGCCGAGGCGGGACGCAGGTTCAGGCTCTCCCCGGCAATGCTGGAATAGAATCGCCCCCGTCGTCCCGCCGGAGCAGAGCGGTCTTGCGCCTGCCGGGAGGGCACCAAATCCATGAACCGGTCGAATGCAACGTCGAAGCTCGGCGCGGGGAAGGGCCGGGCGGGAGGGCTCCTCGTCCTCACCGCGATCGGATTCGGATCGATTCTCGCTTGCCGGAGGGGCGGGGCGCCGGCTGCCTCGGCGTCGCCGACTCCGGTCCCTCCCTCCTCGCGGGTCGTCACGCTTCCCAACCGCTACGGGCTCCGCCCCGCAGAGCGGCAGGCAGTCGAAGACTTCCTGCGGCGTCACCCGGAGCTACGGCTACCGACCGACGACGACCGCCGGACTTCCACGTCCGGAGACGGAGACATGCGGCACCTTTACGGCATCTATCACCCCTTTTTCGTCCGTGGGGATCTGAACGACGACGGCATTCTCGACTTCGTGATGGGTTTCGTGCGCCGCGACTCGTCTGCCCCGACCCCCTGGTTCACGGTGGTCGTTTTTCCGGGGAGAGACGGGGGCGCGGGGGCCGGCCCGTCTTTCGGTCCTGAGACTTTCCTCGAGCGTGACATCACCCTCTCGGCCGGTGACATCTCGATCGACCGCGACTCGGTCGTGATCACGCCGGACCTCGAAGACGAGACGACCCGCCGGTACCGCTGGGACCCCTCTCGGCGCTCCTACGTTTTCGTGCGCGACGACGAGCCGGAAACGGACTCGCCGGACCTGTCGCGAACCTAGAATTCGCTCCATCGGCTCAACGGGTGATTTCGTCGGTGGCCGCGTTTCCGGAGGCAAAGGAGCCGAGGACTCGATGAACCGACCTCTCGCCGTTTCCGTCGCCCTCCCGCTCCCGATGCGTCGGGAGTTCTCCTACCGGGTTCCCGAGGCGATGGAGCCGCCCCTGCCGGGGGCGCGCGTGCGGGTACCGTTCGGGGAGCGCGCTCTGACCGGAATCGTCACCGGACAGGCGGCGGCCGACGACCCGGCGGCTTTGCGCGACATTCTGGAGGTGCTCGACCTCGAGCCGGCCTGTACGCCGGAGCTTCTCGCGACGGCATCACGCGTCGCGCAGCGTTTCTTCGCGTCGAGGGGAGAGGTCTTGAAGAGTGCGCTGCCCGCCCGCCTCCCCGCCGCCGGCGCCGTGCGGTACCGCATCACGGAGCGCGGCGCGCTCGCGCGATGCGTCGGGGCGGACAAGGCGATCCTGGAGCGCCTTTCCGGCGGCGAGTCCGTGCGCGTGACCGATCTTCCGGAGCCCGGGCGGCAGGTTCTCCTGCGCTCGCTCGAGGAGCGGGGTTGGATCCGGCCCGTCGTGTTCGGCCGCGAGCGGCGCCGGCGCGTCGAGCTCGCGTACGCTCCCGCGAAGGTCGACGCCGCCGAGCGGGCGCGGCGCCTTCCCCGGGGCCGCAGGGCGGCCGAGGTGCTCCGCTATTTCGAGGAGCTCGGCCGCCCTGCGACGGCCGCGGAGGTGCGCGGAGAGACCGGCGCCGGTCCGGCCGTTGTGCGCGCCCTCCGGGACAGCGGCTTGCTCCTCCGCTTCGAGCAGGAGCGGCGCGACGAGGCGGTGGTCCGAGCAACTCCAGCCTCCGGGCCTGCCGTGTCCGTCGTTCTCACGGCGGAACAAGCGGCGGCCGAGAAAGAGGTCATCGGCGCCATCCGTGGGCGCCGCTATCTAGCGGCGTTGCTCCAGGGGGTGACGGGCAGCGGAAAGACGGAGGTCTACGTGCGCGCGATCGCGGCGGCGCTCGACGGGGGTCGGGGCGCCGTGTGGCTCGTACCGGAAATCGCCCTGACTCCCTTCTTCGCGCGGCGGCTAACTGCTCAGTTCGGAGAACGGGCGGCCGTATTGCATTCGGGCCTCTCGGAGCGGGAGCGAGGCGACGCGTGGGAGCGAATCCGCGGCGGCCGCGCGCGCGTGGTCATCGGGCCTCGTTCGGCCGCGTTCGCTCCCGTAGAGGACCCGGGCCTCTTCGTGGTGGACGAGGAGCACGATGCCTCGTACAAGCAACGTGAGGCTCCTCGGTACGATGCCCGGGAGGTCGCCGCGATCCGCGCCCGGGCGACCTCGGCCGTCTTGCTCTTCGGCTCGGCGACCCCGTCGCTCGAGGCGTACTACGCGGCGCGGCAGGGCCGGCTACGGCTGCTGGAGCTGACGGCCCGCGTCGGGGACCGAGCGCTCCCAAGAGTCGAGATCGTGGACCTGCGTCGGGAGAGGGCCCGGCCCGACGAGAAGGGGGTCCCGCTGTTCTCGGCGCCGCTGGTGGACCGGCTTCGGCAGGTGTTCGCCGCAGGGGAGCAGGCCATCCTGCTGCAGCCCCGGCGCGGCTTCGCGCCCATCCTGCTCTGCCGGGACTGCGGCTTCGATTTTCGTTGCTCTCACTGCAGCGTCTCGCGCACCGTCCATGACCGCGGAAGGTCGCTCGTCTGCCACTACTGCGGAGAGCGGTCGGGACGCCCGCCACGATGTCCCGAGTGTGGCGGAGCGCTCCTCGAAGAAATCGGCGCAGGCACCGAGCGCGTGGCGGACCGGTTTGCCGCGCTGTTCCCGGGCGTGCGCCACGCGATTCTCGACCGTGACACCGCGCGGCGACGGGGCGCCGCCGCGGTCCTCCAGGAGATGGCCTCGGAAGAGATCGCCTGCCTGATCGGCACGCAGATGGTCGCCAAGGGGCATGACTTCCCTGGCGTCACGGCCGTCGGCGTCTTGTCGGCCGACACGCTCCTCAATTTCCCGGACTTTCGCTCGGCCGAGAAGACCTATCAGCTCGTGGCCCAGGTCTCCGGGCGCTCCGGCCGCGGTCAGTCTCCCGGGACCGTCCACGTCCAGACGTTTCATCCGCAGCACCCCGCGATCCGCATGGCGGCGGCGCACGACCTCCACGGGTTCGCGCAGCAGGAGCTCGACTTTCGGCGCGCTTTCTTCTACCCGCCCTTCTCGGAGCTCGCCGCGGTCATGGTCTCTTCCCCCGACCGCGGGCGCGCCGAGCGCGCCGCCGCCGGGGTCGGCGCGGCACTCAAGACGCACGCGGGGCAACTGCGCCTCTCGGGGCCCGCTCCCGCGCCGCTCGAACGCCTCCAGGGGCGCTGGCGTTTTCAGATCCTGCTGCGTGCCCGAGACCGGAAAGAGGTGCTCGCGGCCCTCGAGGAGGCGATCCCCGAGCGGGCACCCGCGGCAGTCCGGATCGACGTGGACGTGGATCCGCAGGACCTGATGTGAGCAACGCCGGTACAATCATCCCGTGAACTCCGAAGACGGCAACTTCGAAGAGCCGATCCTGAAGCTCCGCAGAAGGATCGAGGAGCTGTCGGCCCTTCCCGACGACGCGTCCCACCGGCGGGAGATCGAGAAGTTGCGAGAGAAGCTCGGGAGGGTTTCGCGAGAGATCTATGCCAACCTGACGCCGTGGCAAAAGACCCTCGTGGCGCGGCACCCCGCCCGCCCATACACCCTCGACTACATCCAGGCCCTTACCGTCGATTTCACCGAGCTGCACGGCGACCGGAAGTTCGCGGACGATCCTGCCATCGTGGCTGGATTCGCGTCTTTCCGGGGCCGGCCGGTCGTCGTCGTTGGCCACCAAAAAGGACGCGACACAAAGGAGAAGGTCCGGCGCAACTTCGGGATGCCGCGCCCCGAGGGATTCCGAAAGGCGCTGCGCGTCATGCAGCTGGCTGAAAAGTTCCGCCGCCCCATCCTCACCTTCGTGGACACCGCGGGGGCCTATCCCGGGATCGACGCCGAGGAACGCGGCCAGGCGGAGGCGATCGCGACCAGCCTGCGCGAGATGGCGGGCTTTCACGTCCCGATCATCGTGACGGTGACGGGGGAGGGAGGATCCGGCGGAGCACTCGCGCTCGGAATCGGCGATCGAGTCTTGATGCTCGAGCACGCGATCTACTCGGTGATCTCGCCGGAGGGGTGCGCCGCGATCCTATGGAAAGACGCCTCCCGAAAGAAGGAAGCTGCCGAGGCCCTGAAGCTGACGGCCGGAGACCTCGTGGAGCTCGGCGTCATCGACGAGGTCGTTCCAGAGCCTCCGGGTGGGGCGCATGCGGACACGGCCGGCGCCTCCGCCGCGGTGGGGGAGGCGATCGAGCGGCATCTGAAAGAGGTTCTCGACCTGACACCGGAAGAACGGCGCGAGCGGCGCTACCGGAAGTTCCGCGCGCTCGGACGGTTCGAGGTCGCGGAGGCCTAGCGGCCGCGGACACGACGAATGCGCGGAGATTGGACGCCATTCGTCCGAGGTCCCGCAGACTCTGGATAACCGATGACCACCTGGGCAATCGCTCCGAGCCCGCCGGAAGCCGCCTCGCTTGCGGCGGAGGCGGGCATCTCGCCGGTCGTCGCCGCGCTACTCCTGCGGCGAGGTGTCCGCACGGCCGCGGAGGCGAACGACTTCTTCCGCCCGGATCCGGCGGGCCTCCACGATCCCCTGCGGATGAAGGGAGTCGAGGAGGCGGCCGATCTCCTCGTGTCGGCGGCGGCGCGGGGGCGCCGCGTCGTCGTTTTCGGCGACTACGACGTGGACGGCGTGACGGCCGTCGCGCAGCTGCGGGCGGCGCTCTCTCGGGCCGGCGCGGACGCGGTGGCGTTTCTTCCGCACCGGTTGAAGGACGGGTACGGTCTGAAACCCGAGACCGTGCGCCGTGTGCTCGCACAGCACCGGCCGGCGGTCATCGTGACCGTGGACTGCGGGATCACCGCCCTGGAAGGAGTTGCCTTCGCCCGCGCGGCGGGCGTGGACGTGATCGTCACGGACCACCACCTCCTCGGGCGCGAGCTTCCGGCCGGGGCCGTCGTGGTGAACCCGAGGCAGCCGGGCTGCGGCTATCCGTACAAAGATCTCGCCGCCTGCGGCATCGCCTTCAAGCTCGCCCTTGCCGTGGCCCGAAGGGCGGGCTTCCTCCTGTCTCCCGAGTCTCTGCTGCGCGTGGCTTGCCTGGGCACGATTGCCGACCTCGTCCCCCTCACGGGAGAGAACCGCATCATCGCCGCTTCCGGGTTGGCGGCTCTCGCCTCGGCGCGCGCTCCGGGTCTCACGGCCCTTCTGCGCGAGGTGGGAATTCCCGCTGGAGGGACGCCCGACGCTGAAGACGTGGCCTTTCGCCTCGCCCCGCGACTGAATGCGGCCGGCCGGCTCGACACGGCGGAGCTGGCACTATCCCTCTTCGAGGAGCGCGACCCCGCGCGCGCCGCCGGCGTGGCGGAGGAGCTCTCGCGCCGCAACGCCCTGCGGCAGGCCATCGAGCGGCGCGTGACCGCAGAGGCGCGCGAGCGCATCGAGCGCGCGGGGGGCCCCGGGGCCTCCGTCATCGTCGAAGGGGACCCGGGCTGGCATCGTGGCGTTCTCGGAATCGCGGCCTCGCGGCTGGCGCGAGAATATCACCGGCCCGTCCTGCTCTTCGGCTTTGATGGAGACCGGGCCGTTGGATCCGGGCGCAGCATCCCGGGGGTGCCTCTGCACGAAACGGTGCAGGACCTCGCTTCCTTCTTTCTCGAGTTCGGGGGTCACGATCAGGCCGTGGGTGGAACGCTGCCGGCGGCGCGCTTCGAGGAGTTCCGGCAATCCGCGCGGGCGCACTTCACCGAGCGAATCCCGGCCGCGCGCCTCGAGCGGGTCGAGGAGGCGGAGCTCGAGCTGCCGCTCGAGGAGCTCCGCGAAGAAGTGACGCGTCACCTGCTCGACTTCGAGCCCCACGGCATGGGCAATCCGCGGCCGGTCTTCTATTGCGGCGCGACGTCCTTCGACGGCGAACCGATGGCGCTCGGGGAGCGGGGCCTTCGCGGGAGGCTGCGCCGCGACGGGCCGGCGTTGCCCTGCCTCTCGTGGTCACGGGAGGCCCTCGGACCCTTCACCCGGGGCGACCGCGAGATCGCAATCCGGTACTTGGTCCGGAGACGGCGAGCCGGAGGCATCGAGATCGAGATCGTGGGGGCGCGCCCCGCAGGCGATCCGGGCCCGGTCCTGCCGGCGTCATCTCTCGTCTCGAGCGAGGCCCCATGAAACGCCGCGGCCTCGAGATCATGCTGCTCGCCTTCGGGGCGGCTTTCGTCGCCTTCGTCGCCATCTCTTTCCGGCCGGGCAGCCGGCCGCGTCCCCGCGGCGGGGCGGCCACGGAGGTTCCGCCCCCCCGCGACGCCGGACCTGCGACCACGCTCTCTTCGGGATTCGATTTCACCGAGTCCCTCAAAGGCAAGCCCCTGTTCCGCATCAAGGCCGAAAAGACCGCTGGCTTCGGCGCTGCGGCAATGGCGGGCGTCTCGCCGGAGCTCTATGCCGGCCAGAATGTGGCGTTGACGGTCTACCCGGAGAACGCCCAGCCTCTGACGATCCACGCCGAGCGCGCGGAGTATGACGCTCGGACGCGCGGCGCCACCCTCGAGGGCAATGTGCGCTGGAGCGACGCGAAAGGAGCCCTGGCGGAAACCGGCAAACTCGTTTTCAGCTCGGTCGACCGCGGCATCGTGGTGCCGGGAGCTCTTCACGTTTCCCGTGGCGGCTTCGACCTGAACGCCCGCTCGGGACGCTACGATGTCGGGACCCGCGTGCTCGCGCTCGCAGGCCCGATCGAGGGGTCGGGGACCGGGGCCCGGGCGGCCGCGCTCTCCGCGCTTCGAGCCGACGCGGCGCTCTACCGAAAAGACGAGGGTGTCATCGAGCTCTCCGGCCGTGTGCGGGCATCGTCGGGCGAGGGCGACTCGATGGAAAGCGAGCGGCTGATCTTGAAGATGGGAGAGCCCGAGGGGCGCCTGACATGGGCGCGAGCCACCGGCCAGGTTCACGGCATGGTCGGGGCCAATCGGATGCCCGGACCGCGTCCGGCTCCACGCCCCTATGCCGGCGAGGAGGCCGCGTTCTTCTTCGATGCCGAGGGGGAATTGAAGAGCCTGACGCTCTCGGGATCCCCGGCGTCGGCCGAAGAGGCCGACCGAAGGGTGACGGCGACAACGATCGACCTCGAGTTCTCCGGGAAGCGAGCGGTGGCCGCGCACGCCCGCGGGGAGGTCGCCGTGACGACGGGCCTGGATCACGCCTTCGCCGACAGCGGAGATCTCTCTTTCGGTGCCGATGGCGGGGTGGAGGGTCTTTCTCTTTCGGGTAAGGCACGGCTGGACGGCGAGAGGCGCTCCGGCCGAGCCGACCGCGCCGTGGAGGTCCCCTCCCGCGGCGTGTGGATTCTGACCGGCAACGCGAGCTCCTCGGCCACTGTCGAGCAGGAAGGCTCGCGCGTTTCCGCGCCGCGCATCGAGATCGACGACAGGCACAAGACCGTCCGAGCCGAAGGGGGCGGAGTCCGGGCGGTCCTGGCGCCATCCCGGGAGAAACGCGCCAACGCCACACTGATCGGCGACCCCTCCCGGCCCACATTTGGAAAGGCGGACCGGATGGTCTTCGACCAGGCGGCGAGGACGGCGAGTCTGTCCGGCGGTGCGGCACTCTGGCAGGAGGCTTCCTCGCTATTCGGCCAGGACGTCACATTGAACGATGTCGAGCGCTCCGTGGTCGCGGTCGGCCAAGTCCGGGCGGTCCTGGCGCCCGACCCTTCCGCGAAACGCCCCGAGGAGAAGCGGCCGACCGTCCTGACGGCGGGTCGCCTGATCTATCGGGAGGTGGCGGGCGCCGCCGCCGACCCGCCGACCGGTCGCGTTGAGCTCGAAGGAGGCGTCGCGGCGGCCCGGGGCCCCTGGCGAGGCAGCGGAAGATCCGGGACGGCCTTCCTCGGCAAGGACCGTCGGGTCGAGAGACTCGAGCTGTCCGGGGGCGTGGCCCTTTCCGACGCCGCGGCAGGGCGCACGGGAGAAGCGGAGCACGCCGTCGACTTTCCGGCGGAAGGCCGCACCATCCTGGAGGGATCTCCCGCTCGCGTCACGGACCGCGAAGGGAATCGGGTCGCGGGCGCGATCTTGACGATCACCGATCGGGGGCGTAGGGTCGAGGTCACGGCCCCCGAAGGGGGCAAGACCGAAACCATCCACCAGACGCGCCGCGATTGATGACGCCACCGGAGCCTCCGTTCCTGCCGCCCGTTCTCTCGGCGGACGGTCTGGTCAAGTCGTACGCCGGCCGCGCGGTCGTCAACGGCGTGTCGCTCGAGATCGCCGGCGGGGAGATCGTCGGGCTGCTCGGTCCCAACGGCGCCGGCAAGACAACGACATTCTCGATGGTTGTCGGGCTGGTCCGGCCGGATCAGGGCGCCGTGCGCCTGGGTGACCGGGATCTGACGGACTTGCCGATGTACCGCCGCGCCCGAGCCGGAATCTCCTATTTGCCGCAGGAGCCGTCAGTCTTTCGGAAGATGACCGTCGAGCAAAACCTTCTCGCAATCCTCGAGACGCTCGACCTTTCTCCCATCGAGCGCCGGCAGCGCGCCGACGCGCTCCTCGCCGAGTTCGGGCTGGAAGCGGTCCGCTCGCACCGCGCCTACACCCTCTCCGGTGGCGAGCGGCGGCGCGTCGAGATCGCGCGCAGCCTCGTCGTCTCGCCGTCGTTTCTCCTGCTCGACGAACCCTTTGCGGGGATCGACCCGATTGCCGTGCTCGATATTCAGGCGATCGCCCGGCGCCTCGCATCTTCCGGCATCGGCGTCCTCGTCACCGACCACAATGTGCGCGAAACTTTGAGCATCGTCGATCGCGCCTATATAATTCACGATGGCCAGATCTTGCGGGCAGGCACGCCCCTGGCGCTGTCGAGCGACGTCGTCGTCAAGAAAATTTATCTCGGTGAGACATTCCAGCTGAAGTAGATAGCAGTTGCCCCGAAATGGCCCTCGAACAAAAACTCAGCCTTAGGCTCTCGCAGCGGCTCGTCATGACGCCGTCGCTGCAGCAGGCGATCAAGCTGCTGCAGATGTCCAAGCTCGAGCTGGAGGAAGTTCTCACCCAAGAGATGGTGGAGAACCCTCTCCTCGAAGAGGAGCAGGAGGAGGCCCCGGGCCCGCAGGAAACGAGGGATTCCGCCGCCGCCGAAGGGACCGCCGCCGCACCCGCCGGCCCGACGGAGCGCGTCGCGGAGAGCAAGGAGCGCGATTCGTTCGAAGAGATCGACTTCGATTCTTATTTCGAGGACTACCTCGACAGCGCCTACAACCCGCGGCAGTACGAGCAGAGCGAAGCGGTTCCACTCGAGAACACCCTCTCGAGCCCGCCGGGGCTGCAGGAGTACCTGAGTTGGCAGCTCTCGATGGCCGACGCTTCTGCGCCGGTGCGCGAGATCGCGACGTACCTGATCGGCAACCTCGACGAGGACGGCTACCTGCGGATGACGCGGGAGGAGATCCGGGCGGCCGGCTTCGCACAGGATGCCGACACCGACGCGGCGCTCGCGCTCGTGCGCTCCTTCGATCCCCCCGGCATTTGCGCTTCCGACCTTCCCGATTGCCTGATGCTGCAGATCCGGTCCCTCGGAATCGAGAACGCGCTCATCGAGAAGATCATCACGGAGCACTGGCCGGAGTTTCTGAACCGCCAGTTCGCCCCGCTGGCGCGCACGCTCGGGGTCGGGATGTCGCAACTGCAGGCGGTCGTCGAGATCATCAAGAACCTGGAGCCCAAGCCGGGCCGAAAGTACTCGACGGAGCGCACCATCTACGTCGAGCCCGACGTGGCGGTCCGCAAAGTAGGAGACGAGTACGTCATCCAGCTCAACGAGGACGGGCTCCCGAAGCTCCGCATCTCGGCCGCGTACCGCCGGATGCTGCGCGGGGGCAACGGAGCGATCGGGGAAGAGGCGGCGACTTACCTGAAGGACAAGATGCGATCCGCCATCTGGCTCATCAAGAGCCTGGATCAGCGCCAGCGCACGATCTACAAGGTGGCCGACTCGATCGTGCGGCACCAGCGCGGTTTCCTCGACCACGGCATCGAGCAACTGCGGCCGCTCGTCCTGCGCGACGTTGCCAACGACATCGGAATGCACGAGTCGACGGTCTCCCGCGTCGTGTCCAACAAGTACATTCACACGCCACGCGGCCTCTTTCCGATGAAATACTTCTTTCACAGCGGAATCGACTCGTCGACGGGCGATGACGTTTCCTCCCTCTCGATCAAGAGCAAGATCGCCCGTATCATCGCGGAGGAGGACTCTCACCGGCCGCACTCCGATGCCCGCATCATGCAGCGACTGCGAGCGGAGGGGATTCAGATTGCCCGGCGCACGGTGGCCAAGTACCGGGAGGAACTCCGCATTCCCTCCTCCTCACAGCGAAAGCAGAGCTTTTGACCCCGTAAGGAGGAACCATGGCGGTCGAATGCACGGGTCGCAACGTCGAGGTGACACCCTCCTTGAGGGAACTCGCCGAGGAGCGCACAGAGCGGCTGGAGCGCCATCTGGGAGGACCCGCCCGAGTCCGGGTCGTCCTCTCGCACGAGAAGCATCGGTTCGAGGCGGAAATCATCGCGACGCACCGGCGCCGCCGTTGGAAGGCCCAGGAGGAGACGGCGGACCCGCGGGCTGCGGTCGCGCTGGCTTTCGAGAAGATCGACGCTCAGGCCAAGCGCGACACCGAGAAGCGACGCGACCGGAAGCATCGGGAGCCCTCGTCCGCCTGGCGGGTGGATGTGCTTTCGGGTACGGCGTTCGGACGCCTGGCCCAGGCGAGCCCCGACGAAAACCGCATCGTGCGCACCGACCGCCTGCCGATCAAGCCGATGAGCGTCGAAGAAGCCGCGATGCGCATCGAGAGCTCGCGCCAGGAGTTCCTCGTTTTCCGCGACTCTTCCACCGAGAAGATCTGCGTTCTCTACAAACGCCGCGATGGTAACTTCGGCCTGATCGTGCCGGAATGCTGAGACTCTTCTGCCGGAGATGTCCGTGAGCCAGGGCTTCGGGCCGGGGCCGGTCGACCCGCGGCTGGTCTTCCCGCAACTGCGCGCGCGGAGCCTCGAGCAGGCGCTTCTCGAGATGGCGGAGAACCTCACCGCTGCGGGCGTCGTTCACGATCCCTTGGACCTGGCCGAGCGGCTGGGGAAACGGGAACGCGACGGCTGCACGGGCTTGGGCCAGGGAATCGCGTTCCCGCACTGCCGCGTCGACGCGCTGCGGGAGGTCGTCCTCTCCGTGGGGGTTTCGGCCGCCGGGATCGACTTCAAAGCGCCGGATGGCATTCCGGTCACCCTCCTGTTCCTGCTGCTTTCGCCCAAGGAGGCGCCCGCCGTGCATCTCCAGGCGCTCGCGCGTCTGACGCGGCTCGTACGCACGCCGGGGCTTCCCGACGAACTGCGGCACGCGGGGTCCGGCGAATCGATCGCGCGCGCGCTCCGGAAGGCGGAGGCGGCGGGTCCTGCGGCGGTAACCGCATGAGCCCGGCCGAGAGCGCCGTGCGCACCTCGAAGCTGACGGCGGAGATCCTCCGATCCCCGATGTTGGAGGACCTGAGCCTGCGCCTGGTCGCGGGAGAAGCGGGCTTCACCCGTCCCGTGTCCTGGGGAAGGATTCAGCGCCCCGGCCTCGCGTTCGCGGGCTTCTTCGCCTTCATCAAGCCGGGACGTATTCAGATCCTGGGCGAGAGCGAGCTTCACTACCTGGACACCATGCCGGCCGATGTGCGAGCCGAACGCATCGCCGAAATCTGCCGGCTCCCGGTTGCGGCTTTCGTCGTCACCAAGGGGCAGGCCGTGCCGGAAGACCTGGCGCGCGAGTGCCGCGCGCGCGACGTGCCGCTGCTCGTTTCGGACCAGACGACCTCGGTTGTGATCCAGTCGATCACGCGTCTCCTCGAGGATGAGCTCGCGCCCACGACGACGGTGCACGGCGTGCTCGTCGACGTGTATGGGATGGGGGTCCTGCTCATCGGCGACTCGGGCATCGGGAAGAGCGAATGCGCGCTGGACTTGATCCAGCGGGGGCACCGGCTGGTCGCCGACGACGTCGTCGAGATCCGCAAGTACCCCAACGGCTCTCTCGTCGGCCGGGCCGCCGAGATGATTCGCTACCACATGGAACTGCGAGGCATCGGCATCATCAACATCAAACACCTCTTCGGCGTTTCGGCCGTCCGCGCTTCCAAGTCGATCGAGCTCGTCATCGAGCTGCAGCGCTGGGATCCGACGAAGAAGTACGACCGGCTCGGCCTCGACGGCCAGACCTACGCGATCCTCGACCGCCCGCGTCCCTTCATGACCCTGCCGGTGGCCTCGGGGCGAAACCTCGCGCTGTTGATCGAGATCGCTGCGCGCAACGAGCTGCTGAAGCAACAGGGCTACGACGCCGCCAAGGAGTTCGCGCTGAAGGTCGACGAGCAGATTGCGCGCAACGCGCAGTCCCCGACCGTGCGGCGGGGATAGCGCGCGCGGCCGAGGCACGATGAGCGCCACCGCCCCGGCCCCGACCGTTCCCGAAAGCCTCGTCATCGTGACGGGGCTCTCGGGCTCCGGGAAGAGTTATGTCAACAAGTGTCTGGAGGACATGGGTTACTTCTGCGTGGACAACCTGCCCCTCGAGCTCGTGGAGCCGCTGCTCGACCACGTGACCGCGCGGCTGGTGGGCGTCATCCTCGACGTGCGCAATCCTGGATTCGCCGCCCGATTTCCGGAGATCCTGTCTCGCGTGCGTCGACGTTGCCCGGGAACCCGACTGCTCTTCCTGGACGCCTCGGAGGAGTCGCTCATTCGGCGATTCTCGGAGACGCGCCGTCCTCATCCGCTCGCGGCAGACAGCTCACTGCTCTCGGCGCTGCGCAGCGAGCGCGAGATGCTCAAGGACGTGCGTGCCGTCGCGGACGTCGTCGTGGACACCTCGGCGCTCACCGTGCACGAGTTGCGCTCCGCCATCCAGAAAACCTTCATAGGCGATCCAAGCCGCGCCCGCATGGTCATTTCGGCGACGTCTTTCGGCTTCAAGTTCGGCACCCCCCACGACGTGGACCTGCTCTTCGATGTGCGTTTCCTCGCCAACCCGCACTTCGTGCCCGAGCTCAAGGGCAAGACCGGACTCGATCCGGCGGTCGCGGCATACATCGAGCAGGACCCGGAGACTCAGGCCTTCCTGTCTCGTCTGACCGATTTCCTCGACTATCTCGTGCCGCAGTTCGAGAAGGAGCACAAGAGCTATCTTTCGATCGGCATCGGGTGCACGGGTGGCAAGCACCGCTCGGTCTATATCGCCGAGCGACTCGCGGAAGTCCTCAAGCAAAAGGGGTTCCCCGTGCGTGTCTCCCACCGAGACGCGACCCGAGAGTGAGCCGGCCCGGCCGGCTTTAGAATCGGAGATCCGATGATCGGCATCGTTCTGGTGACGCACGGCCGGCTCGCCGAGGAGCTGCGAGCCGCCGCCTTCACCATCCAGCCCGACATTTCTCGAATCGTGGCCGTCGCGCTCGAGTGGAACCAGACGGGCGAGGATGCCCGCGAGCGGATCGGCCGCGGACTGGCCGAGGCGGACGAGGGGGAAGGAGCCCTGATCCTGACGGACATGTTCGGAGGAACGCCCACCAACCTCACCCTCTCGTTCCTCCAGAAGGATCGCGTCGAGATCGTGACGGGTGTGAACCTCCCCATGGTGCTCAAGTGCGCCTCGCTCCAGAAGGGCGCCCGGTCAGTCGTGGAAATGGCGCACATCGTCCGCGACCGCGGGCAGCGCTCGATCTATGTCGCCTCGGATCTGCTCGCCGACGAGGATGCGGTTTCCGCCACGAGCGAGCAGGGCAACGACGGCGTGCCCTCGGGCTCCTAGAGACCGGTCATGATCGAGCGGGAACTTGCGATCCGGAACCGCCTGGGCCTCCATGCCCGCGCGGCCGCCAAGTTTGTCCAAACCGCGAGCCGCTTCAAATCGGCGGTCAAGGTGAGAAAGAACGGGGAAGAGGTGGATGGCAAGAGCATTCTCGGCATTCTGCTTCTCGCGGCTTCGCAAGGCACACGGATCACCGTCTCGGTCAGCGGCGAGGACGAGAGCGATGCCTTCGCGGCGGTAGAGGACCTGGTTTCCCGCAGCTTCGACGAGGGGGAGTAACAGGGGTCGAGTGTCCGGTGTCCGGGATCAGGGACGGGAGCGAGAGCTCCGGCGCCTGAACCGGACACCCGAAGCTCGAGACCTTCGCACCATGCTTCAGGGTCTCTCGGTTTCTTCGGGCATCGCGGTCGGGCGCGCGGTCATCGTGCGCTTCGACGGCACGCCGAGGCTCCGACGCGCGGTGTCGAGCGCTGATTTCCACGAAGAGGAGCGCCGCCTGCGCCGCGCTGCCCGCAAGGCCGCCGAGAGCCTGCGCGGCCACTCGACCCGCGCCGGCGGCGGCATGGGACCCGAGCTCGGAGCCATCCTGGAGGCACACGCCATGATGGCCTCAGACGAGACGTTTCTCGCCGCGGTGGTCGAGCGCATGCATCGGGAGGGAGTCAACGCGGAGTGGGCGCTTTCGGACGCGGCGGCAGAGTTCGGGCGGAGACTCCACGAGGCGGACTCGAGCGCGATGCGGGAACGCGCAACGGACATCTCCGACGTGGCACGCGAGATCGCGATCCAGCTCTCCGGGGGCGCGGAGTCGCTGCCGCGCGAGCTTCCACGCGGGTCGATCCTCGTGGCCGACGAGCTCTCGCCGGCCGACGCGTCCCGGCTCGACCCGCGGCGCGTGCGAGCGATCGCGCTCGAGCGCGGCGGCCCGACCTCCCACGCAACGATCATCGCCCGCTCCTTCGGCATTCCGGCGATCGTCGGCGTTCCGGGGCTTTGCGCCGCGGTTTCGCCCGACCGTCCGATCGTGGTGGACGCGGACCGAGGCATGGTGGACGTCGCTCCTTCGAAGGAGCGGCTACGCAAGAGCCTCGTGCGCGCCCGGGAGGTTCGAGAGCATAACCGCCGGCTGCGCGCGCGCACGGCGCGCCCCGCGGTCACGCGGGACGGTGTGCGCGTGACGGTGCGCGCCAATCTGGAGCTTCCTGAGGAGTTTTCGGCCCTCGAGCGGTACCACGCCGAAGGTGTTGGGCTCTATCGTTCGGAGTTCTTGTATCTGAGGGCGGCACCCTCGATTCCCGGTGTCGCAGAGCAGCGCGCCGTCTACGAGCGACTGCTCGGTGCGGCCGCGGGACACCCGGTCGTCGTGCGAACCTACGACCTCGGCGGAGAGAAGGGCATCGGGCCGGTGCGAGGCGAGAACCCCGCTCTGGGCCTGCGGGGGCTCCGTTATTGCCTGGCCCATCCGGAGCTGTTCCAGACTCAGCTCGAAGCGCTCTGTCTCGCCTCCACCCGAGGCGATCTGCGTATCCTCCTGCCTATGGTGACCTCCCTTTCGGAGCTGCGCGCCGCGAGACATCATCTCGAGCGCGCGGCAGCGACCGCCGGACTCGCGCGCCCTCCATCGCTCGGCATCATGGTGGAGGTGCCTTCGGCGGCGCTCCTGGCCGAACAGCTTGCGCTCGAGTCGGATTTCTTCTCGATCGGCACCAACGACCTGGCGCAGTACGGCCTGGCGGTCGACCGCGCGAACCCGGACGTCTCCGGTCTGTACCAGCCCCTTCATCCCGCGATCCTCAGGATGATCCGGCTGGTCTGCGAGGCCGGGCGTGCGCACGGCCGGCCGGTCTCGGTGTGCGGCGAGATGGCGGCTGACCCGATCGGGATCGCGGTTCTGCTCGGGTTTGGAATATCGGAGCTCTCGGTGACGCCCGTCGCGATCGGCGGCGTGAAGGAGCAGATCGGAGCCCTCGACACAGTCCGAGCCGCGGAACTCGCACAGAAGGCGTTGCAAGCGAGCGACGCGTCCGAGGTCGAGCGGCTCTTTCGGGAGCGTCCATGAGAAGGGTTCCCAAGCCCTGGGGCTATGAGCTGATCTTCGCCGAGAACGACCGCTACGCCGGCAAGATCCTGCATATCGACGCAGGGCACCGCCTCTCGCTCCAGTACCACGAAAGAAAAGACGAGACGCTGTACGTTCTCTCAGGTGAGGTGTACCTTTCTATCGAGGTCGAGGGTGCCATGCGCGAGACAAAGCTCCAACCCGGAGAGGCCCACCGCATTCGACCCGGCGTTCGCCACCGGATGCGCGCGGAGGTCGTGTGCGAGCTGGTGGAAGTCTCGACACCCGAGCTTTCCGACGTCGTGCGGCTGGAAGACGCCTACGGACGTGAGGGATCGACCGCGCCATGACGCGCCAGTGCACGCTGGCAGCGTGGATTCTGGCGGCGGCACCGGCCTTTTCGAGCCCGACGGCGACTCCCACGCCCCTCCCGGCCCGGCTTTCGGGTGGATTCGGCCGCGCCCAGAGCACACCGGCCGCGCCCGGGCAGAAAGGCCAGTCGCTGGCGGATGTGGTCCGGGCCGCCTCCGAGGCCCGCCAGACCAAGGAGACGCCGAAGCCCTCCGTCTCGATCACAAACCAGACCTTGGTGACGGACCCGAACCGCGGCCGCCTGACGACCTGGCAGCCCACGCCGGGCGGCAAGCCCGGTGCCCGGCCCGCCGGATCCGCAGCGACTCCGGCAGCCGGCAAGGCCTCCGCGGCGGTCGCAGCGCCAACGCCGCCCCCGGCCGAGAGCACCGCACCCTCGGAAGAGGCAGAGTGGCGCGAGACCGCCCGCCGGACCCGGCAGCGGGTCGCCGATGCGAAGGATCGAGTCTCGCGGCTCGAGGCAGAAGCCAAGAAGCTCGAGAATGACTTCTACGCCTGGGACGACGGCCAGTATCGCGACAACGTGATCAAGCCCGCGTGGGACAAGAAGCGGGAGGAGCTCGAGACGGCGCGGCGCGAAGTCGAGGACGCGGAAAAGGATCTGGCCGATCTCCCCGAGAAGGCGCGCAAGGCCGGAGCGCTGCCCGGTTGGATTCGAGAATGAAGCTGCTTCCGGTCGCTGCAAGTGCTAGACAGGAAGCGACTTGTGGCAATGCAGACTCCAGCTACCACGTCGAGACGTGGGGTTGCCAGATGAACGTTCTCGACGGAGAGCGGATGGCCGGACAACTCGAAGGCCTGGGTCTCAAGCGCGCAGCCGCCGGCGGCGAGGCCGACGTCGTGATTCTGAACACCTGCTCTGTGCGCGAGAAGGCGGAAGCCAAGGTCTACAGCGCGCTCGGCGTGCTCGGCATCCGCAAGCGCGAGCGACCGGCCCTGGTCATCGGTGTGACGGGCTGCGTGGCTCAGGTGGAAGGGGAGGAGATTCTCGAGCGGGCCCCCTGGGTGGATTTCGTTCTGGGCACGGGTCAGGTCGGGTCCCTTGGGGAGGCGGTCGAGCGCGTGCGCCGGGAGCGACGCCGTTTCACTTCCTACGAGCTTCCGGAAGAGTCACCGGTCTACCAGTTCCGGCAGATTACCCGGGGCTCCGCCTTTCAGGCTTACGTGACCGTCATCGAGGGGTGCGACCAGTTCTGCACCTTCTGCATCGTGCCCTTCACGCGCGGGCGCGAGCGCAGTCGTGCAGGCTCTGAGATTCTCGAGGAACTCGGGCATCTCACGAGCAAGGGCTACACGGAAGTGACACTGCTCGGCCAGACGGTCAATGCGTACCGCGACCCCTCGCAGGGCTTCGGTCTGGGTGAGCTGCTGCGCCGTGGGGCAGAGATCCAAGGCCTGAAGCGCCTCCGTTTCCTCACCTCACACCCGCGTCTGGTGGACGACGCGATGATCGAGGCTCTCGCTTCGGGTGGCGTGATCGCGCCGTACCTGCACCTGCCGGCCCAATCGGGCTCCGACCGGGTTCTCTACCGCATGAAGCGGCGCTACGACGCCGCCACCTACATTTCCCTGGTCCGCCGCATCCGGGCAGCGGTGCCCGGGATCGCCGTCTCTTCGGACTTCATCGTGGGTTTCCCCGGTGAAACCGAGGGGGATTTCGCAAATACGCTCGAGCTGATCCGGCAGCTGCGCTTCGAGAGCCTCTTCGCGTTTCGCTATTCGCCCCGACCCGGCACCGCGTCGGCCCGGTGGGGGAGCGCATCGGAAGTGCCCGAGGCGGTTTCGGCAGAGCGGTTGACGCGCCTCCTGGCCCTCCAGGAGGAGATTCAGTCCAAGGTCAACCGCGGCCTCGAAGGGAGGGAATTCGAGATACTGATCGAAGGCGAGGACCGCAAGGGGCAGAGCCGGGGCCGAACCCCCTGCAATCGCATCGTGCATGTCGAGGGGGTCGAACGCATACCCCCGGGCTCATACGTCAGGGTCCGCATCCGCCGGGGGCTTCCCAATTCTCTGCTCGCGCGGCTCTGCGACGAGGCACCGCGGTACGCAGAGCGCCGGGCGGCGGGGTAGCCTCATGGCCGTGGTGAAGATGGAGATCAAAGGGCTTCTGATGGACCCGGTTTCGAACATGCCGGTCGTGATCCTCCGGGACGCCGAGGACGGCCTCTTCCTGCCCATCTGGGTCGGGCTCTTCGAGGCCAATGCCATCGCGCTCGAGATGGAGAAAATCTCCACCCCACGGCCGATGACCCACGACCTTCTCAAGAACGTCCTCTCCGAACTCGACACCCATGTCGATCGGGTCGTGATCAACGAACTCCGAGACAACACTTTCTTCGCGCGAATCCACCTGACTCGTGGCGACACGCACTTCGACATCGACAGCCGCCCGAGCGATGCCATCGCGCTGGCGTTGCGCTCTCGCGCGGAGATCTTCGTTGAGGAGGAAGTGCTGGAGAAGAGCAAGAGCCTGCGCGCGGAGGCAGGAGAGCCCGACCCGGAGCGGCTCAAGAAGTGGCTGGAGGAAGTCAGCCCGGAAGATCTCGGAAAGTACAAGATGTAACTCTTGTGCGGTCCGCCACGGT
>JBGPCK010000043.1:0-23305 GCA_041481715.1 Thermoanaerobaculia bacterium | reverse complement strand
GCTCGCAAGCTGGGACCCGGTCTCCTACCGCTTCTCCGGCTACCTCGCCGAAGCCGAGCGGCTCTACCTCTGGGACGGCAACGACGGCGCGTGGGCCGAAAAGTTCCGCAAGACCTATCAGGGCGTGCGCGACCGCGACGCTGGACCCGCCGAGGCCGTGGACGCCCGGGACGTGATTCACGAGATGCGCGTCGTCAAGGACGAGGAGGAGATCCGGTTCCTACGGCGCGCCGCGCAGGTGAGCGCGCGCGGCCACGTCCTCGCCATGAGGGCAGCCGCGCCGGGCAAGTGGGAGTTCGAGGTGCAGCAGGCCCTGGACGGATACTGCTCCGCCAACGGCGCCCGCCGGATGGCGTATCCCTCGATCGTCGGCTCGGGGCCAAACAGCACGTTCCTTCACTGGGACAAGAACAACCGGCAGATCCAGGCCGGGGACGTGATCGTGAACGACTCCGGGGCCGAATACGGCTACTACGCGACCGACATCACGCGCACGTATCCGGCGAGCGGTCACTTCAGCCCGGAACAGCGGGCGATCTACGAGATCGTGCTCGACGCGCAGACGCAGGCGATGTCGCTCGTGAAGCCCGGCGTGCGCCACGAGGAGATCGAGCAGAAGTCCGCGCGCGTCCAGACGGACGGACTAATTCACCTGGGCCTGCTCTCCGGAGACGTCGAGAGGCTGTTGAAAGAGAAGACGTACCGCAAGTTCACTCTCCACGGCGTCTCGCACTGGGTGGGTCTGGACGTGCACGACAAGGGAAAGTACGAGATCGCCGGCGCCTCGCGCGTCCTCGAGGCGGGAATGGTCTTCACCATCGAGCCCGGCATCTATATCCCGGCCAACACGGCGGGCGTCGACCCGAAATGGTGGAACATCGGCGTGCGCATCGAGGACACGATCCTGGTGACGAAGGACGCAATGGAGTGTCTATCCTGCGCGGCGCCGAGGGAGATCGAAGAGGTCGAGAAGACGGTGGGGAGAAAGTAGTCGTCAGGGATCCGTACCAGGAACGGACGACGACTCTGCCGGCACCAGAATCTCCACGGTCTCCGGTGTCGCGCGGCAAGTGACGGGCGTCTCCAGCACGCAATCGCCGTCCGCGTGCACTTCCACCGCGTAGGCCTCCCGTGAGCGGATCTCGATCTTGCGCCCGCGCACGATGCGGGCGAGCCCGGCGAGATGGCCGGAGCGGCCCCGCTGGATCGCGAGAAAGAGCCGGAACAACTGCCAGCGGCTCCGCTTCGCGAAGAGCAGCACGTCCATTTCGTCCGACTCCGGCGACGCGCCGGGCGCGATGATCCAGTCGCCGGCGTAGTGGCGCGCGTGGCAGACCACGGCGAAGGTCGCCTCATAGGCGGCGCCGTCGACGTCGACCTGCAGGCGGGGAAACTCGTACCGGAAGAACTCGGAGGCCGCGGTGAGGAAGATCCCGGAGCGGCCGAGCCGCCGCTTGAGCGTGAGATTCATTTTTCCCATGACGCGGGCGTCGAGCCCCGCTCCGGCCCACAGCAGGAAGGGACGGTCGTTGGCGAGGAGCACGCGCAAGGACCGGAGCCGGCCCGCGAAGAGCAGTTGCGCCGCGGACTCGGGATCGAGCGGGATGCCGAGCTCCCGGGCAAGGACGTTCGACGTCCCGCCGGGGAGCACCGCGAGCGGGACGCCCGAACCGGACAGGCCGCGCGCGACCTCTGAGATCGTGCCGTCCCCGCCGCACACCGCGATGACGTCGGGCTTGAGTGGCAGGAAGGCGCGCACGATCTCGGTGGCGTGGCCGGGCCCGGTCGTCGGTGCATTGACGAGCGTCACTCCCCGTGCGCGCAGGCGCCCGATCAGCGCGTCCATCTGGGGACGGCGGTCGCGCTGGCCGGCGGTCGGGTTGTAGATCAGGACCCCTCTTCGAAAGGAAAGGGCGGCCGGCGGCGGAGCGTCGGCGGTGTCGGCTCGGAGGTGGCTCTTGCTCACGGTTGACTGTCGGCCGTTGACTCAGAAGAGCGATCCGTCTCGCGGCGGCGGGACGATGCCCAGATGGCGATAGGCCGCCGCCGAGGCAACCCGTCCCCGCGGCGTGCGCTGCAGGAAGCCCGCCTGGATCAGGTAGGGCTCGTACAGATCCTCCAGGGTGCCGCGGTCCTCGCCGAGCGACGCGGCGATCGAGCCGACGCCGACCGGCCCGCCGCCGAACTTGTCGATGATGGTCGTCAGAATGCGGCGGTCGAGCTCGTCGAACCCGTGCTCGTCCACCTCGAGTCGCGTCAGCGCCTCGCGCGCGGTCGCGAGCTCGATCGACCGCTTGCCGGCCACTTCTGCGAAGTCGCGCAGCCGCCGCAGCAGACGGTTGGCGATGCGCGGCGTGCCTCGGCTGCGGGCGCCGATCTCGCGCGCGGCTCCCTCGTCGATGCGGATCCCGAGGATGCCGGCCGAGCGCCGGACGATCTGAGAGAGCGCCGCGACGTCGTAGAAGTCCAGGCGCAGCGTGATGCCGAAACGCGCGTGGAGCGGCTGAGACAGCAGGCCCGGGCGCGTGGTCGCACCCACCAGCGTGAAGGGGGGAAGATCCACCTTCATGGTGCGGGCCATCGGGCCCTCGCCGATCAGGACATCGAGGCGATAGTCCTCCATGGCCGGATAGAGGATCTCCTCGACGGCCGGCGAGAGCCTGTGGATCTCGTCGACGAAGAGCACGTCCCGGGGCTGCAGATTGGTCAGGATCCCGGCGAGGTCTCCCGCGCGGACGATCATCGGGCCGGAGGTCAGGCGCAGCCCGGCGCCCATTTCCCGCGCAACGATGTGGGCGAGCGTCGTCTTTCCGAGGCCCGGCGGGCCGGTCAGGAGCACGTGGTCGAGGGGCTCCCCGCGCCCTCGGGCCGCCGTGAGAAACACGCCGAGGTTCTCGCGGATCTTCGCCTGGCCGATGTACTCGGAGAGCGTTTGAGGCCGCAGCTTCGGTTCGACAGCGGCGTCCTCTTCGAGAGCGGCGCCGGTCAGGATGGTGTCGTCGGTCACTGTCTCAAGTCTAACGTTTGTACGGGCGGGGCTTGTCACCGGCCACGCGGACCGCGGCGGTCGTGAAAGGACCTCATCCACCCGTCAGTTTCTTGAGCGCGAGCTTCAAGTAGTCTCCAAACTCGGCCGGCGCGCCGCCTCGGGTGATCCCGTCCACCGCGCGTTCCGCCTCGGCCTTGCGGTAGCCGAGGTTGACCAGCGCCGAGATCACGTCGTCGGCGGCCACCGCGGCAGGGGCTCCCGGCGGCGATTCGGCGGCGAGGCCGGCAACCTTCTCCGCGAGCTCGAGCACCATCCGCTCTGCGGTCTTCTTGCCGACGCCGGGGATCGCGACGAGGCGCCGCACGTCCTGCTGGCGCAGCGCCTCGACCAGCTCCGCCGGCGGGATGCCCGAGAGCACGGTCAGAGCCACTCTTGGCCCTATGCCCGCGACACTCATCAGCAGCTGGAAGAGGGAACGCTCCCGCTCCGTCAGGAACCCGTAGAGCGCGAGCGTGTCCTGGCGCACGTGCGTGTGGATCCAGAGGGAGGTCGGGCTCTCCGTCTCCGGCAGCTCGTAGAAGGTGGACAGCGGAATCTGGACGAGGTACCCGACGCCGCCGACGTCGAGCAGGACGTGATCTGTCGATCTTGAAGCGAGGCGACCGGTGAGGCGGCCGATCATTGGGCGGCTATCAGCTATCAGCTATCCGCTGTCAGCTATCAGTTGTCAGTGTCCGCCAGTCGGCTCTGGCTGAAAGCTGAGAGCTGACGGCTGACAGCTAACTCTTCCGCCCCTCTTCGGGCAAGAAGGATCTCAAGAGGTCCTCGTTGATCTGCACTTTCCGGTCGGCGCGCAGCTGCTGGAGCGAGGAGCGCAGCAACTTGTCCCCTTCCCGCGTCCGGATGGCCTGGGTGAGCTCCGGCTTCTGCGTTTCGAAGGCCTTGGGGTCCGCCGTCTTGCGCTCGATGACGCGGAACAGGACGAAGCCTCCAGGCACCGGGGCCGGCGGCCCGGCCTGTCCCTTCGGCGTCTTGAAGACCGAGGCGGAAAGCTCCGGCGCGTTGCCGATCTCCGGGATCGGGCCGCCCGGCGAAAACTCGGGCGTCGTCTTGACCTCGGTGTCGTAGCGCGCGGCGATCTGAGGTAGAGGCGTTCCCGAGGAGATCTCCCGGGCCGCCGGCTGCAGCTTCTCGAGCGCCTCCTTCTCGCGGTGATCCGCCTTCCATTCGTCGGTCACTCGCTCCTTGAGCTCCTCGAAGGGCGGCACCCCGGCCGGACGTGATTCCGCCGGCTTCACGATGGCGGGGCCGCGGGAGGTCGGCACGGCCGTCTTGGAGATCTTTCCAAGCTTCAGCGCGAAGGCCTCCTGCGCGAACTGGGCGTTGGCTCCCACGCCCGGGATCGGCTCCCCGCGCGCGACCCAGGGGGTCGTGTTGAGGGTCACGACGTCCGTTTGGAGCTTTCGCAACTCCTCGTCCGAGTCGTTCGAGAGCTTGCGCACCTTCTCGGCGAGCTCCCGCGCCAGACGGCTGCTCTCGGCCTCCGTCTTGCGCTGCGCCAGATCGGCGGCGAGCGGCCCCCGTGCCTCCTCGAAGCTCTGCACGTGCTCGGGGTTCCTCGAGATCAGCTTGATGACGTGGTACCCGAACTGCGTCTTGACCGGTCCCGCGATCTGGCCGGGCGAGAGGGCGAAGGCGGCCTGCTCGAACTCCGGCACCATCTGGCCCCGGGAGAAAGGAGGAAGCTGTCCGCCGCTCTCCTTGTTCGAGGCGTCCTCGCTCGTATCCTTGGCGAGCTTCGCGAAGTCTTCGCCCGCCTGGGCGCGAGCCATTATCTTCTCGGCCTTCGCCTTTGCGGCCGCCTCGGCGCCGGGCCCTTGCGTCGGATCGCTCTTGATCAGGATGTGCGCCGTCACGACCTGCTCGGGGACCTTGAGCCCGTCCCGCCGCAGCGCGTACTCGGCCTTGAGCTCGGCCTCGTTGGGCGCGACCCTCGCGCGCACCTTCGTCTGATCGACGAGCAGGTACTTGACGCGGCGCTGCTCGGGTTTTCGGTAGCGCTCGCGGTGCTTCTCGTAGTAGGCCTTGAGATCCGAATCGGTCGGCTGCACGCCGCTTTCGAGGCGGCTGCTCGGGATGAGGACATACTCGATCGTGGCCTTGTCGTTACGCGCCGCGAACTCGCGTGCGAGCTCGGCGTCGGGGACCAGGATCGAGGCTCGCACCAACTCCGAGTACTTGCTCGCGAGCAGGTCCTCGCGCAGGTCCTCCTCGAAACGCTCCGGTGTGTAGCCGTAGCGGGAGAGCAGCTGGACGTATTTCTCGCGCCCGATGAACTGGCCATTCTGCTGGAAGGCCGGGTAGGACATCACCGCCCGGGCGACCTCGTCGTTGGAGACCCTCAACTTCAGTCGCCCCGCCTCCTCGAGCTCGAGTTTCCGATTGATCATGCCGTCCAAGACCTGCCGAGGCAGATCCAGGAAGCGCAGCATTTCGGGAGTCAGGCTGCCGCGGTACTGCTCGCGGTAGTTATCGAGCCGTGCGCGGTACGAGCGCTCAAACTCCGCTCCGGTGATCTCGGTCGAGCCGACGTGCGCGATGACCTGGGACGCGCGGTCGTTGGCGCCGGTGCCCGAACCGCTGAAATAGACGAAGCCGAGGATGAAGACGATGACCACCGCCCACAGCGTCCACTTCAGGTGGTGGAAGCTGTCGCGCATCGTTTTGAGCATTCCGGGCGACCTCCGTCCCTCGAATTCGAGAACGGGGGACTATAGCCGACGGAAGGTGACTTCGGGTAGGTGGTTGGGCCTCCGTCGTGAACCGATCGCCGTAAACCGTGAACCGCAAGCGTCGACCCAAGCGGTCGGTCTACGTCTCACGTTTCACGGTTCATTGTTCACGCGGTGCGCACCTGTCGTATGCTATAAGTATCTGTAAAAGCGGAGGTTTATGGCCAAGCGGAAGCCCGGCCAGCCCGTAGGATCGGACATCGAGTGGTTCGTCATACCGATCCAGCGGATCCGGAAGGCGGGGCTGCTTCTCGCAATCGTTCTGGTCGCGGGCGCGGCCGGCTACTTTCTGTACACCCGCTCGCGCCGTCCTCCGGAAGAGAAGGCCCGGACGGAGATCGCCAACGCGACCGCGCTGCTGGCCCGCGCGACCGCCGCTTCCGGCACGGCCCGCCCCGGCTCGCACGTCGCGCAAGCCCGCGACGCGCTGCGCTCGGCCGAGGCGGCGCTTGGCGGCCGGCGCTTCGAGGAGGCGTTCCGCTCCGCGGTGGAGTCGCAGTCTTATTCGCGCCGCGCGCTCGGCGGCGCGGGCACGGAGGAGACCGGAGACGCATCCTTCATCTCCATCGAGGGAGACGTGTCTCTCCAGAGCGCCGGCCGCTCGATCTTCGAGCCGGCCCGACAGCGCCAGGCGCTCTTCGACGGTGACTTCATCAAGACGGGGCGCAACGGCTCGGCGGAGATCATGTTCGCGGACGGTACGCTCTACACGCTGCGCCCCGGATCGCTTTTCGAAGTGCACCGTCCGTCGCTCTCCGAATCGGCGGGCAGCCAGGTCAAGATTGTCTCGGGCGCGATCAACGTCTTCACCGCGGGGTCCACTTCCAAGATCGCGACGGACGCGGCGACGGCGGACGTGGATCGTGACTCCCGGGCTGCCCTGGATGTCGAAATCGGAGAAAAGACCGACGTCACGAGCTTTCGGGGCAAGACCACGGTGTCGACCGGCCGCCAGACGGTCGTGCTGACCGAACGGGAGAAGGTCTCCGCCGGGGTGAAGACGGGCGAGATCTCCGCCAAGACCCAGCTGCCCGAGGCGCCCCAGCCGCTGCTGCCCGTCGACAACCGAATCTACGATCTGAAGACCGGCGACCAGATCGATTTACGCTGGTCGAGCGTGTCCGGTGCGGCGCGGTATCGGCTCCAGATCTCCCGGTCGCGCCTCTTCGTTCCCGACGCGATCGAGGTCGATCTCGACAACCGGACCGAAACGTACGCGGTGGTGAAAGTCTCGCGGGAAGGGGCCTACTTCTGGCGCGTGGCGACGATTACCCGGGAAGGGATCTCGTCCGACTGGAGCGCGGTGCGCCGCTTCAAGATGCTCGCGGAGATGCCGCGCGCAGGGGTGAACGCGCCGCCTCCGGCGCTGACGGTATCGACGCCCCAGCAGATGGGCAACCTCTTCCTGGTGTTCGGCAAAACGGATCCGGCGGCGACCGTGACCGTCAACGGCGAGACGGCGGACGTCGATTCCGACGGTTCCTTCCGCAAGACGATTACGATCGACCGAGACGGTTATGCGATGCTGATCGTGAAGGCGATCGACGCTTCAGGCAACGAGACGGTGAAAAAGGTCAAGGTTTTCGTAGAGTCGTTGTGAGATAGCTATCACCTGTCAGCCATCAGCCATCAGCTGTCAGCTATCAGCCAGGCGCAAAGCTGAAAGCTGAAAGCTGAGAGCTGAGAGCTCCGGAGGGACTTTGGCGGTCAAATCGGTTTTTTCGATCTTTTCCAACGACCTCGCCGTCGATCTGGGCACGGCCAACACGCTCGTCTTCGCGCGCGGCAAGGGGATCGTGGTGCGCGAGCCCTCGATCGTCGCGGTCAACAACGCGACCAACCGCGTGGAGGCCGTGGGAACCGAGGCCAAGGAAATGCTCGGCCGCACGCCCGGCAACATCGTGGCCATCCGCCCGATGAAGGACGGCGTCATCGCGGACTTCGAGGTGACCGAGAAGATGCTCGATCACTTCATCAAGAAGGCACACGGACGGTCCCTCTTCGTCCGGCCGCGGATCGTCATCTCCGTTCCTTCCGGCATCACGCAGGTCGAGAAGCGCGCGGTGCAGGACTCGGCGCTGCGCGCCGGGGCCTCGGAGGTCTTCATCATCGAGCAGGCGATGGCCGCGGCGATTGGAGCCGGTTTGCCGATCACCGAGCCCGCGGGCAACATGATCGTGGACATCGGCGGCGGAACGACCGACGTGGCGGTAATCTCGCTGGCGGGAATCGTCTATAGCCGTTCGGTGCGCATCGCCTCTAACGAAATGGACGAGGCGATCATCCAGTACGTCAAGCGCAAGTACAACCTGCTGATCGGGGAGCGCACGGCGGAGCAGGTCAAGATCGAGATCGGCTCCGCCCATCCGCTGGACGAGCCGCTGACGATGGAGGTCAAGGGGAGAGACCTGGTGGAAGGAGTGCCCAAGACGCTGGTCTTGAGCGACGAGGAGGTGCGCGACGCGCTCTCGGAAGTCGTGGCCGCCATCGTCGAGAGCGTGCGCGTGGCGCTGGAGCGGACGCCTCCCGAGCTTTCGGCCGACATCATGGACAAGGGGATCATCCTCACCGGGGGCGGCTCGCTCCTGCGCAACCTCGATCGCCGTCTGCGCGAGGAGACCGGGCTGCCCATTTCCTACGCGGAGGACCCGCTGGCTTCCGTCGTTCTCGGCACCGGAGCGATGCTCACCGACATGGATCTCTTGCGGAAGATTTCGATCACTTGAGCCGTGAACCGTGAACCGGTAACGGTGGACCGATTCTGACCGAGACCGCTTCGGCCTGCGGTTCACGCCTTACGGTTCACGTATTCCCGTGAGAGCCACCAACCCCGCCGTCGAGATCGCCGCCACCCGGTCGCGCCGAGGCGGCACGGTTCTGCTCTCGGTGCTCGTCGGGTGTGTGCTGCTGCTCTCGGCGCAGGCGCCGGCTCGCAATCGGCCGGGCTCGGTGCTGCAATCCTGGATCCTATCGGCGCTGGCACCCGCCGCCCGCGCCGTCGGCGAGGTTTCGCGGGCGGCTACGGGTGCAGCCGACTCCACCGCGCGGATGTTCGAGGCGACCTCCGAGAACGCAGTGCTCAAGAAACGCCTCGCGGAAGAGGAGCGGGAGCTCTTCCGCCTGCGAGCGATGGTCGGGCAGGCCGAGCGTGATGGCCGGCTCGCGACGGCCGCTCCGGCTCTGCCCAACGTCCTCGTGAGCGCTCCGGTGCTTCTGCTCGAGCGGCGGGCCGGGCTCCAGAGCGCGCTCGTCGGTGCGGGGTCGCGCGATGGCGTGGTCGCGGGCTGTCCGCTCGCCGTCCCGGAGGGGCTCGTGGGACGGGTCGTGTCGGTCGGGGGTTCCATCGCGCGCGCGCAGCTGCTGACCGACGCCTCGGCGGCGGCCGGCGCGCGCATCGTGCGAACCGGCGAGCTCGGCGTCGTGCGCGGGGACGGCCGCGGGGGGCTTCGCCTGAACAACGTGGCGATCACCTCCGGGGTGCGCGCCGGCGACGTGGTCGAGTCGGCGGGGATCGACGGCATCTACCCCCGAGGCGTGCCGATCGGCCGGGTCGAGTCGGTCGGGCACGGCAGCAACCTGTTTCTGGAGATCCGCATCCGTCCGACGGCCGACTTCTCGAACCTGACGGACGTACTCGTGCTCGCTCCCTCGCCCGCCGTGGGTGAGGGCGTTGGAGGATCGCGGAGTGCCACGCCGTGAAATTGCGCCGCGTCGCGCTGCTGCTCGCGGCGGCGGCGGCGCTCTCGTTTCTCTTCGGCGCCTCGCGGCATCGCGGGGCCTGGCCGGTCGACTGGTTCCTGATCGCGGTCGCGACGGTCGCCCGGGAGGGCAACTTCGTCCGCGCGGTGCTGACGGGAGCCGGGGCGGGCATGCTCGAGGACGTGCTCACGCAGCCGATGCTCGGGTTCAACGCGTTCGCCAAGTCGGCCATCGGCTATGGCCTGGCGCTCGTCGCGATGCGCGTGATTTTGGGCGGATCGGTCGCGGTCGGCGCGGCTCTGGCGCTCGCCTCGCTCGCCAACGACGCCATCGTGGCGGTGCTCGCCTTCTTGCTGATGCAGACACCGATCGTGCTCGGCTCGCGCGAGTCTCTCTGGCGCGCCGCGACGACCGGAATCACGGCGGGAGCCCTGGAGGCCGCGGCGAAGTTCCCGTGGCGCGAGTGGTGGGAGAAGCGGCGGTTGCGGAGGCTTCGGTGAAAGCGGGAGGTTCCTGATGCTCCGGGTCCGAGAGAATCGGCGGGAGCTCTCTCGCCGCGTCGAGATCGCGCGAATCGCCGTGGGCACCGTTTTCGCGTTGCTCGCGATCGCCTACTGGTTCATCCAGATCGTGCGGGGGGAGTACTACTTCGCCCTCTCGGAGAACAACCGGATCCGCTCGGTCAAGATCACGGCGCCGCGCGGCTACATCTTCGACCGCGGCGGCGTGGCTCTGGTCGAGAACGAGCCCGCCTACAACTTGCAGCTCTATCGCCGGGAGGCGAAGAACCTGAGCGGCTCTGAGGAATTCGCCGTCGGCGTGCTGCGGCTGCCGCCCGAGCAGGTGCACGCTCGGGTCGAGCGGGCGTTGCGGTACCCGGAGTTCGTGGCGGTGCCCATCGCCGAGAACCTTGGGCTCGAAGAAGTGGCCACGATCGAGGCCCGGGCTCCCGAACACCCCGAGTTCGCGGTGGCGGTCTCGCAGCGCCGACTCTACGCGCACGGGGTCGTGGCCGCCCACGCGCTGGGCTACCTCGCAGAAGCGACCGCCGACCAGATCAAGGCGTCTCCCGACGGGTACGCGATGGGAGACTGGATCGGACAGAAGGGGATCGAGGCGACGTACGAGCCCTTGCTCGCCGGCGTCAACGGGGAACGGCGCGTCGTCGTGGACTCCCACGGGCGGGAGATCGCCGAGCAGAACCAGATTCCGGCCCGCCCCGGCCAGAACCTCTTCGTGACGATCGATCTCGGGCTCCAGCGCATCGCCGAGGAGTATTTCCGCGAGCGCGTGGGAAGCGCCGTGGTCCTCGACCCGAAGACCGGCGAGATTCTCGCGCTCGTCTCGTCTCCCTCTTACGACCCGAACTGGTTCACGCGCCGCGTGACGGGGCCGGAGTGGTCGGGTCTGCTGTCCGATCCGCACCACCCCCTCCAGAACCGTGCGATCCAGAACGCGTTCTCCCCCGGCTCGACGTTCAAGGTGTTTCTGGCATACGGCGCGCTCGCCCTGGGGCTGGTGGACCCGGAGGCTCGCACCTTCTGCCCGGGGCACGCGACGTTCTACGGGCGGACCTTCCGCTGCCACAAGAAGGAAGGGCACGGCTGGGTCAATTTGCGCGACGCGATCAAAGTCTCCTGCGACGTCTACTTTTACAACCTGGGGCACCGACTCGGCATCGACCGGATCGCGGAAATCGCGCGCGGCTTCGGCTTCGGTGAGCAGACCGGCGTGGATCTGCAGTTCGAGAAGAGTGGACTGGTCCCTTCCGAGGACTGGGCCCTGACGAAGCGGCACGCCCGGTGGTACCCGAGCGAGACGATCTCGGTGGCGATCGGCCAGGGGCCCGTTCTCGTCACGCCGCTCCAGCTTGCGCGGGCCCTCTCGGCGCTGGCCGAAGGAGGGCGCCTGCCGACACCGCACCTTTTCTTCGCCTCGCAGGACTCCCGCACGGGCGCGCGCCTGCGCTACACGGTCGAAACCAAGCCCGGCATTCCGCTGGCCGCCGAGAAGGCGGCCATCGTGAAGAACGGCATGTGGGCCGTCCTGAACGAGCCGGGCGGGACGGCATACCTTTCGCGCGTCGCGGGGCTCGACGCGGCGGGCAAGACCGGGACGGCGCAAGTGGTCGGCCACGAGTCGGGCGTGAGCGCGCGCGGGCAGTACGAGGATCACGCCTGGTTCATCGGTTTCGCGCCGGTCGAGGACCCGCAGATGGTCGTCGTGGTCTTCGTCGAAAACGGCGGGCACGGCTCGGCCGTTGCGGCGCCGCTCGCCAAGCGGCTCTTCGAGTATCGCTTTGGAAAGAAGACCGAGCCGCCGCCGCCCTCCGCGCCCGGCCTCGTCCGCGCCTCCAACCCCGCGCGCAAGGCGCTTGCGCCTGCCCCCGACCGCTTGCCGCGGGCCGAGGCCCAATGATCGCCCGCGTCCTCTCCGCCCGCAGCCGCTTCGATCCCATGGTGCTCGGCAGCGCCTTGTCGCTCTCGCTGCTCGGCATCCTCTTCGTCGCATCGGCGACGGCCGGAGGGAGGCTCGCGGGGCTCGCGGCCCGGCAGGGGATCTGGGTGGTCGCCGGGATCGGCCTGATGTTCGCCGCCGTCCTCTTCGATTACCGCGTGCTGCTCAAGATCTCGTTTCCAATCTATTGCGCGAGCCTGGTGCCTCTGCTCTACCTGCTCTTCTTCGGGGAGCGCATCGCCAACGTGAAGTCCTGGATCCGCTTCGGCGGGTTCCAGTTTCAGCCGGCCGAGCTCGCCAAGATCTCGACGGCGCTGCTGCTCGCCTACCTCTTCGAGAACGAGGACGACGGACGCCTGCGTCCCGCGGCCTTCGTCAAGCTCGGCGCCATCGTGGGCATCCCCTTCTTGCTCGTCTTCCTGCAGCCGGACCTGGGGCTCGCGCTGACGTTCCTGCCGCTTCTGGGCGTCGGGCTCTACTTCGGAGCGATGCCGTGGAAGTGGTGGCTCGTGATGTTCCTGATCGTGGTGCTGTTCTGCGGCGGCGCCTGGTTCCTGCTCAAGGACTACCAGAAGCAGCGCATCGGCACGTTCCTGAATCCCGAGCAGGACCTGCTCGGCTCGGGCTACCAGGTGCGGCAGTCCAAGATCGCCGTCGGTTCGGGGGGGTTCTTCGGCAAGGGCTTCCGGTCCGGCACCCAAAGCCAGCTGCGCTTTCTCCCGGTGCAGCACACCGACTTCATTCTCGCCGTCATCGCGGAGGAATGGGGGTTCCTGGGCGTCATCTTGGTCCTCGGGCTTTTTGCGGCGCTGCTGCTGCGCGCGCTCACGCTCGCGCAGGCGGCTCGAGACCGGGGCGGCGTTTTCCTGATCCTGGCTCTGGCGGGAATGATCTTCTTTTCGGTCCTGGTCAACGCCTCGATGATGATCGGCCTGCTGCCGACCACGGGCATTCCCCTGCCCCTCGTTTCTTATGGCGGCTCCTCCGTCGCCACGACGTTTCTCGCAATCGGGCTGATTCTCGGCGTCGAGTACCGCCGGTTCGCCAACGCGTGAGGAAGGAGTTACTCGTCAACGCGACCCCTCCGGAGACGCGGGTCGCGCTCCGCGAGGATGGCCGCACCGTCGAGGTCTTCCACGAGCGGCGCGGCCGGGAGGGGCTGGTCGGCAACGTGTACCTGGGACGCGTGCACCGGGTGCTGCCCGGCATGCAGGCGGCCTTTGTTTCGATCGGCTTCGACCGCGACGCCTTTCTCTACGTCGAGGACGCGGTGCTGCACACCGTCGACTTCGAGGCGGGCGAAGAGGAGGGAAACGGCGGCGGCCCGGTCGCCGCCCCGGCCGACCGCCCGCGCATCGACGATCTCGTCAAGGAGGGGCAGAACCTCGTTGTGCAGGTCACGAAGGATCCGATCTCGGGCAAGGGGCCGCGCGTCACGGCCAACGTATCGCTTCCGGGGCGCACCCTCGTGTACCTGCCCGCGCTTCGCGAGATCGGAGTCTCGCGCCGCATCACCGACGAGGCGGAACGGGAACGTCTGCGGCGGATCCTGGAAGGGTTCACCGACTCCGGGGGTTTCATTGCGCGGACCGCGGCGGAGGGGGCCTCCGAGACGGAGCTCCAGGCCGACCGTGCGTACCTGAAGGCCCTCGCGGCCAGGATCAACCGAAAAGGGGAGAGCGGCGCCGCTCCGGCGCTGTTGCAACGGGAGCTCGAGCTGCCGCTGCGCGTCTTCCGCGACCTCGTCGGAGCGGACTTCGAGACGATTCGCGTGGACGACGAGGCGGCTGCGGGGCGCCTGCGCGAGCTCGCGGCCCAGGTCGCGCCGGCGCTCGTCACGCGCATCGAGACGTACCACGAAGTGGAGCCCATCTTCGAGCGCTTCGGGATCGAGGCGGAGATCGAAGGGGCTCTCCGGAGCCGCGTGCCGCTGCCTTCGGGAGGCTCCTGCGTCATCAACCAGACCGAGGCGCTCGTCGCGATCGACGTCAACACCGGCCGCTTCACGGGCAAGGAGGACCTCGAGCAGACCGTCTTCGCGACGAACCTGGAGGCGATTCCGGAAGTCGCCCGGCAGATCCGGCTGAGAGACCTCGGGGGGCTCCTCGTCGTGGACTTCATCGACATGCAGGAGCCGGAGCACCGGCGAGAGGTCTTCGAACGCTTCGAGCGGGAGCTCACCCGGGACCGCGCGCGCACCCGCGTATTGCAAATCTCGGATTTCGGGTTGATCGAGATCACGCGCCAGAGGAGCCGAAGCAATCTCGAGCGCGTTCTGACCCGCCGGTGCCCCGACTGTGACGGGGCCGGGCGCGTGAAGACGGACCTGACGGCGGCGCTCGATCTGCGCCGGGCGCTTCTCAAGCCCCCGATTCTCCACGGCGCCGGGGAGACCGTCCGGGTCCGTGTGCCGACCTCCTTGGCGGAGTTTCTGACCGAGGAGGGCGCGGTTCTGGAGGAGATTCAAGTGGCCCTGGACGTCCGAATCGAGCTCGAGCGGGATGACGCTCTGCCTCCGGGAGGGTTTGCGGTTCTCCCAAGGTAGAAGTGATTCTAGGTCAATGCTTTAGCTGTTCTGAAATGTTTCCGGGATTCGTCCCGTTACTTATCACAGCACGCGATACCTTCCTTCCCGGCCCCGGCCGATTGAGATGTCGGGGCCGCCTTTTTTCTGGAGCCACCTCGGTGGCTCCCAGTCCGTCCGGACGGGTCCGACGGGGGAGCTTTCGTGATCGGGTAATCGACGCCCGGGCCGATCCGGCAGCCGGACGCCTGCTCTAGCCGCTCCTACCCCTCCTCCGGAAACAACCCGAAGAGCGGCAGCGTCACGACCGTGTGCAGCCCCGGGCTCGCGTTGACGATGAATGGGATGGCGTTGACCACGCATCCGACCGTGGCGCGGTCGCCGTGAAACCCGCCGGAAACGAGCAGGTGCACGGGGGGGTCGCCGGCGATCTCGATCGCGTCGGCCGGGTTCTCGACGCCGACCGCCATCGTCAAGTCGAGCACGACCTTGACCTCGTCGCCCGCCTGCACGAGAGCGACCTGGTGGAGCCCCAGTACCCGTCCCGGGGCGATGCCGTCCGTCTCGCTCTCCGCGAGGACGGGCTCGATGGTCTCGGTGATCTCGTGGATCGGGAGTCCGAGTCCCATCGCAATGAGAGCGGCCGACTCGGAAAGACCCACGTGGCCGAGCTTGCCCGACGCGACGCCCGCCGCGAACTCTTCGCGCGAGAGGCCCGCTCCGACCTTCGCCCGCAGTGGCCCGCGCCGCTTGGCGGCGTCGACGACCCGCGTGACCTTGACCCGCTCCACCCGGACACACGCGCCGGCGGCGGCGAGGGCGAGCCGGTCCATAACGAGTCCCGGGTTGACGCCGGTGCCGAGCACCCCCACGCCGTGGGCGACCGCCTTCTGGTCGATGCGCCGCGCAAGCGCCGCGTGCTTCAACTCCGGATAGGAGAGCTCCTCGCAGGTCGAGACGACGTGGAAGCCCGCCTCGAGCGCCTCCTCGATCTGCGAGACGACGTTTTCCAGGCGCGAGCCGGTGCAGAGGATAACGACGTCCCGTTTCTGCCGGGAGCCGGCCGAGCGGGCATAGAGATCCCGGGTGGAGGCGTCGACCTCGAGGGTCGGCACGCCCGGCGCTGCGAGTAGCTCGGAGAGCGATCGCCCGACGATCGCCGGAGCCGGGTCCGCCGCACCCAGGAATTCGATCGCCTCGCGCCCGGCGAGGGCCTTGCCCACTTCGATGCCGATCGGCCCCAGACCCACGAGCGCCACCCTCGCGCCAGACCACTTGGACACGGCTCCCTCCTGCGCTCGGGCTCGCGCGAGCTCGAGAATCGAGAACACTAATCAGTCCCGCGGCGCAAGGCAATCCCCGTCTGCGGGGAGCGTTAGGATACGGGGCGGTCGGAAGGAGGCGTCATGCGTCGCGCTCTCTCGGCGCTCGGGATCGGACTGGCACTGGCCCTCTCCTTGCCCGGGGCGGAGCTGTCTCCCAAACCCACGCTCGCCCTGGTCGGCGGCCGAATCATCGACGGCTACGAGGGCACTCCCATCGACGACGGCGTCGTGCTGATCGCCGGCGAGCGCATCCTGGCGGCGGGGCCGCGCTCGCAGGTCGCGGTGCCGGCCGAAACCCCCGTGATCGACACCCGCGGGATGAGCGTCCTTCCGGGACTCGCGGACATGCACGTGCATTTGATGATTCTCGGGCACGGCGACTACGAGCACTGGGACGCGACGTACCGCTCCCGATTCCGAAACGAGATCATGCCCGCGGCCGCGCGGCAGCTGCTCGAGAGCGGCGTCACGTTCGCGCGGGACCTGGGCGCCGAGCTGCAGGACATCCTGACGGTGCGCGACCGCATCAACAAGGGGGAGATTCCCGGGCCCCGGCTCTTCGTCTCGGGCCCGTTCATCCAGCACGCGCCGTATACCGAGTGGGAAAAGGAGTACCGCTGGGGCGTCAACGGCGCGGCGGACGCGCGCGCCAAAGTTCAGAAGGTCGTCGATGCCGGAGTCGACGTCGTGAAGCTCATCGACCAGGACCAGATGACCGAGGAGGAAGTGAAGGCCGTCGTGGAGACGGCGCACAAGGGAGGCAAGCCCGTCGTCGCCCACGCGCACCGCGAGGAGGAGATCCGCCTCGGGCTCAAGTACGGCGTCGACTGCTTCGAGCATACCGGCCTCGGCACCGAGCCGGCCTATCCGGAAGACATTCTCGCCGGGATCCGCAAGCGCAACCAGACGCTCGCCTGGTGTCCCACGGTCGAGGGCCTCTTTCTGGCCCAGTACACCGCGGACACCTTCCCCGAGCGGCTGAACGATCCGCGCTGGCAGGAAGGCCTCGCGCCCGACATCGTGAAGGACATCCGGGATTCGCTTCGGAACCTGCCGGGGCTTCCCTATTTCACGCTGGTGCGCCGCCGCATTCCGACGCTCGCCAACAAGTTCCGGCAGCTACGAGAGACGGGCGTGACGCTGCTCGTCGGGACGGACTCGGGAGTGCCCGGCAACTTCCACACCGATTCCACCTGGCGCGAGCTCGACACGTGGGTTCGCCTGGGAATGACGCCGATGCAGGCCATCGCCGGGGCCACGCGCTGGCCGGCGGCCTGGCTGAAAAAAGAGAAGGACCTCGGCACGATCGCGCCCGGCCGTTATGCCGACCTCATCGCCGTGCGCGGTGACGTCCTGACGCACGTCGACCTGCTTCAACGGGTGGATGTGGTGATCAAGAATGGCGTCCGGGTTCGCTAGCAGGCTGCTGCGAGTCCGAAATAGGAAGAGCCGCGGGCGGGTTTGAAAGCGCGATGAGGCTGGGCCAAAAGCCGCTCCTCGCGATCGGTCTGCTCGCTCTCACGGCCGCCACCTGTGCGAGCGCGGGCAAGACGAAGCACTCGGACGAAGGCGCGCGGACCCTGACCGCGGTCGTCACCCAACGCGAGTACGATGCGGGCTCTTCCGGCGCCGGCGGCTACCGGAGCTCCGGCAACTGGTACCTGTCCTTCGAGGCAGAGGACGGCGACAAGACGGTTCATTACCGATTCCCGGTCACGCAGCAGCAGTACTTCCGCAACCCCGAGGGAACCCGGGTCCGGCTCATCCTCGACGGAGACCGGCTGCGAGACATCCAACCCGCACGGGAGTAGCAGAAGCCTCGCGCGGCGGCCCGTGGGAACCGGCGCCGGACCTTCCCGTGACGTCGCGTTTCTGGCAATCTGAGTCATTGCCGCAAACCGGATAGCCTCGACGTCTCCCTGGGCCCGGCTGCTGCCCGTTCTCGCAGGCGCCGCCTCGGCGGCCGCGACCTGGCGCTGCTGGATCTATCCCTTCGTCGATTCCTCGCACGAAATGAACGTGCCGGCGCGAATCGCGGACGGAGAGCGTCTCTACCGGGACGTCTCTTACTACTATGGGCCCGCCGCGCCTTGGATCAATGGGCTCGCGCTGAAGATCTTCGGAAGACATTTCCTGGTGCTCGAGGGCGCGGGGCTTTTGGCCGCCGCGCTCCTCTTCGCCGCGCTCTATCGCCTGACCGCGCGGGCGGGGAGCCCACTTTCCGCTCTGCTCGCCGTGACGTGGTCCGCGTCGCTTTGCATCGGTGCCCCCAACGGGGGCTCCTTCGTGTACCCGTACTCTTTTGGCGCGCTGTTCGCCCTGGCAGGCGCCTTCGGCTGCCTCGCCCTGTCCTGTGGCCCGTCCTCCAGAGCGCGGCAGGCGCTTTCCGCCGTCGGCCTGGCGCTCGCCCTCCTCGGCAAGCCGGAAATCGGCGCCGCGGCGGCCTTCTTCCTGCTTCTCGCGCTGGTGCGCTCGGTCGACCGGACGCCGCAGGCTCGCGGCACGCTCGCGGTCGTCGGCGGGGGATCCGCGATCGCCCTTCTGCTGTACGGGATCGCCTTTGCCGGCGTGCCCTGGCGCGATCTCTTTCCCGAGGGGCCGTTCGCCCTCTTCTCCCCGCCCCCCGAGTGGCGGGCTCTCTACCGCATGCTCGCGGGCTTCGCGCATCCCGAGCGCGCGGTCGGCGCCTTCGCCACCGCCCTCTTCCTGGACCTGGCGATCCTCGCTCTGGCGGCCTGGGTCGCATCGAGGGCCCGCGACAGGGAGGCTCCGTGGCTTGCGGCCTGGGTGGTGTGCGTGGCCGCGGCGGCGGCCTTCTTCTGCTCCGCCGGAGCGGCGATCGAGGACCGGCTCCCTCCGCTCCTGTCACCCCTCCCTCTGATTTCCGCAGTCGCCGCCCTCTGGCTCCTCCGGCGGCCTCTGGACCCCGCGGGACGCGCCGGCTTTCTCCTTTTCGGCTTCTCGGCGGCCGTGGCCTCTCGGGTGCTGTTCGGCCTCGCCTACGGCGTGCAGACGACGCCGCACTCGATTCTCGCCTTCCCGGGGCTCGCGGCGAGCGCGGCCGTGCTCGTGCTGGACTGGCTCCCGAGGAGACTCCCCGCCGGAGAGACCGTGCGCCGGCTCGTCGCGGTCGTCTGGCTCGCATTTTGTCCCGTCGCGATCCTTCGCTGGAGCCGCTTCTTTCCGCGCGATCGCTCGCTCGTGCTCAATACCTCCGCGGGCGCCCTCCGGCTGCCGGCGCCTCAGGCAACTGCGGTGGCACAGACGCTGCAATTCCTGGCGGAGCACGCGCAGGTCAACGATGGTCTGACGGGTTATCCGGCCGCGGGCTTCTTCAACTTCGTGACGCGTTTACGCAACCCGATGCGCGAAGAGCAGTTCTATCCGGGAGAGGTGGTGGACGAGCGGCGCGTCGCTTCCCTTCTGGAGGCCCATGGCCCGCGGTTTCTGCTGCTGGCAAACCAGCCCTCTACCCCCTTCGGGCCGGTTTCCTTCGGGCGCGACTACGCGACGACGGTGTGGAGCGAGGTGGAGCGCCGGTATCGCCTGGCCGCTTCCTTCGGAGATGCGCCTCCGGACGCCCCGGTCGGCTCGCCGCGCTTCTTCATCCGGATCTACGAGCGTCAAACCGATGTCGGGCCTTCCGGCGGGAAGTGACTTGCCGATGGGCAGCTCGCCGGAAGGCGAAATCGCGGACGAGCCGGACGAAAGCCGACCAAAAGGTGCACACCGGTTTCTGAGATCGATTCCCGGTTGACGCCCCGTTGACCCGGCGTAAGCTGTGACTGCTTCACGTAGGGACCCGTTCGCGGCGGTCCGCGGCCGGGGGGCGAAAGAAGGGGCCGGGACGCGGCGCGCGACCCGGCCTTTCGTTATCTTCGGGGCTAAAATGCGGCCGCTTTGACACGGATCACCCGCCGCCGCAGCCTCGCCCTCGCCGCTCTCATCGCATTGGCCACCGGCCTGTGGGGTGGGGCCTCCGCGGGCGGGGCCGGGCGGTTCCCAGAGGTCCGGATCCCGACGGTCGACATCGGAGCCGACACGCTGGCGGCGCGGGCGGCGGCTCAACAAGAGACCATTGCGGATTTCCAGGTCTTCCACGATTTTCACTTCCAGGACCGGGCGGCGGAAAGCGGGATCACTTTCCGGCAGCGGCCGACGGACGATTCGGGGAAGTACTACAAGGCGGTCCACTACGACCACGGCAACGGCATTGCGGCGGGCGACGTGGACGGCGACGGCCTCATCGACATCTATTTCGTCAACCAGCTCGGCGGCAACGAGCTCTGGAAGAACCTCGGCGGCGGCAAGTTCAAGAACATCACGAAGGAAGCGGGCGTCGCCGTCCCCGGCCGGATCAGCGTGTCCGCCTCCTTCGCCGACATCGACAACGACGGCGACCTCGACCTGTACGTGACGACCGTGCGCGGGGGCAACCTCCTCTTCGAGAACGACGGCAAGGGGCATTTCCGCGACATCTCGAAGACCTCGGGGCTCGACTACGTCGGCCACTCCTCGGGCGCGGTCTTCTTCGACTACGACAACGACGGCCTGCTCGATCTCTTCTTGGTCAACGTCGGCAAGTACACGACCGAGGAGAAGGGTCGCGGGGGCTATTTCGTGGGCTTCGCGGACGGGTTCCATGGGCACTTGAAGCCCGAGCGCACGGAGTACAGCCGCCTCTATCGCAACCTCGGCGGCAACCGGTTCGAGGATGTTTCGGAGCGGGTCGGCCTGAAGGACGGGAGCTGGAGCGGCGACGCGAGCTTCGCGGACTTGAACGGCGACGGGTTCCCGGACCTCTACGTTCTCAACATGGAGGGCAACAATCACTTCTACGAGAACGACGGGGGGAAGCGTTTCGTCGACAAGACCGCACAGTATTTCCCGAAGACCCCGTGGGGGGCGATGGGCATCAAGTTCTTCGATTGGGACAACGACGGCCGCATCGACCTGCTGCTGACCGACATGCACTCCGACATGAGCGACGAGATCGGACCGGATCGGGAGAAGCAAAAGTCGCAGATGCATTGGACCAAGGAGTTTCTCCAGGGGGGTGAGAACAGCGTCTTCGGAAACGCCTTCTACGAGAACCTCGGCGACGGGCGCTTCGAGGAGATCTCGGACCGGATCGGAGTGGAGAACTACTGGCCGTGGGGCGTGAGCGTCGACGACCTCAACGCCGACGGCTGGGACGACGTCTTCATCACGGCCGGCATGGGTTTTCCCTTCCGCTACGGGATCAATTCGCTCCTCTTGAACGATGCCGGCAAGCGGTTCCGCGACGCGGAGTTTCTGCTGGGCGTCGAGCCGCGCCGCGGCGGGACGACGGTTCCCTTCTTCGACCTGGACTGCGACACCGAAGGGGCCGGGCGACCCGCCTGCCAGGGACGGAAGGGAAAGATCACCGTGCTCGGCACCCGCAGCTCCCGCTCCTCGGTGATCTTCGATCTGGACGGCGACGGCGACCTCGACATCGTCACCAACGAGTTCAACGCGGGGCCGCAGGTCCTGATCAGCGATCTCGCGCAGAGGAAGCCGATCCATTTCCTGCAGGTCGCGCTTTCCGGCACCGTTTCCAACCGGCAGGGCCTGGGCGCCGCCGTGACGGTCAGGGCCGGGGGCCGCGCCCACACCAAATACAACGACGGCAAGTCCGGATACCTCTCGCAGAGCGCCCTGCCCCTCTACTTCGGTCTCGGCGACGCGACGGCCGTCGACAAGGTCGAAGTGCGGTGGCCCTCCGGGCGCCGGAGCCTGGTCGACCGCGCCATCGCGATCAACCGCACGCTGGCGATCACCGAGCCCCGGTAGCCCTTTGGTCTTCTTCGGCTGCCTGCTCCTGGCGCTGCTTTCACCGGGCCAGGGCCGCGCCGCCACTGCGACTCCGACGCCGCCCGAGGGCGCCGACCTGGTCGGCCGCGCCGCGCAGGCTCGAAAGCGCGGCGAGCTCGACTCCGCGCGCCGGCTGTATGAGCAGGCTCTCGCCGCCAGTCCGAGCGATGGGCGCGCCGCGGTTGGGTTGGGCGAAACGCTGACCGACCTCGGCGAAGCCGCCGCGGCAGAGAAGCTGCTCGTGTCCGTCGCGCAGTCGCTTCCCGACCGTCCGGAGCCGGAGCGGGCGCTCGCGCGCGCCTATCTGCGGAGCGACCATCCGAAGGAGGCCGCGGCCGCGGCTGCCCGCGCCGTCGCGCTCGACGCCGAGAATCCGGACGGGCACATCCTGCTCGGTCTGGCGGAGATCGACTCCGGCGAGGCGGCTCGGGCGGTTCCCGCTTTCGAACGGGCGCTCGCGCTGCGTCCAGACGACCCGGCCGGGCTGCGCGGGCTCGCCGCGGCATACGGGGCGCTGTCCGATCCGCGCGCGGTGGCGGCGTACGAACGGGCGATCGCCGCCGATCGCCGGAACCTGCCGCTCGCCGTCGAGTTCGTCGAATATCTCTGGCGCGCGCGGCGGTACGACCAGGGCAACGCCGAGATGGAGCGCGTCCTGCAGAAGGTGCCGGGCAACACGAAACTTCGCATGCACTTCGGCCTGAATCTGGCGGAGCAGGGAAAGTTTCAGGACGCCGTCCGCCAGTTCGAGGCCGCGCGGCGGGACGGAGACTCGAGCTCGGACCTGCTCGTCTATCTCGGAAGCGCTCTCTGGGAAACGGGTCGGCTCGAGGAGGCGACCGAGAGGCTGCGCGAAGGGGTGGCGCGTTCCCCCTCCGGATCCGACGCGCGCCATCGCCTCGGACGGCTTCTGCTCTTTCGGGGACAGCCGGCGGCGGCAGTCGCCCAACTCGAGGCGGCGGCGCGCCTGGCTCCCGACTCTGCACAGGTGCGGCTCGATCTGGGTCGGGCGTACGAGGCAGCGGGCAGGACCTCGGAGGCGGAGACGGCCTACCGAAAGGCGCTCGAGCTCGAGCCCGATCTTGCCGTCGCCCACTACGCTCTGGGAACGTTGCTCGCCCGAACCGGGAAGCGGGAAGAAGCCGCGGCCGAGATCGCGCGCTACCGGGAGTATTTCGAGAAGGAGCAGCGGCGACGCTACCGCAACGCTTCGCGGCAGGCGGAGCTGAACCTCGGCTGGACGGAGCTCGAGAGCGGGCGCGTCGAAGAGGCGCTCGGCCAGTTCTCCCGCCACCCGGACGACGCCGAGGGACTGCGCGGCATGGCGGAGGCGCTCTCGCGCCTGGGCCGGCACGCGGAAGCGGTCGAGAAGCTCGAGGGGGCGCTCCGACTCGACCCCGAGAGCCATGCGCTGCGGTGGGAGCTCGATCGCGAGCGCGAAAGGACGAAGACTCCATGACTCGACGCGCGAGGCTGGCCGGGCCCGCGGCGCTCTGCGCCCTGGCCGGGCTCCTTTCTCTCGAGGGCAAGCCGGCTCCGCGCGCCGCCGCGAAGGACGCCGGCTGTCCGGTCGTCTTCACCGACGTCGCCGCGGCCGCGGGCTTGAAATTCACCCACGACCGCGGAGGCACCCCGCAGCATCAGCTTCCCGAGACCATGGGCTCCGGCGTGGCCTGGCTCGACT
>JBGPCK010000042.1:0-23654 GCA_041481715.1 Thermoanaerobaculia bacterium | reverse complement strand
CGATAACCATCGAAGCGCACTACGAGTTGACGGTTGACTTCTTCGACGGCCTCTACAAGTACGTCTGGAAGTTCGATCCGGTCGTCAGCCGGCCGCTGTTCGCGGTGTAGGTTTTTCAGCCTTCAGCTATCAGCTGTCAGCTGTCAGCCAGGAGCGACGATGAGGGGTCTCTGGCTGAAAGCTGAAAGCTCGTGGACAAGCCAATAGCCGGCGTTTCGATCGGCGTGGTCGCGAGAAGCACCGGCATCCCCGTCACGACCCTGCGCTTCTATGAGAAGGAGCTGCCGGGTCTCTTCCCGCTCCGGAAGACCTCGGGAGGGCACCGCCGCTACGACGGGCGGGACATCGCGCGCTTCTCGACCGTCCGTTCCCTCACCGAAGAGGGCCTTCCTCTTGCGGAGCTGCGCCGCGCGCTGATGTCCCGGGGAGATCACGAGGCCGTGCGCGAGGCGGTTGACCGCCTGGCCGAGGCGCAGGAGGCCGGCGCGCGGACCGTGGAAGCTTTGGCCGGCCGCATCGAGGAGCTCGAAGGCCGCCTTCGGCAGCTCGAGAGCCACCCGCCTCGGAAGGGCTGGTTCGCAAAGCGCTAGAACCCGCCGGCCCGGGGGGAGCACCGGGGAATATCCCCCTTGCCTCCCGACATATGAAGCTCTGATTCAAAGGAGGTTTCCATGCGTCAGGCCGCAACCGCGCTCTTCTCCGCCGCCTTCTTGATGATCGCCGGCCTCGCCCTGGCCGGCGCACCCGAGATCGGAGCGGCCGCCCCAAATTTCACGCTCAAGACGATCGACGGCAAGGACTTTTCGCTCGCCGATGCGACAAAGAGTCACAAGGCCGTCGTCGTCATGTTCATCGCGACGAAATGCCCGTACTCCAACGCTTACAACGACCGGATGCGGGACCTGGCCGCCGGCTACGGTAAACAAGGCGTGCTCTTCGTCGGCGTCAACAGCAACAAGACGGAGCCGCTCGCCGAGGTCGCAGAGCATGCGAAAGAGCACGGGCACATCTTCCCGATCGTGAAGGACCCCGACAACAAGGTGGCCGACCTCTACGACGCCCGACACACGCCCGAGGTTTACGTCGTCGACCCGGGCGGGAAGCTGCGCTACCACGGCCGGATCGACGAGAACTACGAGGACGCCTCCAAGGTCGCCTCGCCCGACTTGAAGAATGCCCTCGACGCGCTGCTCTCCAACCGGCCGATCGCGAAGGCGGAGACGAAGGCGTTCGGCTGTTCGATCAAGCGGGTCTAGCAGGTTGCTGAAGAATGGTGTGGTGCGGCGATTCGGAATGAGGAACCGAAGCGGGGCGACCCTCGCTTTCTCTCTTCTTCTTCTCGCGCCGGCTCCGCGAGCCTCGCGGCTTGCAGGAGAGCTCGACGGTGCGGGGCTCACGGGGCGGCTCGCGCAGGAGAAGGGCCGAGTGGTGCTGCTCAACTTCTGGGCGACCTGGTGCGAGCCCTGTCGCGAAGAGTTTCCGTCTCTCGTGCGGCTTCAGAAGGCGTATCAGGGCCGAGGTCTCACCGTGCTCGGCGTCTCGACCGATCTCGCCTCCCAGATGCCCGCCGTCGAGAAGTTTCTCGCCGCGAACAACCCTTCCTTTCCGAATTATCGAAAGAAGTCGGGCGGCGACGATCAGGACTTCATCGACGCCGTGGACCGGTCCTGGGGAGGAGAGCTGCCGTTTTCGGTCCTGTACGGGAGAGACGGCAGCAAGGTCAGAGTCCTCTCGGGAAAGCAGTCCTACGGTGACTTCGAGAACGAGGTGGGAAAGTTGCTGAAGTAGAGGTCCGTCGAGAAGGTGTCTGTCCGACGAGGTCCGACCAACTCCTCATCCCCTGATCCCTTTCGGTCTCTTCGCCCTCCCGTCCATGCCCCAGACCCTCCCCGCATCCACGAGTCCAATCAGCGTCAGGAGCAGCAGAGCGAACTTGCTCGCGAGCCCCGCCGTGACCCAGCCGTCCCAGCTCGCGCCGGGAACGTAGGACTGCCCGAGGGCGAAGGAGAGGACGAGCAGCGCGCCGCCAAAGGCCGCCGCGCGCGTCCAGAAGCCGAGCACGAGTCCGAGCCCTGCGGCGAGCTCCGCCAAAGCGACGAGCCAGGCGATCGCCGGCGCGTTTGGAATGACCACCGCGTGCAAGAAACGGCTCCAGAGCGGCCAGGCCTTCGTCGCGATCTCGCGCGCCTGCGACTGGAAGCCTCCGCGAACGAACGGGCCGGCGACCTTGGAGTACCCCTCGGCGACGAAGATTGCGCCCGTCGCGATCCGAACCACCGCGGCGGCGCGTGCCGGTCCGGCGCTCATGGGGTGAGTCTATGGTCCCATGGCAGGGCTCGACAAGTTGGCCCCGCGGGAGGACACTTCGTCCCGTCGATGAGACACCGCGAAACCCGAAAAACGGCGTCCACCGGCCTTTTCAGGCTGGACCGGATTTTGCGAACGTGGCACACTGAATTGCTCAGCGCCAAGACATCAAGCCGGCCGGTACCACCCGGAAAGAGGAGTAAAGCCCCATGAAAACCCGAAGACTGCTCCCGATCCTGATTCTCGCGCTCCTGGCCCCGGTCTCCCGTGCCTCCGCGCAGTCCGAATCGACGCTCGTTCCCCGCGGCCCCGTCATCCTGTCTCGTGCGGCCGCCCGATCCCTGGCCTCGGTCCCGGCCGTGGCGTCGGCCTCGGCAAGCCCCCGCATCCGGGACCTCCAGAAGGACGCGACCAACGCCTCCTCCTACTCCGTGGAATTGCCTCAGGTCCTTAGCCTTCAGGGAGCCGCCTTCTACCGGACCGCGGTCGATATCAACAACAACACGACCAACGGCGGCGTCCTGGCCGATATTCAATACTCCTACACCTGCACGGCCTGCACGGGCGGCGGCTTCTTCCGCACGTTTCCCATCACGATCGCGCTCGCGGGCCTGGACAGCTTCCATCAGGACGATATGGTGAGCTACCTTGCCAGCCAGCCGGCGGCGCAGCTCGCCTCGGCTGCTTTGAGCGGCTCTATCGGGACGCTGCTCATCACGTTTCGAAACCTTCCCTCGGGCAACGGTTGGGAAGGCACGGCGGTCGCGCGGCTCTACAATCGCGTGAACGAGGCGAATCCGAGCCAGGGCACGATCGGCTACGCCTATCCGGCCTCCCTGTTCTTCGAGTCGGCGCACGAGTCGCTCGTCGGAATCGCACGCGACACCACTCTGCCGGCCCTCGGAAACGCGAGCACCCAGGGTTTCCAGCGCACGAACATCGGCGTCCGCAACACCGACATCGATGGCAAATTCTTCCAAGGAACGGACCGCCGCGTTTCCGTCACCCTGCAGCTCTACGACGTCACGGCGGGCAGCCCGACCAACGGGCAACCCGTCGGAAACGCGCTGACCGCCCCGAATCTCCAGCCCGGGGAGGTCCGTCTCTTCGGAAACGTGTTCTCGGCCGCCCACGTTCCGTCGAACGTCTCCCAGGCCATCGCCTTCATCGACGTTCAGGGGCCGACCGCGAGCTCTGCCACGATTGAAGGATTCGTCGTCACCATCGACCAAACGACCAACGATGGCTCTTACTACGAGACGAAGTGCGCCGACAGCGGAAACACCTGCGGGATTTAGTCTCGGCGAGAACCCTTCGTCAGCCTGCAGACGCAGGCCGGCGTCGCGCCTCCTACATCCGGCTCATGCGCAGGCCGTGCGCGCCGATATCGCGGCGCAGGTGCTTGCCCTCGAAGTCGATCTTGTCGGCGGCCTCGTAGGTCAAGGCCGCCGCGTCCACGATCGTGGGGGCCGTCGCGGTCACGACGAGCACACGCCCGCCAGCCGTTATCAGACGGTCTCCCTCGCGGGCGGTCCCGGCGTGGAAGATCTCGACCCCGGGGATGCGCGCCGCGTCGTTGACGCCGGAGATGGCCCTGCCCTTCTCGTGGGGCCCGGGATAGCCGGCCGCGCAGAGCACGACGCCCACGCACACTTCGGGCTTCACCTCGATCGGCGAGAACTTCTCGAGGTCCCCGCGCACCCCGGCGGCGAGCAGCGCCGCCAGGTCCGACGTGATCCGCGGCACAATCACCTCGGTTTCCGGGTCCCCGAAGCGGGCGTTGAACTCGAGCACTTGCGGCCCCGACTCGGTCAGCATCAGGCCCGCGTAGAGCACGCCGCGGAAGGGCCGCCCCTCTGCCGCCAGCCCCCGGAGCGTTGGCCAGAGGATCTCTTTCAAGGCCCGGGTCGACGTGGCGGCGTCCATGACGCCGGCCGGCGAGTGGCCACCCATCCCGCCCGTGTTGGGGCCCCGGTCCCCGTCGTACACCTTCTTGTAGTCCCGCGCCGTCGGCAGCGGAACGGCCGTCTGTCCGTCGCACAGCGCCAGGAACGAAGCCTCGCTGCCGCGCAGGAATTCTTCGACGAGCACGCGGTCCCCGGCCGAACCGAAGACGCGCTCCTCGAAGAAGAGGGAGAGCGCCCGTTTGGCCTCCTCGTCGTTCTCGACGGTCAGCACGCCCTTGCCCCCGGCCAGCCCGTCCGCCTTCAGGACGACGGGAAAGCCGAATTCCTTGATCGCCCTCCGAGCCTCGTCGGTCGTCGCGCAGACGCGAACCGGCGCCGTCGGGATCCGGTGGCGCGCGAAGAATTCCTTGGCGAACACCTTGGACGATTCGATCTGCGCGGCCACGCGCGTCGGGCCGAAGATCGCGAGGTCGCGCTTGCCGAACTCGTCGGCGATGCCGAGCGAGAGGGGCAGCTCCGGGCCCACCACCGTCAGGTCGATCTGTAGCTGTTCCGCGAGGTCCGCGATTTCGACGATGTCTCCGGGCATGACCGGCAGGCAATCGGCGAGCTCCGCGATTCCCGGGTTGCCGGGCGCGCAGTAGATCTCCCGCACGAGAGGGCTGCGGCGAAGCCCGAAGCAGAGCGCATGCTCCCGCCCGCCTCCGCCGACGATGAGGATTTTCACTTGCGCGCATTGTAACCGCTGTGTCATCGCGGACGCCGTCGGGACGGCCGCTTCGAGCTCCCGCGGCCCGACCGGTTTCGCGGGGCGCCGGAGTCTGACGACGACCCGGCGGGCGCGACCTCGAAGCGCACATACGGCGCCGAGAAAGCGATCAACGTTTCGAGTGTGCCGCGGGGCGGCAGCGAGAGGCCGAAACGGCCTTGCGCGCGTTCGACGACGATGCCGGAGTCGATTGCGCGCGCCTCGAACTGGAGCGCTCGCCCGGGCCAGGTGCGCGAACCGTGGTTGACGACCTTGACGCGGCAGATCGAGACCTGGTCGCTCGAATACCCGGGCTCCCGCTCGATCGACAGCGAGAGCTCGGACCAGGGGACCTCGGTGGAACGGGCCTGGAGAAGCAGGAACAGAAAAACGAGGGATCTCATCGGCGGTCTCCTTCTCATGGCGAGAAGGGCCGGCAGAGACGCCGGACGGTGGCCGGTGAGGACGTCGCATTGTAGCCGGAGTAGCTGAAAGCTCTCCACATTTGACACCCGCGGAGGTCGGGGCTACTGTTCACCCCGCGTTCTTTGAGCCTGTCGGGACGGCCCATTGCCGGCCTCCCGCCACATCGAGAGTGGGCGAGGGACCGGCCCGCAAGTCCGCCGAAGCCCTGGAGGAAGGCGGAAAAACCCCACGGCAACCGGAGCCCGCGTCGCGGCGGGCCCGCCCGGTGCCAATTCCGGAATCTCCGTCGGAGAAAAGATGAGGGGCGCCGCGACACCGCATCGCGCGCACGCCTCTCGGACCCGGGAGGCGTCATGAAGAAAAACTTTCGAGAAACGGTCGCCCGCGAGGTGCTGCTGGCCGATGGCGCCATGGGTACGCTGCTCGTCTCCCGCGGCGCAGCCCCCGAGCAGGCCAAGTCGCCCCTCAACCTGACCGACCCGGAATCGGTTCGCGAGGTCCATGACGACTATCGCGACGCGGGAGCGCGCATCTTGACGACCAACACCTGGGACGCCAACCGCGTGAAGCTCTCCACCCACGAGTGGTCGGACTCCCTCGAGAAGATCAACCGCGAAGGCGTCCGTCTGGCTCGAGAGGCGGCGGCCGGAGAGGTGGTGTTCGTGGCCGGGTCGATCGGGCCGCTCGGCGCGCTCGTCAAGCCTTACGGCGCGCTCACACTCGCGCAGGTGCGCGAGATCTTCGAGGAGCAGGCGCGGATCCTGCTCGAAGGGGGCGCGGATCTGATCCTGCTCGAGACCTTCGGCAGCCTGCTCGAAGCCGCCGAGGCGGTCCGCGCCGTGCGCGGCCTTTCCGCCGACATCCCCATCGTCGCCCAGATGACGTTCCTCGCCGACGGTCGGACCGCGTTCGGGGAGAGCGCCTCCCATGCGCTGCCGACCCTGGCGCTGGCCGGCGCGGACGCCGTCGGCATGAATTGCACGCTCGGGCCTCAGGAGACGCACGACGTCTTCGCGCGGCTACCCGCGTCGATCGCGGTCCCCCTCTCGGTGATGCCCAACGCGGGCTATCCGACGGTGGCCCACGGCCGCAACGTCTATCTCTCCTCCCCCGACTACCTGCGGGAGTACGCCCGCGCGTTCGCGGAAGCGGGGGCGGCAATCATCGGCGGATGCTGCGGCACGACACCCGAGCACATCCGCGCCATGGCGCGGGAGGTCACGGGCCGGGAGCGTGCCGCCGGGGCCCGAGTTTCCGCGGTCGTCGAGTCGGCGCCGCCCCGCGCCGCGGAGCCATCGGTCGAAACCTCGCGTTTCAAGCGGCTGCTCGCCGACCCGGGCGCCTTCGTCGTGACCTCGGAAATCGAGCCGCCCCGGGGCGTCGACGCATCCGCCGCAATCGAGGGCGCGCGCCAGGCCCGCGCGGCCGGGGTGCACGCGGTCAACGTCACCGACAATCCCATGGCGCGGCTGCGGATGTCCTCGATCGCGGTCGCCGCTCTCATCCAGCGGGAAACCGGTCTCGAGTCCGTCGTCCAGATCACGACGCGCGACCGCAATGTTCTCGGGCTCCAGTCCGACCTGCTCGGTGCGGCGGGCCTCGGGTTGAAGGCCCTGCTCTGCCTGGGCGGCGACCCGCTGAAGATCGGCGACTACCCGCAGGCCAAGCAGGTGTCGGAAGTCGACGTGCTGGGGCTGCTCCGCATCGCGAAGGGGTTGAACGCCGGAGCCGACCTTGCGGGCAACGCCATCGGCGCGCCGACGGACTTCGCCATTGGATGCGCCGTCAACCCGGCGGCGCCGGACCTCGAGCTCGAGCTCTCCAAACTGCGGGCCAAGATCGAGGCCGGGGCCACGTTCGCGCAGACGCAACCGGTCTACGACCTTGTGGCGCTGGAGCGGTTCCTCGACCGAGAGGAGGTGCGATCGATACCGCTTCTCGTCGGGTTGATCCCGCTGCGTTCTCTCAAGCAGACCCTGTTCTTCGCCAACGAGGTACCGGGCATCGTCGTGCCGGAGGCGGTGCAGGAACGGATCCGCCGCGCGGCCGGCCGGGGGCCCGACCACGAGAAGGCGGAGGGGCTGGCCATCGCCCGGGAGCTGGCCGCCGGGATCGCGGGGCTCGCCCGCGGAATCCACATCATGCCGATGGGCCGATACGAGCTCGCTGCGGATATCTTGGGGGCGTTGCCGGTGCGCGGCCGGAAGGTGGCTGGAGCCTGACCGTGGGAGCGCAATAGAATCCCGCCGACGGAGGGAGACCCATGAAGACCAGAAGCGCCCTTGCGATCACGGCTCTGCTGATGGCGGGCACCGCAATCGCGGGAACCCAGGGGCGAATGAGCGGCACCGTCACCGGGCCCGACGGCGCGCCTCTGCCGGGAGTCGTGATCACGGTAACGACTCCGAACATCTCGACCTTCAAGCTTTCGGTCAAGACGGACAAGAAGGGCCAGTACGGCCTGATCGTCAACGACGCGACGATCCCCTACCGCTTTCACTACGAGCTCGAGGGCTTCGCGCCCCATGACGAGAACAAGAAGCTCTCGACGGTGGAGACCACGATCGTCGACGTGAAGCTGCAGAGGCCGGTTGCCGCGGCTCCGGCTGTCGCCCAAATGTCGGCGGGCGACCAGGCCGCCGTGGCCTACAACGCCGGCGTCGAGCTCTTGAACGCCGGCGACAAGGCCGGCGCCGGAGCGAAGTTCCAGGAGGCGGTGACGAAGAATCCCGATCTGCCCCAGGGCTGGCAGGCGCTGGCGGTGCTCGCCTTCCAGACGAAAGACTGGACCAAGGTCCTCGAGGCGGGTCAGAAGGCCACGGACCTCGACCCGACGCTTTCCTCGCTCTATCAGATGATGGCCGTCGCGGCGGAGCAGAAGGGCGACAAGAAGGCCGCCGGCGAGTGGACCGCCAGGTACGCCGAGGCCAATCCCGATTCGGCGGAGGTCATCTACAACAAGGGCGTCGAGGCCCTCAACAAGAAGAAGATGCCCGAGGCCGCGGACTACTTCACCAAGGCCGTGGCCGCCAAACCCGATTTCGCCCTGGCCCACTATCAGCTCGGTATCGTTTCGTTCAATCTGAAGAGGAACGCCGACGCCAAGGAGCACCTCCAGAAGTACCTGGAGCTCGATCCGAATGGCAGCGAGGCGGACACGGCCAAGGAACTGCTGTCGGTGCTCAAGTGACGCACCGGCGCCAAGAGCGCGGCGCGTCATCGTAAACGGAGCGTGGGATCCCGGCCGACACCGGCTTCACGCAAAATCAAGTACGGGATTCCTCGTCGCAGCGCCGCTCGGAAGGACGAGATCCCCGGCCTGATCGCCAGGGCCCGAGAGTCACCTCAGAGATCCTTCGGCGCGGCCTCTCGGATGAGGCTCGCGTCGCTCGCGTCAGAAGGGCAGGCTCAGAGCGCGCCGTGCGCGCGCGAAGCTGCGGCGCGGCCCCGGGAGGTCGTCGTCTCCGGAAAGCAGGATTCCGACGACCATCAGGATCAGAGCGAGCGCGATCGGCAGATCGGATCCGGAAGAGAGTGCGCCGATCATGAGCGGACCCTCCTGCGGAAACCGGTCGGCCGGGTGTCATCGGGCGAGCGCGGCGAGGAAGCCGGCGCCTGTCGGATGATCGACTGGAGCCGCGAGAGGAAATCGTCGAGCAGCTCCTGCTGCCCCTCGAAGATCTCGAGCGACGTCACGGCGTCCCCGGTGGGTCGGCGCGACCCCGATGTGGGATCGGACGTCAGCTGAATCTGCACGTTGGAGAAGAAAGCAAGGACAGGGCCATCGCAACAGCCGGCTCAAAGCCTTTGTTTTCGAGTCTCTTACACCGCCACGCACGAGTTCGGTGACAGGCTTTCGACTCTTGTGCGACGAGCGGACCGACATTTTCTGGCACCTCTCTCTGCGTGGGAGAATCGCTTCGTGGGGCGCAAGGGAACTTTCAAAGACCGTCCGTTGTGGAGGCGGCTGCAGACCATCCATCACCAGATCAAGGAGGGGAGGCACCCGAACGCCTCGTCGCTCGCGCTCGAGCTCGGCGTCTCGACGAAGACCGTCCAGCGAGACCTCGACTACCTGCGCGACGAGCTCGACGCGCCCATCGAGTTCGAGCGTCAAGAGAACGGATACGCGTACTCTCGCTCCGATTACGTCCTGCCCTTCCTCCCCGTCGACGGCAAGGACCTTTTCTCGATCGGCGTCGCGGCGCAAGTCATGGCCCTCTTCGGAGGAACCCCCCTGGCGAAAGACCTCGAGGCCTGCTACGAGCGCCTGGCGGAACTGATGCCGCCCGCCGTCCGCTTGCGTCCCGAGATCGTGCGGGACAAGATCGCGCTGCGCAGCCTCGCCCCTTATCGTCCTGTCCGGGAAGAGACCTGGCAAGCGGTGGCCGAATCGATGCAGCGCGGGGTCTCCCTCTCGATCCGCTACCGTCATCCCGGCGAGCCGCCCGGTGAGCCCCGCGCAATTCGCCCGTATGCGATCGTCCTCTCCGGGCGCGACTGGCTCGCCGTCGCCGACGATGTCGCGGCGGGACAGGTCAAGACTTTCTATCTCTCGCGGATGGAGAGTACGCGACTGACCGGCGAGCGATACGCCATTCCGAAAGACTTCGACGCCGACCGGTACTTCCGCCACACCTTCGGACTCTTCGTCGGAGGGGAGAAGCCATTCCGCTTCCGCGTGCGCTTCTCCAAGGAGGCGGCCGACGAGGTCCGCGAGCAGCGCTGGCATCGGCAGCAATCGATCGAGAACCTGCCCTCGGGCGAAGCCGTCCTGGAACTGCCGGCCGTTTCCATTCGGGAAGCGCGCGAGTTCGTGCTGCGCTACGGAAAGAACGCGCTTGCGATCGATCCTCCCGAGCTCGTGGCGGATCTGCGCGCGCAGGCCGCCGCGCTCTCCCGCGCCTACGAGGACGCTTCGTCCGAGGCGACCGGGTCGCCGCGCCGGCGGCGCGCCGTGCGACCGTGAGCGTGAGAGACTTTCCCGCCGTGCGTCGAGCCCTTTCCGCCGGGTTGCTGGTTTCCTCTCTTTCGTTTGCCTGCGGCCCCCCCACTCTCAAGCCGAGGGCCATGGCCGACCCGGAGGTCGCTTGCCCGGGCGGCTGGACGTCGTGGTCGCTCGAGGTTCTCGACCGGCGTGCCGACCGCGAGGGCTCCGAAAAGCTCGTCACGCTTCTCTCCGACTCGGTCACGAAGTCTTTTCCCGGCTGCGCCTGGAGCGGGCCGGGCGGCACCGCACGCCCGTCCGTCTCGATCGAGGTCAACCGTTTCGCGGCACCCTTCGCAGAGGAGACGTGGAACGGTGTCGCGGACTGGACCGTCCTCGTGCGGGACGAGGAGGGGCGCACACTCACGGAGTTCGAGGCCGAGTCGGACGTCGAGCGCCCGAACTACCGGAGCTCCAACAACGAGAAAGAGGCGCTCCAGGAGGTCTTCAACGAGGCCCTGAGGCGCACCGTGGCGGGGCTGCGGTCTGTCTCGCGGACGAGATAGGCGTCCTCGCGAGATGACAGTCGATCGGCGGCACGTCCGTCGCAAGCGTCTGAGAGAGAAGGAAGTGGCCGGCGTCGGGTTCCGGAACGGATCTCGCATGGACTCGCACGGAGGTCTTATGAAGCAGCGCTCGGTTCCCTTGTTTCTCGCGGTTGTTTTTCTGGCCGCGAGCGCCGCACAGGCCGCGGAGAACCAGGCCTACCGCCTGGCGGCCATCCTCTCGGGCACGTTTCACGGATCGACTCCGGGAAACGACCTGATGATCTCGACCCAATCGTTCACGACCGATCCGGGGCACCCGTACGACATCTTCGTCACGGTCTCCGGCAAGTATCAGGACGACAACGTCCGGCTGCAGGGTGTGATGCGATTCGACATCGAAGGCCAGGACGTGCTCGTCACGTACGTGCCTCATTTCGACCCCACCGTGACGGCCCTGTCGCCCGATCCGGATCGCTTCACGGACGACGAGGCGAGGGCCGCTTGCGGGGTCAACTTCAAACAGCGCGGGGACGGATTCACCAGCGAGACGCTGGGATCCTCCTGTGCGCTCGCGATCCGCGGCGCTCGCTCCAAGTGGACGATCGAGATCGAGCCGGGATCGATCCGCTTGCGCGAAGCGAAGACCGGGGAGACGTTGCGCTTCAAGAAGACGTCGAAGTGATCGCTCCCCTGCCGCCTACTCCGGCGGCAGGTAGCGGCGGGCGATCTCCTTCACCGGCTCGGAGAAGTCTCCCTTCAGGATCCAGCGCAGGAACCCGGGCTCCTCGCGACTCATCTCACGGAGGCTTCTCCCCCGGTTCTTGCCGAAATTGACGGTGGGCTCTCCGCGGATGAGACGGAAGCGCCCCTCGGGGTCGAGGTCCTGATCCAACCCCGCGCAGAAGAGCTCGTGCAGCTCTGCGGGCGAGCGCGGGATATCCGGGTACCGGGCGAGCTGCCCCTCGAGCACGCGCAGCGTCATCTCGGCGTCGGCCAGCGCTCCGTGCGCGCCTTCGTGCTCCGCCTGGCAATAGAAGCGCGCCGCCGCGGACAGGTGGCGCGGCTCGCGCACGAAGAAGATGCGCTGCGCGTCGAGAAGGCGCCGGCCGGCCACCTCGAACGGCACGCCGGCCCGAAGAAATTCGATCCGCAACGCCGGTAGGTCGAAGCCCGAGATGTTGTAGCCGGCCAAGTCGCACCCTTCGAGGAAATCCGCGAGCTCCCGCGCGACTTCGGCAAACGTCGCCAGGCCCTTCACGTCCTCGTCCCGGATGCCGTGAATGGCGCTCGAAGCGGGAGGAATCGGCACTCCCGGGTTCAGCCGCCGCACCCAATCCTCGCGCCGGCCGTCCGGGTGGATCTTGACGCACGCGATCTCGACGATCCGGTCCGTGCGCGGGTTGACACCCGTCGTCTCGGTGTCGAAGACCACCACGGGCCGGTCGAGAGAAAGCGTCTCGTGGATCACGCGGGCATTCTAGCCGGCCCGCCGGTCAGTTGATGTCCGAGGGGGCTTTCGGCTAGTAGTTTTCCGCAAAGAGCCAGAAGAAGAGCTCGCTGAACCGGGTCGGCAGTCCGCGCTTCTTCCATCTCTCCTTGGTGAAGCGCTCCGTCGACAGCAGGTCATTCTCGATCATCTCCTCCATCACACGGGCGAAGCCGCGGTCGTAGATCGCCACGTTGGCCTCGGCATTCTTCCGCATCGAGCGGTTGTCGAGGTTGATCGAGCCGATCGTGGACCAGATTCCGTCCACGACCATCACCTTGTTGTGCATCATCGTCGGCAGATACTCGTAGATCTCGACACCTCCATCCAAGAGCTCACCGTAGTGGAAGCGCGACGCCATTCGAATGGCCGCAATGTCGATGTGCTCCCCCGGCACGATGACCTTCACGTCGACGCCGCGGTCCACGGCGCGGATCAGACCCTCGCGGATCTGTCGGTCGGGCACGAAATAGGCGTTCTCGATCCAGATCCGTTGCCGGGCGGCCTGGATCGCCATGTACACGAGCAGCTTCGCCATCGAGCTCTGGTCCGTGCGCGAGGCGGCGATCGCCTGGGCGAGTGTCGAGCCCGCGGGCGGAATCGGCGGAAACTGCCGGTCGCCGTTCAGGACTTCGCCCGTGGTCAGCACCCAGTCCTCCATGAAGATTCGCTGGAGCTGCTCCACGACGGGTCCGTCCACTCGCACCACCGTGTCGCGCCATTCGCGGGGATTGCGCGCATCTCCCTTCCAGCGGTCGTCGAGGGCGACGCCGCCGCAAAAGGCGATGTGCCCGTCCACGGTCAGGATCCGCCGGTGCGTCCGGTTGCCCATCCGGTAAATCGAGTAGATGCGCAGCGGACGGTACACGCGCACGTTCACCCCGGCCGCTCCCATCATCGACTCGAGCGCTCCGATGTCGGAACCGAACCCGTCGATCAGCAGGCGCACCTCGACGCCGGCGCGCGCACGCTCGGCCAGCGCCTGCGCAAACTGCGATCCGAGGTCCCCCGTGCGGAAGATGTACATCTCCATGTTGACGCTCTGGCGCGCGTCGCGGATCGCCTGAAGCATCGACGGGAAGATCTGGACGCCGTTTTGCAACACGGTGGCCTCGTTGTTCGGCACCACCCCGCTGCCCAAGGCGTCGAGCGACCGACGGAACTCCGGGCTGTCGACGCCGTAGGCCGGGTCGTACTGGTAGACCGTGCGCTTGCCGGAAAAGGCGGAGCAGCCGGAGAGGACGCAAAGCGCCAGGAGCAGGGCGGGGTGGGTGAGCGGATCTCCGCGAAGGAATCGCCGATCTTTCAAGCGGTCGGAGTGTACCGGCAGCACCTGCGAAGCTCGGTGAAGAGCGGCAGGGCCCGCTCGCAAGCGCCCTTTGCCGGACTTTGCGAGCAATGGTTGTTACAAGTTGTGCAGAAGAATGACAATCTTCGTCATTGCGGGTCGGAGTTCCTGTTCCAAGTAATTGATTTAAAAGGGTATATCGTATACGGCCCTGCTGGCCGCCTCCTTGCTATCTAGAGACGCGAGGCTCAAAACCTCACCTCCTCCTTTCGCCCCCCGGGCGGACCCACCCCGACCCGGGGCTTTTTTTTGCCCCGCGCTCCCCCTAGAGCCGGGGCACCTTTTTTCGCGAGTCACGGGCGCTTCGCGTCCTGTCGGCCGCTTCGCGATGGACGGGGGGTGGCCTGCTACAGGACGGCCATGGAGACCACGCGCCCGTTCTCGAAGACCAGGGCGCGCTTGGCCACGCGGTAGAGCCAGCGCACGCGAACGGGGTCACGGGCCGACAGCCTCTCGATCGCGTCCGGGTTGCCGAGAAGCTCGCGCACATCGGACATCGCCATGCCCACCCGCAACATTCCGACGTTCTCGTCCGACTGCTGGCTAATGACCGTAGCCGCATCGCTGATGACGCGCTTGTTCTCGGATTCCTTGACGGCAGCCTTCGAGCCGAGAAGCGGCCGCGTCAGGTCGTCCACGAACTCGGACAGCGTGGGACGGTCCCGGTAATACCAGTAGCCCGCCGCCGCGAGCAGGACGAGCAGCAGGAGGTTGCGGATTCGCCGCCAGCTCACGGCTGCTCTTCGACAGGGATCAGGAACGCCGCAGTTGTTCGAGGGTTCGATTGGCCCGAGTCTCGAGCTCCTTCAGCCGCTCCCGGCACCGCGCCCGCTGCGAGAAGGGCACGGTCCAAGCGACGACCGTTGCGGTAAAGATCGCGGATTCGAGCGACGGTTCCCCGGCATCCCTTCCGAGAGTCCATTCCTCCCGCAACATGGAGCGCCGGGCGTGCCGCAAGGCCTCGAGGCTCGCCGGGTCCGGGACGGAAATCGCAAAACGCAGCGTCCGAAGGGCGTCGGGTGACGGCTGTAGCGCGGCCGAGCCTTCGGCCTGCCGTATCGCCTCCTCCGCGATTGCTTCGAGCCGAATCTCGGCGCTCATGCTCGAAGAAACTGCGAAGAGCGTGCCGCCCGGGTGACGAAAGGGTAACCTCTCGGATGAGGAGGCTTACCGGCGATGTCGCGGCTCTCACGAAGGCCCCCCGGGCACAAAACTGTTACCGGCGGTAACGGCGAATCGATCGATGCTCAGGACGTCTGGGCCTGTTGCTGTCCCATTTCCTCGACGGCTCGATTGGCCCGCTCGACAAGTTCAGTGATCTTCTGACGGCACCAGGCCGCCTGCGACGTGAGCGCAAACCATCGGACTTCGTTGGCGGTGAAGGTGGGATCCTCCATCGAAGGCTCCTCCCACTCGAGCCCCCGCGTCCGCTCGTCCCGAATCATCGCGCGCCGGGCGTAGCGCAACGCCTCCAGGTCCTCCGGCGCGAATACCTGGAGGCGGAACCGCAGCATCATCCGTCGGGACGGGTCGTAGCGCAGAGCGACGGCCTCGCCGCCCGGCATGGATCGATCCGTCGACTCCATGAATCGAATGGGCGCTCTCACGTCGCGCAATTATACGGCCCCAATAAGTCCTTTGGGAAGTGGCACGTAGGTGGAAAACCGATGCATAATGCACGCCATTTTCGCTGCCTACGGGCGGGGTCGGGATGGAGGAAGCCACGAATGAACGGGAAGACGCCCATCACGGTCGCCTATGGAGACGGCATCGGGCCCGAGATCATGAGCGCCACGCTGGCCATCCTGGAAGGCGCCGGCGCGCCGATCGAGCCGGAAGTCATCGAAATCGGCGAGAAGGTCTACCAGCGCGGCAACACGGCGGGCATCGAAGGGTCCTCCTGGGACTCGCTGCGCCGTACCCGAGTCTTCCTGAAGGCGCCGATTACCACCCCGCAGGGGGGAGGCTTCAAGAGCTTGAACGTAACGACGCGCAAGACGCTGGGCCTCTATGCAAACGTCCGCCCGTGCGTCTCCTACCACCCCTTCGTTGCGACCAAGCACCCCATCATGGACGTGGTCATCGTCCGCGAGAACGAAGAGGACCTCTACGCGGGAATCGAGTACCGCCTGACCGACGACGTCTACCAATGCCTGAAGCTCATCACTCGTCCCGGCTCCGAGAAGATCGTGCGCTACGCCTTCGAATATGCCCGCCGCAACGGCCGCAAGAAGGTCACCTGCTTCAGCAAGGACAACATCATGAAGCTGACCGACGGGCTATTTCACCGCGTCTTCGACGAGATCGGCGCAAACTACCCCGACATCGGAAAGGAGCACTGGATCGTAGACATCGGCGCCGCGAAGCTCGCCGACACGCCCGAGGTCTTCGATGTCATTGTGATGCCGAACCTCTACGGGGACATCCTGTCCGATGTCGCCGCGCAAATCGCCGGGTCCGTGGGCCTCGCCGGCTCGGCCAACATCGGCGTCGCCTGCGCCATGTTCGAGGCGATTCACGGTTCGGCGCCCCGGCGCGCCGGCCAGAACCTCGCCAACCCCTCGGGTTTGCTGCTGGGCGCCGTCATGATGCTCGTGCACGTCGGCCAGCCCGACGTCGCCGAGCGCGTCCACAACGCCTGGTTGCGCACGATCGAGGACGGCGTTCACACATACGACATCTATAAGGAGGGCGTGAGTCGCCAGAAGGTCGGCACCCGGGAGTTCGCGCAAGCCGTCGTCGCGAGGCTCGGGTCCAAGCCCGAAAAGTTGAAGGTCGTCCGCTACAGCGCCGCGCCGCCCCAGTCGGCCGCCTCGCCCGTGGTGCCCCCCCGTCCCGCGGCCCGCAAGGAAACGGTGGGCGTCGATGTGTACGTGGGCTGGAGAAACCCGGACAGCGACGCGCTCGCGGCCAGGCTCCTGCCGCTCGCGGCGCCCGGCTTCCAGCTCACGATGATGACCAGTCGCGGCGTCAAGGTCTGGCCCGCCGGCGCACCGGAGACGCTGCGGGTCGACGAATGCCGCTGCCGTTTCGTGTCGGAGAGCGGCGGCACCGTGTCGCACTCCCAGATCGTCGAGCTGCTCGCCCGGATCGCCGGAGCCGGACTCGATTTCGTCAAGACCGAGAACCTTCAGACTTTCGACGGCGAGAAGGGCTTTTCGCTCGGGCAGGGGGAGTAAGGCTCCGCCCTCGTTCGGTCAACCTTCCCCGATGTCCTCGTTCCAAAGGTCGGGGCGGCTCGCAATGAAGTCGGCGAGCAGCCGGACGCACTCCGGCGAGGCGAGATCCACCACGGCCACGCCGCTCTCGCGCAGCCACTCGAGCCCTCCCGAAAAGTTCACCGACTCGCCGACCACGAGCGTCCCGATCCGGAACTGGCGGATGAGGCCGCTGCAGTACCAGCAGGGGGCCAGTGTGGTCACCAGGATCTTGTCGCGGTAACTCTTCTGCCTCCCCGCCTTGCGGAAGGCATCGGTCTCGCCGTGGACCGAGGGGTCTCCCTCCTGGACGCGCCGGTTTCGGCCTCGGCCCAGAAGTCGTCGCTGGCCGTCAAAAAGCGCGGCGCCGACCGGCACGCCCCCCTCCGCCAGACCGAGACGAGCCTCTTCGAGCGCGACGGCGAGAAGCTTCGCGTCGTCCGGGCCGCCCCTCATCGACTTCCTACCGGGGTTCCGTCAGCCGGTTGTACTTCTTGAGAGCCGCGCGAAGACGGTCGTGCGGAAGCCCGTCGGCGCGATGGCCGTCGATGCCGGTGAGCGTCTCCGCCGCCACCATCGCGTTGACGATCGCTTCCTCGGTGGCCTCGACCGTCGCCTCGAAGAGCGGATTCATGCCTTCGTTGCCAACCATCGTGACGCCGATGGTCTTCGTGGCCGTCCAGGTCCGGGGATTCGCCGTCGAAAAGGCGAGAAAAATGTCGCCCGAGCCATTTCCGGAAGTGCTCCCCGTGCGCGCCAGCCCCATCGTCGCCCGCCGGGCCAGACGCTTCAACTGGTGCGGCAGCAACGGAGCATCCGTCGCGACGACGATGATGATGGAGCCCGTGTCCTCGCCGTAGACCGTTCCGGGGATTTCGAGGCCGACCGGCACGCCGGCAACGGTCAGCTGCGACCGCCTTCCGCAGTTGCACTGCACGAGGACTCCCACGGTGTAGCCGCCGGACTTCGCGGACAGCCGGCGGGAGCTCGTGCCGATGCCTCCCTTGAACTCGTAGCAGATCATTCCGGTGCCTCCGCCGACACTCCCCTCGGCAACGGGCCCCGAGGCCGCGGAGGAGAGCGCGGCAAAGACGTGCTCCGGCTTCACGTGAAAGCCATTGATGTCGTTCAGGAACCCGTCCCACGTCTCGGCCACGACCGGCAGCGACCACCAGTAGCCGGACGCATCCGGCCCTCCGTTCTTCACGCGCCACGCGATTGCGGCATCGCGCACGACGCCCACACTATGCGTGTTCGTCACGAGGAACGGCCCCTCGAGAAAACCCGACTCCTCGATCCAGGTCGTGCCCGTCATCTCTCCGTTGCCGTTCTGAGAGAACCATCCCGCGAAGACGGCATCGTCATTGGAGCGTTTTCCGCGCGGCAGAACGGCGGTCACTCCGGTTCGAACGGGACCCTTGCCGACCTCGAGCTTTCCCTCTCCGGATATCAGTGTCGTGTGTCCGACCTCGACGCCTGCGACGTCCGTGATCGCATTGCCCGGGCCGGGCGTGCCCTGGAACGGGACGCCGAGGTCGCGCGCGCGCGGCTTTTCCGCCGCGGCGAGCGCCGCAGGCGCGAGCGCACCGAGCAAGAGTGCCCGCGCCACGGCTTTCCGAAACTCTCTCATCGCGACCTCCTCGGGCAAACGGTGGACAATCTACACGAAGGCGCGCGTCCTCGGGGCAGACGCTCGGCGTGCCGCCGGGCTGGCGCGCCTGCCGGGCGCCGCGTCGTCTCCGGGACGCCGCATTCCATTGCGGCAGGCTTCCGCTCGAGACTACTATTCCCCTTACCCTTCCGGGGCAGGAGACCGTCATGACCGAATCAGCGTTGGCGGGCGCGGCGCGACCTTCCGCGGGCGCCCCGGGCGTCGAGATCCTGCCGAACTTCGTCGGCGGGCACTGGGTAGAGTCGCGCGCGCGCGCGCGTCTCGACGTCCACAACCCCGCGACCGGCGCGGTCATCGCGAGGACGCCCCTCTCGACGGCCGAGGACCTCGATGTCGCCGTCGCGGCGGCGAAGAAGGCCTTTCCCGCCTGGCGAGACACCCCGCCCGTCGTCCGGGCCCGCGCGCTGTTTCGGCTGAAGACTCTCCTTGAGGAGCACTTCGAGGAGATCGCCCGGATCGTGACGACCGAGCACGGCAAGACGCTCGAAGAGTCGCGGGGGAGCGTGCGCCGCGGCATCGAATGCGTGGAGGTCGCCTGCGGCACGCCCTCGCTCGCGATGGGCTACGGGCTGGAAAACATCGCCGCCGGCATCGACTGCAACGTCTTCCGGCAGCCCGTCGGCGTCTGCGCCGCGATCGCGCCGTTCAACTTTCCCGCGATGGTGCCGCTCTGGTTCCTGCCCTTCGCGGTCGCCACGGGAAACACCTTCGTCGTGAAGCCCTCCGAGCAGGTGCCGCTCACTCAGAAGCGCATCTTCGAGCTGCTCGAGCGGTGCGATCTGCCGCCGGGGGTCGTGAATCTCGTCAACGGCGGGCGCGAGGTCGTGGAGGCGATCTGCGACCACCCCGACATCCGAGGAGTCTCCTTCGTGGGCTCGACGCCGGTGGCCCGCGCCGTCTATCAGCGCGCCACGCACGCCGGCAAGCGGGTGCAGGCGCTCGGCGGCGCCAAGAACTTCGTCGTCGTGATGCCGGATGCGGACCTCGACCGCTCGATCCCGATCATCACCGAGTCCTTTTACGGCTGTGCCGGAGAGCGTTGCCTGGCGGGCAGCGTTCTCGTGCCCGTGGGGCAGGCGCACCGAATCGCCCGTGATCGGATGGTCGAGGCAGCGCGGTCGCTCAAGGTCGGAGACGGCATGGAGCCCGGTGTCGCGATGGGGCCCGTGATCAGCGCGAAGCACCGCGAGCGCGTCTCCGGCTACGTCGAGAAGGGAGTGGCGGAAGGGGCGGAGCTGCTGCTCGACGGCCGCGGCGTGCGGGTGCCCGGCCGCGAGGGCGGCTTCTTCCTGGGGCCGACGGTCTTCGACGGGGTCGCCCCGAGCATGTCGATCGGCCGCGAGGAGATCTTCGGGCCGGTCGCTTCGATAACGCCCGTGCGCACCCTCGAGGAGGCGATCGCGGTGATGCACGCCCACCCCAATGCCAACGCCACATCCATTTTCACCTCGAGCGGCAAGGCGGCCCGCGAGTTCGCCCGCCTCGCTTCGGCCTCCATGGTCGGCGTCAACATCGGCGTCGCGGCTCCGATGGCGTACTTTCCCTTCGGCGGCGCTCGGGACAGCTTCTTCGGGGATCTGAAGGTGCACGGCCGCGATGCGATCGAGTTCTACACGGACAAGAAGGTCGTCATCAGCAGATGGTTCTGAGCCCGGCTTCCGCAGGAGCGAGGCTTGTCCCCGGCCGCCGGCGGCCGCAAGAGCCGCCCCAACGGATTCGAACAGGAGCTTTCTGATGCCTCGCAAAGTCCTCGGCGGCCTCATCCAGTGCTCGACACCCCTGACAGACCCCGCTGCGCCGATCGAGCAGGTGAAGGAGGCGGCGATCCAGAAACACATCCCGTTCATTCTGGAGGCCGGCAAGCGCGGCGTGCAGATTCTGGGATTGCAGGAGGTCTTCAACGGCCCCTACTTCTGCCCGTCGCAGGATCCGCACTGGTACGACATGGCCGAGCCGGTGCCGGGGCCCACGACCGAGCGGATGGCCGAGTACGCGAAGCGCTACCAGATGGCGCTCGTCGTCCCGGTTTACGAGCGGGAGCAGGCCGGCGTCTACTACAACACGGCCGCGGTCTACGACGCCGACGGGACGTACCTGGGCAAGTACCGCAAGAACCACATCCCCCACACGGCGGGCTTCTGGGAGAAGTACTTCTTCAAGCCGGGCAACCTCGGCTATCCCGTCTTCGAGACGCGCTACGCGCGCGTGGGCGTCTACATCTGCTATGACCGGCACTTCCCGGAGGGGGCGAGGCTCCTCGGTTTGAACGGCGCCGAGATCGTCTTCAATCCGTCGGCCACGGTGGCGGGCCTTTCGCAGTATCTCTGGAAGCTCGAGCAGCCGGCCCATGCGGTCGCCAACGGCTACTTCATGGCGTGCTCGAACCGCGTGGGCACCGAGGCGCCCTGGAACATCGGGAGCTTCTACGGCTCCTCCTACTTCGTGGACCCGCGCGGCAACTTCCTCGCCACGGGCTCGCAGGACAAGGACGAGCTCGTCACGGCGGAAATGGATCTCGACCAGATCGAAGACGTTCGGCGCATCTGGCAGTTCTACCGGGATCGCCGACCCGAGACGTACCGCGCCATGGCGGAAATGTTGCCGTGAGGACGCTGATCCGCGGCGGCACCGTCGTCACGGCGTCCGACCTGTACCGCGGCGACGTCCTGATCGAGGACGAGAAGATCGTCGCGGTCGGGACGACCCTGGAAGTCCCCGTCGACCGTACGCTCGACGCCTCGAGGAAGTACGTCCTGCCCGGCGGGATCGACGTCCACACGCATCTGGACATGCCCTTCGGGGGAACGACCTCCGCCGACGACTTCGAATCGGGCACGATCGCCGCCGCCTTCGGCGGCACGACGTCCGTCGTGGACTTCGCGATTCAGTACAAGGGGCAGACGCTGCGCCAGGCGTGGGAAAACTGGATGAAGAAAGCCGATGGGAAGGCCGCGATCGACTACGGCTTCCACCTGATCGTGACCGACCTCTCACCCGAGGTCGAGCGCGAGATGGACGCGATGGTGCGCGAGGGCATCACGTCCTTCAAGCTCTTCATGGCGTATCCGGGCGTCTTCATGCTCGACGACGCTTCGATCTTCCGAGCTCTGTTGAAGACCGGCGAGAACGGCGCCACGATCTGCATGCACGCCGAGAACGGCGGCGTCATCGACGTGCTGGTCCAGCGAGCCCTCGCGCAAGGCAAGACGGCTCCGAAGTACCACGCGTTGACCCGCCCCGCGCGCGCGGAGGCGGAGGCGACGCACCGCGCGATCGCGCTGGCCGAGATGGCGAACGTGCCGATCTACATCGTTCACCTCTCGGCCGCCGAGGCGCTCGAGATGGTGACGGTCGCGCGCGACCGGGGCCTGCCGGCATATGCCGAGACGTGCCCGCAGTACCTCTTCCTCTCCGATGCCAACTACGAGGAGCCGGGATTCGAGGGAGCCAAGTACGTGATGAGCCCGCCCCTGCGCCCGCCCGGCAACCAAGAGCAGCTCTGGCGGGGGCTCTCCGGCAACGACCTGCAGGCCGTGTCGACGGACCACTGCCCGTTCTGCATGAAGGAGCAGAAGGAGATCGGGCGCGCCGACTTCTCGAAGATCCCCAACGGCGCCCCCGGGATCGAGACGCGCATGAGCCTGATTTTCGATGGCGGCGTGCGGACGGGTCGGATCTGCCTGAACCGCTTCGTCGAGTTGACTTCCACCTCTCCCGCGAAGATCTTCGGCCTCTTTCCGAAGAAGGGCACGCTCGCGCCCGGCTCCGACGCCGACGTCGTGATCTTCGATCCGGAGAAAAAGTCCATCCTCTCCGCGAAGACCCACCACATGAAGGTCGACTACAACCCATACGAGGGGCGGCAGGTCACGGGCGCCGCCGAGACCGTGATTTCGCGAGGGAAGGTCGTCGTCGAGAACGGCAAGTTCGTCGCACGAGCGGGAGCCGGGAGCTTTCTCAAGCGAAACCCGAGGAGCGCATGACCTTCGGGCATCCGGATGAGGACGGAAAACGGCCAATGACGGAAATCAGGAGACCCCGATGAGCACGACCAGGACGCAGGCGCCCACCTCTCCCACCACGAAGGCCGTCCGGGACAAGCACCGGGAGTACCTCCTGCCCGCGACGATCCAGTACTACCAGGAGCCGATCGTCCTGACCGAGGGCAAGGGGCTTCGAATCCGCGACGCCGACGGCAACGAATACCTCGACTTCTTCGGCGGGATCCTGACCGTCTCCGTCGGCCACGCGAACGAAAGAGTCAATGCCGCCGTGCGGGCGCAGATCTCCCGCCTCTCGCACGTCTCGTCGCTCTACCCGACGCTTCCGGTCGTCGAGCTCGCCGAACGGCTCGCGCGGCTGGCTCCGGGGAAGCTCAAACAGTGCTTCCTCGCCACCTCCGGAACCGAGGCGGATGAGACCGCCGTGATGCTCGCGCAACTCTCGACGGGCGCGAGCGAGATCATCGCCCTTCGCCACGGCTACTCCGGGCGCTCGATGCTCGCGCAGTCGCTGACGGGGCAGTCGGCCTGGCGGCCGCTCCCGACTCAGGTCGCCGGCATCAAGCATGCGGTCTCGCCCTATTGCTACCGCTGCCCGCTGAAGCTGACGTACCCGTCCTGCGGTGTCGCCTGCGCCAAGGACATCGAGGACTTGATCCGAACCACGACGACCGGCCGCGTCGCCGGATTCCTGGCCGAGCCGATCCAGGGCGTGGGCGGGTTCATCACGCCTCCTCCCGAGTACTTCGAGATCGCCGTCGGCATCGTCAAGAAGTACGGAGGTCTCTTCCTCTGCGACGAGGTGCAGACCGGATTCGGGCGCACCGGCGGGAAGTTCTGGGGAATCCAGCACTGGGGGGTCGAGCCCGACGTGATGACGATGGCCAAGGGAATCGCCAACGGGCTTCCGCTCGGCGCGACGATCGCAACTCCGGAGATCGCCGCGTCCTTGAAGGCCCTGACGATCTCCACCTTTGGCGGCAACCCCGTCTCCTGCGCGGCGGCCAACGCGACGATCGAGTTGATCGAAGAGGAAGACCTCCCCGGCAACGCCCTGCGCATGGGAAAGAACCTGCGCGACGGGCTG
>JBGPCK010000041.1:0-24262 GCA_041481715.1 Thermoanaerobaculia bacterium | reverse complement strand
GACCGCAAAGGGATAGAGCTGCTCGACACGGAGAATGGCCACGCCGCGCGCCCCGCGCTTTTCCCGCTCGGCGCGCAAGTCGTAGTAGACCTTGCCGCTGCAAAAGAGCACGCGCTCGACCGTGGCGCGATCGGCCGCCTCTGGATCGCCGAGACATGCGCGGAACCCGCCGACCGCCAGTTCCGAAAGCGGCGAGGCCGCGGCCGGGAGTCTCAGCAGGCTCTTCGGTGTGAAGAGCACGAGCGGCCTGGCCTCTGCCTGGCGCATCTGCCGCCGCAGCAGGTGGAAGTACTGCGCGGGTGTCGTGACGTTGCAGACCTGCAGGTTCCCGTCCGCACAGAGCTGCAGGTACCTCTCGATGCGGGCGCTCGAGTGCTCCGGCCCCTGCCCCTCCGAGCCGTGCGGCAAGAGCATCCCCATTCGGGTCGTCTGATGCCACTTGTCATCGGCCGAGGCGAGGAACTGGTCGATGATGACCTGCGCGCCGTTGGCGAAGTCGCCGAATTGCGCCTCCCACAGTACGAGCGTCTCCGGCGACTCGACGCTATAGCCGTACTCGAACCCGAGCACGCTCACCTCGGAAAGCGGGCTGTCGCAGGCGGCAAACGGCGCCTGGTCCGGGTCGAGCTGCGAGAGCGGCGTCCACCGGTCGCCGGTCTTGGCGTCGTGGAAGACCACGTGCCGCTGCGAGAAAGTGCCGCGGCTCGAGTCCTGGCCGGACACGCGGACCCCCGTGCCCTCGAGCAGCAGCGAGCCGAAGGCGAGCGCCTCGGCCGTTCCCCAGTCGAGAGGCAGCGCCCCTTCCGTCATTCGGGCACGGCGCGTGAGCTGTTGAACCATCTTCGGATTGAGATGGAAGCCAGCCGGCACTGTCGTGAGCGTCCGCCCGATCCGCCCGAGGGTCTCACGCGGCACCCTCGTCTCGATCTCGACCACGCGCCCCTCGCCGTGAGCCGGGGCCGCCGGTGCCGCCGGCGCGGCCCGCCGCGCCGCCTCCTTGGCCGCGGCGAGCGCCTGCTCGTACGATGCGACCTGGCTCGCTTCCATCTCCCGAACCTGATCGTCCGTCAGCACGCCTTCCCGCACGAGGCGCCGCGCGTACAGCGCGCGCACGCCCGGGTGCGCCGAGATCTTGCGGTACATGATCGGCTGCGTATAGGTCGGCTCGTCTCCCTCGTTGTGCCCGTGGCGCCGGAACCCGATCAGGTCGATGACGACATCCTTGTGAAACTCCTGCCGATAGTCGAGCGCGATCTGAAGCACGCGGTAGGCGGCTTCCGGGTCGTCGGCGTTGACGTGGAAGATCGGAATCTGATTGATCTTGGCGACGTCGGTCGAGTAGACCGAAGAGCGCCCGGAGGAGGGCGGTGTCGTGAAGCCGATCTGGTTGTTGATGACCAGGTGCACCGTGCCGCCCGTCCGGTAGCCGGAAAGCTGCGCCAGGTTGAACGTCTCGGCCACCATTCCCTGCCCCGCAAATGCGGCGTCGCCGTGGAGCAGGACCGGCAGCACCCGCTTCCAGGCTTCCGGCCCGTGCCCGAGGCGCTCCTGCTTGGCGCGCACCATCCCCTCGACGACGGGATCGACCGCCTCCAGGTGCGAGGGATTCGACGGAACGGTGATCGAGACCGTTGCCCCGCTCTCGGTCGGGCGCTCGGTCCGCGCGCCCTGATGGTACTTGACGTCCCCCTCGTCGGCCGGAAAGTCGGGGTGCACGGTTCCCTCGAAGCCCGCGAAGATCCGCTCGGCGGAGTTGCCGACCACGTTGGACATGATGTTCAGGCGCCCGCGGTGGGACATTCCGAGCGCAACTTCCTCGACACCGCGCTCGGCCGCGCCCTCGATCAGCCGGTCGAGCAGCGGGATCGCCGTGTCACACCCCTCGATCGAGTAACGGCGCTGCCCGAGGAACTTCGTCCCGAGGAAGCGCTCGAACTCCTCGGCCGCGATCAGCTTTTGCAGGAGCTTCCGACGCAGGTCGGGCGCCAGCGCCGGCGCGGGGGCGCCCACGCGGTTGCGGATCCACTCCTTTTCCTCGGGGCTCGAGATGAAGCGGTACTCGATGCCGACCTTGCCGCAGTAGACGCGGCGCATCACCGCGATGATCTCGCGCAGCGGCATGTACTCTCCGCCGGCGAGCCCGCCCGTCCAGAACTCGCGGTCGAGGTCCCAGATCGTCAAGCCGTGCGTCTCGAGCTCTAACTCCGGGTGACTCGCGACGGGTCGGAAGTGGAGCGGGTCGATGTCGGCGATCAGGTGCCCGCGCACGCGGTAGGCGTTGATGAGCCCGAGCACCTGCGCCTGCTTGGCGATCTCCGCCGAGCGGCCGTCGCCCCAGAGCGACGGGTTGCGGTCCACCGCCCATCGATAGGGCCGGTACGGGATGGGGAGGTCCGCGAAGACCCGCTCGTAGAACTCGTGTCGGCCGAGCAGCAGCTCCTCGATCCGCGCGAGGAAGAGGCCCGACTCCGCGCCCTGAATGATCCGGTGGTCGTAGGTCGACGTGAAGGTGACGACCTTGCTCACCGCGAGGCGCGAGAGGGTCTCCGGCGCCATGGCCGAGAATTCGGCAGGGTACTCGATCGAGCCGGTTGCGACGATGAGCCCCTGTCCGGGCATCAGGCGCGGGACCGATGCGGTCGTGCCGAGCGTGCCCGGGTTGGTCAGCGAGACCGTCGTGCCCTCGAAGTCGGAAAGCTGAAGCTTGCCCTTTCGCGCGCGGCCGACCACGTCGTCGACGGCCTCCAGAAACGGCGCGAAGGTCAGGCTCTCCGCCCCCTTCACGTTGGGAACGACGAGGCTATGCGAACCGTCCGACTTCTCGACGTCGACCGCGAGACCCAACCCGATCGCGTCGCGCCGCACGCGGGACGGGATTCCCGAGGAGCCGTCGAAAGCGTCGTTCAACCGCGGAAATGTCTTCAGGGCCTCGACGATCGACCACGCGATCAGGTGCGTGAAGGAGACCTTCGAGAGGCCATCGGCGGCGCGGTAATCGTTGATGAGCCGCCGGTTCTCGTCCAGCAGCCTGATCGCGATCTGGCGCTGCGAGGTCGCCGTCGGGACGGCCAGGCTCGCCTCCATGTTCTGGGCGACGCGAAGGGCGGCGCCCCGGATGGCGGCGCGATTCTCGCCCGGCACGGGAGCTCCAGGCGCGGGAGGCGCCGCAGGGACCGGCGCTCCCGGCGCGGGCTCAGACTCTCCGAGCCGCCCGCCAAAGAAGGCCCGCCACTCCTCGTCGACGCTCCCTGGATCCGTCCGATAGCGCGCCAGCAGCTCGGCGACGTAGCTGGCGTTCTCGCCGAACTCGGCAACGAGGTCCTCGGAAAGGTCGATGTCTGTGGAGCGCGTGGCCATGGAAGGCGGAATTCTATTCCGTCCGGCGGCTCGGAGACGCGGCTTTCGGCTGCGGCGGTCGCGGACGACCGGCAGCCGAGAGTTTTCAAGACGAGAGCTCGGATCCTGTCCAGAAACTCTCGGCCGCCGTTCGCGAGGGGGAGTGCTTGCGGCCCACAGTGCCGGACGCGACGCCCGCAGCCATTTTTCGGGACCCTGCTAGGATTCCTAGCGGCTATCAGAAAGGATATCCGCATGCCACGACGCGCCCTCCGGCTCGCCGCCTTCGCCGCAGCCGCGGCCGCCCTGCTCGGGAGCGGTCCCGACGCGCCTCTCGCGCCGGAGGTCCGCCAGACCACGCGGGCTCTCTGCGAGAAGGCGTTTGTCGGAACGATGGCGTCGCAATGGGTCGCGAGCCTGACGGATCGGGCCGGGCCGAGGCTCGCCGGCTCGCCCGGGGACCCCGAGGCCGTGGCCTGGGGGCTCGAAACTCTCCGGAGACTCGGGTTCGCCAACGTCCACGCGGAGAAGGTCCCGGTCAAGGTGTGGCAGCGGGGCCCCGAGTCGGGCGAGGTGGTCTCCCCTTATGCGCTGCCCCTGCGCCTGACGGCTCTCGGCGGGAGCGTCCCGACACCGGAAGCGGGGCTCGAGGCGGAGATCATGGAGGTCTCCTCCCTGCAGGAACTCGACACGAAAGGAGAGACGGCGCGCGGCAAGATCGTTTTCTTCGACAAGAAGATGGAGCGCACCTCCGACGGGACCGGCTACGGCCGCGCGGTCGACGTGCGCACCAGGGGCGCTTCGCGTGCCGCAGGCCTCGGAGCCATCGGCATTTTCGTCCGATCCGTTGGGACGGACCACAATCGGCTGCCCCACACGGGCGGGCTCGACTACGACGAGAAGCTTCCGCGGATACCGGCGGCGGCGCTCTCGATTCCCGACGCCGAGCTGCTCGAGCGCCTGGGCAAGTCGGGTCGGCCGGTGCGCGTGCGCTTCCGCCTGGCGTGCGGAGAGAAGGGAGAGGCGGAGTCCGCCAACGTGATCGCCGACATCCCCGGAACAAAGAAGCCCGAGGAGATCGTACTCCTCGGCGCTCACCTCGATTCCTGGGACCTCGGGACGGGCGCGATCGACGACGGCGCGGGCTGCGGAATCGTGATCGAAGCGGCGCGCCTGGTCGGCGAGCTGCCGCGTCATCCGCCGAGAACGATTCGCGTCGTTCTGTTCGCCAACGAGGAAAACGGCCTGGCGGGCGCCAAGGCCTATGCGAAGGCCCATGAGGCGGAGCTCGCAAGGCACGCCGCGGCGCTCGAGGCGGACACCGGCACGGGACGCCCGACCGGCCTCTCGTGGCTCGCCGGGCCCTCCGCGGAATCCGTAGTCCGGGAGATCGGGGCGCTGCTCGAACCCCTGGGCGCCGGAACGGTCTTCGGCGACGGCTCCGGCGGGGCGGACGTCTCGCAGCTGCGCACCGCGGGTGTCCCGCTCTTCACGGTGCTGCAGGACTGCTCGACCTACTTCGACTATCACCACACGGCCAACGACACCTTCGACAAGATCGAACCCGAGCCGCTCGACCGGATGGTGGCCGCCGTCGCGGCGTTCGCATACGTCGCCGCATCGACTCCAGAGCCGTTCGAAAGGATACCGGTGGGCAAGCGCTCGGTTCCGAAGACCTGAGGGCGTCGTTCGAGCGGACGCCGCGGACGGCGCCGCTCAACTCCGCCCAAGACGAGTGGCTCTACTTCACCTCGAAGGGGCTCGAGGACTCGGCGGTCTTCTTGGAAGCCGGGTCGGTGACGGCGACTCTCAGGGCGTACCGCCCCGGCGCCAGTCCTTCCGGCTTGAAGTCCAGGACAACCTTGCGGCCGCCGCCCCGCTCGATGTCCGAGCGGCGCGACACGGTCACGCTGGCGGGCTGGCTCTTGCCGTCCGCCCCCACGACCTCGGCGCGCACCTCCAGCGGCTCCGGCTTGCCTCCGGCGCCAAAGTTGTACGCCACCAGTGCGACCTGAACGCCGGCCTTTGCCGAAAGCGCCGGCAGCGCCGACGGGATGAACGAATCCCCGGCAACCGCAAAGGGGTAGTCCGACGGCCTCGGCGGCGCATCGGGACGCGGGTTGCCCCGCACCATCAGCCAGCGCCCGGGCAACTCCTCGAAAAACGGCGGCAGTACCGTGGGCGCTCCCCCCGGCATCTCCGGAATGGAGAAGCTCGTCGAAAAGACGCCCGAGCGTCCCGTCGTCCCGTTGCGCACCAGAGCCCGTATTCCATACCGGCCCGCAGGCAGATAGAGCGTCCCGTAGAACTTCAGCCCACCGCTCTCCAGACTCGACCGGACCTTGGAGAGATCCAACGTCATCTCCGAAGCGATGTAGTCCGTCAGCGTCCCCATGGCGTCATTGGCGTAGATATAGACCTGCACCACCGCCTGCTCACCGCCCCCGTCGCCGGCCAGCAGAGAACCTCCCGGAATCTCCAGAAGGACAGGCACCTGGGCCGCCTCTGACTGCGACGCGAAGGCAGCCGCGAGCAGGCTCGCCGTAATCTCGTTTTCCCGTGCCCCGCCCGTCACGAGATCCCCGGCCGCCAGCACCCGCTCGAGCGGCGACAGGTTCCGGTACGGCCTCGGCTCGTAGTAACCCGATCGCGCTAGCACCTTCGCCCCCGGCGACTTCACCTTCACCTTCAACGCGTGGAAAGTGCCCGGCTTGGAAAGCTGCCTGGGCTGGTACACCAAGAGGTACACCAGCGCCGTCCGCTCCTCGAGCTTTCCGAGCTCCCCGCTCAACTGATTGCTGTTGCGCACCAGATCCCCATCCGTCGCAGCCGCCATCGCGAACAGGGCGTCGGTCCCGCTGCCGGACGCAACACCGCCGGTGGCGTCCCCTTCCGCACGCAGCCCGCTGACGTCGATCGCGTCGAGCACCGCGTCGGACCGGTTGAACTGCGAAAGCGCCTCCGTCATCCGCTCCCGAGTGGCCGTGTTGCCAAAACGCGTGTCGCTCTCGATCTTCCAGTACTCGCCCGAGGCCGCCGCGTCCCCGATCCCCTGCGGGGTCGAGGTGTCCAGGGCGGCGGTGGCGATCGGCTGCTGCAGGGAGTTGCTCTTGTCCCCTGCCGCCATGTGGCCCGAGAGAAGACGCGTCTCGAACCCCTCCGAGAAAAACAGAACGTGCTTGCGTCCCCGCGTCGCGTCCAACACGCGTCCGATTCCGCCGAGCGAAGCGACGAGCTTCGTGACCCTCGCCCGGGCCAGATCGTCGTTGGCCTGCTTCTGCATCCGCTGCACGTCGCGCAGGTTCTCCAGAATGGTCGGCTCCTGTTTCGATCCGGCCTGGGGGCCGCCGGAGCTCCCCGAGGGGCCGGGCGGGAGGAACGCAAAGGAGAGAGGATCGGTCGTCCGCCCGGATTCGCCGGTCAAGCCCAGCGTGTCGACTGCCCAGGCGAGCTGGCGCCGGTCCCGCGTAAAGTTGACGAGCAGCTTCCAACCTGTATCCACCGAGAGCGTCCCCACCGCCGCCAGGTCGTTGGGCTTCATCGCCTCCGTCACGAAACGGCGAGCCCCCTCGCGCGCCCGCGTGAGCCCGGACGGGCTCGTGTAGGAGAGATCGAAGACGAGCAGCCACAGCCGCCGTGCCGCCGCCGGCACCGACTCCGGGGCACCCGGTCCGGCGGCAGGCCTGGAGAGATCGATCACGTCCATCCCCGAGATCGACTGCTTCTTTCCGTCGTCGGTGAGCTCGAAGTCCTGGACCGTCAGACCGGCAACCGGCTTGCCGTCCTTTCCGACCACGTTGACCGGGATCTCGATCAGCGTGACGCCGGCCCTCTCCTGAACGACCGACCCCGACGGCGCCTTCTGCTGCCCGAGGGCCAAACCACCGACCAGGCTCAGGGCGACCGCCGAGGCAACTCCGGCGGCCCGCACACGCAGCTCGGTCGAAGAGCGACTCACAGAGCCTCCCGTTCGTACTCCATCCTAGCAGTGCACCTTCGACACGGGACTCCGGCGCCGCCCTCCGCCCAGGCGATCGGATCGCTCATTTGACTTCGAAAGGGCTGGAGGCCTCGGCGGTCCTCTGGGAAGAGGGATCGGTGACGGCGACTCTCAGGGCGTAGCGGCCAGGCTCGAGCCCCAGGGGCTTGAAGTCCAGCTCGAAGTCCGCGAGGGTCAGTCCGACAACCGGCTTGCCGTCCCTCCCTACGACGCTGACCGGAATTTCGATCAGCGTGACGCCCGCCCTCTCCTGGACGACCGAGCCGGTCTGCGGCTGCTGTGTTGCGAAAACGTATCCCGAGGCGGTTCCGATTGCCGCCGCCGCGATCCGGAAGACGAGACGAGGCCCTGTTGCCGACCGCATCATGGCAGGCACCCGATCACGTCGGGACTCCAGCGGCTCTCGTCTACCGGACCTCGAAGGGGCTGGAGGCGTCGGCCGTCTTCTTGGAGGTGGGATCGGTGATTGTCACTTTCAGCGCGTAGCGGCCCGGGGAGAAACCCTGGGGGTTGAAATCCAGGACGACCTTGCGGCCCCCGCCCCGCTCGATGTCCGAGCGGCGCGACACCGTCACGCTGGCGGGCTGGTTCTTGCCATCGGACCCGACGACCTCCGCGCGCACATCCAAGGGCTCCGGCTTCGCACTGACCCCGAAGTTGTACGCCACGACCGCGACCGGCACGGTGGCCCCGGCCGTCAGCGTCGGAAACGCCGACGGGATGAATGAGTCTCCCGCAACCGCGAACGGGTAGTCGGCAGGCCTCGGTGGCGCGTCGGCACGCGGGTTGCCGCGCACCATCAGCCACTTGCCCGGCGCCTCCTCGAAGAACGGCGGCAGCACCGTGGGCGCTCCCCCCGGCATCTCCGGTACCGCGAAGCTCTTCGAGAAGACTCCCGAACGTCCCGTCGTCCCGTTACGCACCAGGGCCCGAACGCTGTACTGCCCGGCCGGCAGGTAGAGCGCCCCGTAGAACTTCAGGCCGCCGGCCTCCAGGCTCGACCGAACCTTCGCAAGATCCAGTGTCATCTCGGAGGTGACGTAGTCCGTCAACGTCCCCGCCGCGTCGTTGGCGTAGATGTAGATCTGTACCGCCGCCTGCTCGGCGCCGCCGTCGCCGGCCAGCAGAGAACCTCCCGGAATCTCCAGAAGAACCGGCACCTGCGGCGCGTCTGCCTGAGACGCAAACGGCGCGACGAGAAGACTGCCCGGAATCTCGTTCTCCCGTGCCCCGCCCGTCAAGAGATCCCCGGCGGCCAGCACCCGCTCGAGCGGCGACAGGTTCCGGTACGGCCTCGGCTCGTAGTACCCCGATCGCGCCAGCACCTTCGCCCCCGGCGCCTTCACCTTCACTTTCAGGGCGTGGAAGGTCCCCGGCTTCGAGAGCTGCTTGGGCTGGTAGACGAGCAGGTACACCAGCGCCGTCCGCTGCTCCAGCTTCGAAAGCTCGCCGGAAAGCTGGTTGGCATTGCGCACCAGGTCCCCATCCGTCGCCGCTGCCATGGCGAACAGGGCGTCGGTCCCGCTGCCCGATGCGGCACCGCCGCTGGCATCCCCTTCCGCACGCAGCCCGCTGATGTCGATCGCATCCAGCACCGCGTCCGACCGGTTGAACTGCGAAAGCGCCTCCGTCATCCGCTCCCGCGTGGCCGTGTTGCCAAAACGCGTGTCGCTGTCGATCTTCCAGACTTCCCCCGAGAGCGCCGCGTCCCCGGCCCCCTGCGGAGTCGTGGTGTCGAGCGCGGCGCTCCCAATCGTCTGCTGAAGAGAATTGCTCTTGTCCCCTGCCGCCATGTGGCCCGAGAGAAGGCGGGTCTCGAACCCCTCCGAGAAGAACAGGACGTGCTTGCGCCCTCGCGCAGCGTCCAAGACCCGCCCGATCCCCCCGAGCGAGGAGACCAGCTTCGTGACCCTCGCCCGCGCCAGATCGTCGTTGGCCTGCTTTTGCATCCGCTGCAGGTCGCGCAAGTCTTCCAGGCTGAGACCCTTCCCGCTCGTCACGGCGTTGGGCGCGGCAGGGCTCGAAGGACCCGGCGGCAGGAACGCGAAGGAGAGAGGATCTGTCGTCCGCCCGACGTTGCCCGTCAGGCCCAAGGTATCGACCGCCGAGGCCAGCTGGTTCTTGTCCCGCGTGAAATTCACGAGCAGCTTCCAGCCCGTGTCGACGGATAAGGTGCCCACCGCCGCGAGATCGTTTGGCTTCATCGCCTCGATCACGAAACGACGGGCACCTTCGCGCGCTCGCATCAATGCGGACGGGCTCGTGTAGGACAGGTCGAACACCAGCAGCCACAACCGCCGCGCCGCCGCCGGCACCGGCTCCTTCGCGCCCGGCGCCGCCGCGGGCCCGGACAGATCGACCACCTCGAACCCCGAGATCGGAACCTTCCTTCCGTCGTCGGTGAGCTCGAAATCTGAGGCCATCAGTCCCGTCACCGGCTTGCCGTCCTTGCCGACGACGCCGACCGGGATCTCGATCAGGGTGACGCCAGCGGTCTCCTGAACGACGGAGCCCGCCGGCGGCTTCTCCTGAGCGAAGGTCAACCCTTCGACGAGGCCGAATGCAACGGCAACGGCGGCGGCCAGAAAACGAAACCCGCTCGAGGAATGCTGCACGGCGACCTCCCTCACTTGCGTCCGAGTCCGGCACGGCCAGTTCGTCCGCCTGACTCCTCGTCTTCCTCCGACGGCGCGGGCGGCGGCAGTTTCACCGATTTCCAGGTCCTGCCGCCGTCACTGCTCTTGACGACCGCTCCATCCGCTCCGAGGAAGACGGTCCCTCTCGAGCCGCGATCGATCGCGATGGCGTTGAAGAAGGAGCCGCCCGAGCCGGTCTCGACCGCCGCCCAGTTGGCGCCTCCATTGCTGGTCCGGAAGAGGCCGGTCACGGTCGACGCATAGAGCTTCCCTGGCGAAGCCGGGTCGGCCGCAAGGGCCAGGACCGACGTGCTGGTCAGACCCGCGTTGACAGGCGACCAGGCCTGCGCCGCCGTCGTGCTCTTGAAGAGCCCGGCCTCGGTGGCCGCGTAGAGAGTCGACGGCTCCGCCGGGTCCGCCGCAAAGCCCCGCACCGTCGCGCGCCCGAGAGCCCCGTTGGCGCCCGACCACTTCATTGCGCTCTTGTCGAGCTTGAAGATCCCGGAGCTGCGCGTGCCCGCATAGACGGCACCGCCCGGTGCCACGCAGACGACCGTCACGGCAACCTCCGGCAGACCCTCGCGAAATTCCTTCCAGCTCTTACCCCCGTCGAGGCTTCGGAAAACGCCGCCATCAGTCGCGGCATACACGACCTTCGGGGGCCCCGGATCGATCACGAGCGTTTCGACGAACAGGTTTGCGAGACCGCTGTTGGACTCGGTCCACTGCTTCCCAGAGTCGGAGCTTCGGAAGAGTCCGGCGCCGTTGGTGCCCGCGTAGACCGTCGAGGGCTCCGCCGGATCGATGGCGACGGAGCTCACCGAGAGACCCGCCAGCGGCCCCTCGACGAGAGCCCAGTGCTCCCCCCCGTCGCCGCTGCGGTAGAGGCCGCCGGCGGTCGTGCCGGCGTAGACGGCCGAGGAAGAGGGATCGATGGCGAGCGCCAGCACGGCCCCCGCGCTGCCCGGGCTCGACTCGGCAGGGGCGAACATCGGGGCGCCGCGGACGGCGAGGCGGGGTGCCGCGAGCGCGAGCAGCAGGAGCCACGGCACCTGCCGCGAACGGCCGTACCTCGCGAAGGCGGGGGCCTCAGTCTCCGGAGCCGACACGCCGCTCGTCATTATTCCTCTTCAGCTCCGTCCAGCTCAATCCGCCGGTCGTGGTCTTGAAGATCCCCCCGTCGGTGCCGGCGTAAAGCGTCGCCGGATTCGAGGGTTCGATGGCGAGCGCGGTCACGAACTGGTTCGTCAGGCCGGAGCTCGACGGCGTCCAGCTCGCGCCGCTGTTGGCGCTCTTGAAAACGCCGCTCGCGGTGCCCGCGTAAATCGTGTCCGAGGACGTCGGGTCAATCGCCAGCGCGAGCGTGAACCGGCTCGCGAGGCCGTTGTTGACGGGCGCCCAGCTCTTCGCTCCGTCGGAGGTCTTGAAGACGCCCTCCACCGTCTGTGCGTAAAGCGTCGCCGAGGCGCTCGGATCGATCGCGAGAGCGAGCACGATCGCGCTCTTCAAGCCGTCGTTGGAAGCCTTCCAGCTGCCCCCACCATCGACACTCTTGAAAACTCCGCCGCCGTTGGTAGCGACGTACAGGGTGGCTGGCGCGGCAGGATCGATGGCGAGCGTCGTCACGAACTGATTCGTCAACCCGCGGCCGACCTCAATCCATGTCGCCCCGCCGTCGGTGCTCTTGAAGACACCGCTCCCCGTGCCGGCGTAGACCGTCGCGGTGGAGGACGGATCGATGGCGAGTGCCCCCACGAAGAGACCTCCCATTTCGGTCTGGAGCGCCATGCGCTTGGCACCGCTCGGCGTCTTCTTGAAGATTCCAGCTCCGGTGCCCACCCAGACCGTCGAGGGTGAAGAGCGGTCGATCGCGAGCGCGCCCACCGACATGCCGGCCAGATCCGGATCGAGCGCCGTCCAGGTCGCACCCCCGTCGGCGCTCTTGAAGACGCCGCCCCCGGTACCCGCGTAGAGCGTACCGGGCGACGAGGCATCGACCACCAGCGCCATCACGGCACGGCCATACGGACCCACCGAGCGGCGCTTGCCCTTCGTCGGTCCGGGCAGGGCCGCCAGACCCACCGAGGCCACCAGGACTCCCGGCAGAAGAGTGCGTAACGCGACCCTCGCGCGCCGACGGAGCCGCCAGCCTCCCGATCCTTGGAGCCCGAACACACCACTTTCCTCCGGAGCAGTCGCATTGTAGCCACGCGGCGACGAGCTGGAGGCCGGCCGGGACGAATGAATGGTTCCGCGGGCCAAAAGACCTCCTGGGCGGAACGAAGCGGAGCGTGGCACCGGGACCCGAGGCAGAGTGGCACAGCGACGCTCCACCGATCCGACGCAATGGGCTGCCGGCCGCGGGAGCCGGAGGAGGCGCGTTATCGCCTGCGCTCCGCCACCTTCTCCTTGACGGCCTGGACCTCCGGATGCTGGAAACCGAGCAGCTCCGCGATCCGCCGCGCGAGGTGGTTTTCGGCCTCCGTCAGCACGCCGTCGGAATACACGACTCCCCAGATCGCTTCCACCAGCCTCAGGCGTTCCTCGCGCGAGAAGCTCTCCGCCACCAGGCGCGTGAATTGAAAGAGGTCCACGCTCTCGCGCCGCTCGGCCTCCGCGAGCGCAAGCACGTCTCGCAGTTCGCTTTCCTCGACACCCATCTCGATCGCGGCGCGCGTGATTCTCTGGCGCTCCTCCTCGGAGAAGTCGTCATCGGCGTGCGCGAGCTCGAGCAAGAGCGCACAGGCGGCGACCCTGACGAGGTCGGTCGAGGCCTTGTCGAGGTTTCCGGCTGCGCGCTCGGCGAAGAAAGAGCGGATCGAGGCGAACATCGATTGAAGTCTAACTCCGGAGACGCTCAACGGCCGGGGAGACGAGGAGAGTGAGACACGGGGTGATCCGAGATGCCGTCTCCCCTTCCCCACGTCACCCGTTTCCGCGTCACCCGTCTCCCCCTCCCTGTCCATGACGGCCTCCAAACCGAGAAACTTTCGCTGCGGAGGTGCGTATTGAAGCAGTGAGGCTGATGTCGATGAATCGTCAAAAGCTCGAAACACTGCTCCTGACGCTGGAATCCACGCCGGCGCTCCTAGCCCGGGCGGCTCGGGAATGCTCGCCCCGGGAGGCGACACGGCGACCCGAGACCGGGGTCTTCTCGCTCGTAGAAAACGTCTGGCACCTGGCCGACCTCGAGCGTGAGGCCTACGGCGTCCGCATTCGCCGGATTCTCGCGGAGGAGGAGCCCACGCTCTCGAACTTCGACGGCGATCGCATCGCCCGCGAGCGCGACTATCAGAGAAGGAGCCTCGCCGAAGGGCTCGCGGCTTTCAGTCTGGCGCGGCGCCGCAACGTCGAGCGCCTGCGCGCGGTGCCCGCCGCGGCCTGGAAGCGCGCGGGATTTCAGGAGTCGGTCGGCCGCGTCACGCTCGCCGACCTGCCGCGCATGATGGCGGAGCACGACCGATCCCACAGCGAGGACGTCCGCTCACTCCTGTCGCACCTGCGCTCGGGCGCGCCGCTGGAGCGCCCCGGCCCGACGTCGGCCGTCGCCTAGTCGTTCGAACGCCGTCCCGGCCCGGCGGCCGCCCTCGAAGCCCGAACCCTCCTTCCGGCTCGGGACGGGCCGCCGGGTCTCACTTTTCGGCGATCCGAGGGGCCGCCGCCTTCCGCGCCTTCATCCGCTCGCGCGCCAGAGCGATGAGGCCCGGCAGGATCGAGAGAAAGATGATCCCGAGGACCACCGCTTCGAAGTGACGCTGCACGAATGGGACCCGGCCCAGGAAGTACCCCGCGAGCGTCATCGAAACGACCCAACCGATCCCGCCGAAAACGTTGAAGAACACGAACCGCGTGTACTCCATCCGACCCATGCCGGCGACGACCGGAGCGAAAGTCCGCACGATCGGCATGAAACGGGCGAGGATGATCGTCTTGCCGCCGTGCCTCTCGTAGAAATCGTGGGCACGCCGCAGATGATCGGGATTGAAGAGAAGCGATCTCGGCCGCTTGAAAAGGGCCGGGCCGGCGCGGCGCCCGATCCAGTAGCCCACCGTGTCGCCGACGACCGCCGCGGCGATCAGAAGGACGTTCAGGAGCGCGATCGAGAGATGACCCTGAGCAGCCAGCGCGCCCGCGGTGAAGAGCAGCGAATCGCCCGGCAAGAAGAAACCCACCATGAGTCCCGTTTCCGAAAAGACGATCGCCGTGATGACGGCGAGGCCGCCGACGCGCACGAGGGTTTGCACGTCGGTCAGCTGATGGAAGAGCTGCCGAAGCCATTCCATGGGGCGGCGCGATCTTAGCTTGAATTAGGATCCGATCCGATGAGCGAGTACACGGACGAGCATGCGAAAGCGGGCATCGACGCCGCACTCCCGCCGATCGAGACGTGGCCCAATCAGTACCCGGACTACGAGATCACGGTCGAGATCCCGGAGTACAACGCGATCTGCCCAAGGACCGGGCTGCCCGATTTCGGCCACTTGACGATCCGATACGTGCCTGATCGGCTGTGTCTCGAGCTCAAATCGCTCAAGCTCTACATCGTTGCGTACCGGAATCTCGGGATCTTCTACGAGAACGCGGTCAACCGCATCCTCGAGGACTGCGTGGCAGCCTGTCGGCCAAAACGAATGACGGTCAGCGGCAAATTCTCTTCCCGCGGCGGGATCTCGTCGGTGGTCGTGGCCGGGTACCCGAGGGGAAAGGGCTCAAAGGAGTAGGTTTCCGCCGGATTCGATTTCCGACGGACACCGTTGCCTAGCCGGACACCTCGCCGCTGCCGCGAAATTCCCCCTGCAGCGCCTCTTTCAACTTCGCCGTGACCGGCCCGGGCTTCCCGTCGCCGACCACTCGACCCGCGATCCGAACCAAGGGATAGGTCCACAACGTCGTCGAGGCGAGGAAGACCTCCGAGGCGGAAAACAGCTCCTCCACGCCAAGGGCTCGCTCCTCGACCGAGAGCCCCAGTCGCCGCGCGGCCGCGATCGTCGCGCCGCGGGTGACACCCGGCAGGATCGCGGGTCCCGCGGGCGCCGTCCGCACACTTGCGTCGAGCACGGCGAACAGGTTCGCCTTCGTCGCTTCGAGGGCCAGGCCGCCGCGCACGAGGATCGCGTCGATCGCTCCCGCCTCGCGCGCCTGCTGCGCCGCCAGGACGTTGGGCAGGAGCATCACCGTCTTGATGTCGCAGCGGCCCCACCGCTCGTCGGGCAGCAGGATGGCGCTGGCGCCTGCCTCGGGCGGCGGAGGATCGCTCGGCCGGGCGAACGCGAAGATCGTCGGCGGCGTCCCCTTCGGCGGGAAGACATGGGTGCGGGGCGCCGCGCCGCGCGAGACCTGCGCGTACACGATCGCGTCGGTGTCCGCGAGGCCGTTCTCGGCGAGCAAGCGGCTCGACACCTCCGGGTAGAACGCGGCATCCGCCTCGATCTTGAGCGCGTCGAGACTCTCCTGCATCCGCCGCAGGTGCTCCTCCAGGCGATACGGCCGGCCGCGGTGAAAGCGCACGACCTCGTAGATCGCGTCGGCGAAGAGAAAACCCCGATCGAGCGGCGAGATCGCGGCCTTCTCGGCCGGGACGAACTGGCCGTTCAAGTAGACGATCATGGGGACCGAGTCTACCGTCGGCGGAACTCCCGCACCGCCCGCCGCAGATCCTCGCTCCCGACGAGTTTCCGGTAGGACTCTTCCGCCCGCGGCAGCGCCGAAGCGAGAGCCTCGCGCCGTCCGGCCCGAAGCAGGTCCCGCGCCCCAGCTAGAGCCTTGGGGCTTCGAGACAAGAGTTCCTTCGCGAGGCGGTCCGTCTCCGGCGAGAGCCGCGCAGCGTCCACGGCTCGGGAGGCGAATCCGGCCTGCGCCGCGTCGTGCCCCGAGAACGTGCGTCCCGTCAGAATCCACTCGTTCGCGCGCGCCGGGCCGATGCGCGCGGGCAGAAGGGCCGCCGCGCCGGGCGGAAAGCACGCAAGCCGGATCTCCGGAAAGCCAATCCGCGCGTCCGAGGCGGCGAGCACGAGGTCGCACGCCGCGACGATCTCGGCGCCGCCGCCGAGGCAGGCGCCGGACACGGACGCCAGCGTCACCGCCGGAACCTCGATCAGCGCCGAGAGCACGCGGCCCATGGCGAGAAGCATTCGCTCGATCGCCTCCGGCTCCGGCTCGTGATCGAGTATCGACACGCCCGCCGAGAAGGCTCGGGGCAGGCCCGAAAGCACGAGGACCCGGGCCTCGCCCGCCTCTGCAACCCGCTCCGCCAGCAGCTCGAGATCCGCGACGCCGAGGACATTGACGGGCGGGATCGCGATCGAGAGATCCGCCCGGCCGTCCGCCGTCCGCGAGAGCTCGATCCGCGGGACGGGGATCACTTGGGACGAGGCGTCGATGTCGGGTTCGGATTCGGGCTCGAGACCACTTTCTCGCGCTCCGCCCTGGCGAGCTGGTAGACCGCCTTCACGTTCGCGACATGTTCGGGCGTGATCCTCACATTCTCGATCTGGTTCTCCGGAGCGCTCAGCTGCACCTCGAGCATCGTGTCCGTCGGGTTGGTCAAGAGGAGCCTCACGACGATCTCGTTGACCTTTGCGATGTAGGCCGCCGTGTCGGCGATCCCGGCGAGGGGCCCGATCTTCCCGTGTCCCGGGACCATCTTGTCGATCTTCAGGGCCGCCAGGCGGGGCAGGATTCGCTGCCAGCCCTTCGGGTCAACGTCGGCCCCGCGCAGGTAGGGCAATACGCCGTTGACCGCCAGATCGCCCGAGAACAGGACACCGTCGCCGGGGAGGACCACGACCAGGTCTCCCTGCGTGTGGCCGGGGCCCAGATAGTAGATCTCGGCGCGGCGCGACTGGCTGCCGACGAAGAGCGAGTGATCGGCGACCGTCAGGACGACCGGGTTTGCGGCCGGTTTCGACGCCCCCGCCTTTCCCTCCGCGGCGCCGCCGCGCGCCGCCGCGTCCAGAACGGACAGGACTGCGGAGGCCGCCTTCTCGGCGCTCATCACCTGTGCACCGGCGGCTTCGAAGGCGGCGGCCCCGCCAGCATGGTCCCGGTGCGCGTGGGTCACGACGAGGTAGCGGGGCTTCTTGCCCGCCGTCTTCTGAATCTCTTCGATCACGGCGCGGCCGACTTCCTCGTTGGCCCCCGCGTCGATGGCGATCACGTCGTTGCCGACGACGAACCAACCCACATTGCAGCCGCCGGGCGTCGGAGCCGCCCAGATGCCGTCGACGAGTTTTTCGGAAGCGATCCGCTCGGTCTGCGCCGCGGCCGCCGCGGCAGCGGCCACAACCAGGAGCGTCGTGAAAATCACGAGGCGACGAGTCATAGAAGCTCCTCTCGAATGCGGGACCGTCTCGATTTCAGACCTCCCAGAACACGGGCTGGCGCCACCGGAATTGCGAAAATCACTCGCGGGCGGCGCGCGCGCGGGCCCGCACGACGCGCGCGAACTCCTGGAAAATCCGACGAGACGGGCCGTCTCCCCCGGCCAGGTTCTCCGGGTGCCACTGCACGGCCAGCATCCACGGATCCGCCACTTCGAGGGCCTCGATGACTCCGTCGGGAGCCACCGCGGAGACCGTGAGGCCCGGCGCGGGCCGCTCGATTGCCTGATGGTGGCGGCTGTTGACCGGAAGCTCCGGCGCGGCGGCGATCTTGGCGAGCCGAGTACCCGGTGCAAGCCGGACGGTGTGATCGAGTCGAGTCTTGTCGTTCTTTTCGGCGGTCTCATGCACGACCTCCGAGGGCCGCTCCGACGGCAGGTCCTGGATCAACGTGCCACCGAAGGCCACGTTGACGACCTGCAGCCCGCGACAGATCGCGAGCGTGGGTGTCCGCGACCGAAGGGCCCAGTCGAGCAGGGCGAAGTCGGTCGTGTCGCGGTCGGCGTCCAGCTCGACGTTGGCGTCCGATCGGACCGCCTGCCCGTAGCGAGCGGGATCGACGTCGCAGCCGCCGCCGATCACCACACCGTCGTAGTCTCCTTCTACGGCCGAGCCGGGCGAAAGGGTCACGATCTCCTCGCGCGCGAAGCCCGCGCCGATGAGCGCCGCGACGTAGTCGTTCTGCTCGCGCTTCGAGGCGTCCCGGTCGAGCGTGAGGGCGATGCGCATGGGAGAGCCTGCTAGCCCTTCTCGAAGAGCACGGCCATCCCCATTCCGCCCGAGACGCAGAGCGTCGCGAGTCCGAGCTTCGCGTCCCGCTTCTTCATCTCGTGCAGAAGCGTCGTCGCGATACGGGCTCCCGTGGCGCCGATGGGATGCCCCAGCGCGATGGCGCCGCCATTGACGTTGACGCGCGCCATGTCGAGCGGCAGCTCGCGCGCGCAGGCGACGACCTGCGCGGCGAAGGCCTCGTTGAGCTCGATCAGATCGACCTGTGTTAGCTTCTTGCCCGCCCTTTCGAGCACGGCCCGGACGGCGGGAACGGGCCCGATGCCCATGCGCGCCGGGTCCACGCCGGCGGAGGTCCAGGCGAGAACTCGAGCGAGCGGCTCGACACCCGACTTGCTCGCTTCTGCCTCGCTCGCGAGAACGAGAGCCGCGGCGCCGTCGGTGATCCCGGAGGAGTTGCCGGCATGAACGGTGCCGTGCTCCGGATCGAAGACCGGAGGGAGTCTCGACAGCGTTTCGAGGGTTGTCTCCGGGCGAGGGTGCTCATCCTTCTCCACCCGAACGCTCCCCTTCTTGCCGGCGATCTCGACCTGCGCAATCTCGTCGGTAAACCGCCCGGACGCGATCGCTTGGGCGGCTCGGCGCTGCGACTCCACCGCGTAGGCGTCCTGTTCGGCGCGAAGGATCCCGTGCTCCCGCGCGAGGTTCTCGGCAGTGTCTCCCATGAGCTGCCCGCACAGGGGGCAGAGGAAACCGTCCTTGTACATCGCGTCCACGAGCTCCGCGTGCCCCATCCGGTGGCCGAAGCGGGCGCGCGGCAGGAGGTACGGAGTCGCCGACATGCATTCGGTGCCTCCGACGAGCACCAGGTCGTTCTCTCCGGCCGCGATCGAAAGGGCGCCCAGCGTCAGGGCCTTCAAGGAGGAGGCGCAGGCCTTGTTCACCGTGTAGGCCGGCACCGAGTCCGGAACTCCTGCGCGGTGCGAAACCTGCCGGGCCGTGTTCGGCCCGCCTCCCGCCTGCCGCGCGTGCCCGAAAATCGTCTCGTCGATCGCCGTTGCCGGCAAGCCCGAGCGCTCGATCGCCGCCTTGGCCGCGACTTCACCGAGGTCGGCCGGGGTCAGGCTCGCGAAGGCGCCGCCGAACTTGCCGATCGGGGTCCGGGCGGCGGAAAGGACGAAGACGGGACGCATGAGAGAGGGCACTCTATCGAAGCGGGTTTCGGAAGTCAGCCGGCCGAGCCAACAGGGTGCCCGCTAGCGCCCCCGCGGACGATAAGCGCGCCGGATGAGGCGTTCCCCTAGGTCATCCGACCTATGCGAATCCGCGCTGCTGCGGTCGCCTCGCGTCGTACGACATCGGACGAATGGACAACCGCTCCCCTCGCAGGAAGGATCGAAATGGACCTCACAGCGCCATCATTGGGATAGCGATGCCGTCCGGAAAAGGAGAGAGGTGGGAGACATGACCAGGCAGAGGACGATGGGAACGGGAGTCGAAGCATTCCGGGCGCTTGCCGCGAGGCAAAATCTCGCGCTCCTTGGAAGTCTTTTCGCAATGGCTTCCGCGATCTGTCTGCTTCCCGCACCGGCCCTCGCGGGCGGAGGGGAGCGCGGCGACAAGGGAAACTTCTGCTCGGCGACGGCCGGGGCCGCCTTTCACGCGTGCGAGAACCAAGTGCGGGCGGACCACTTCGTCGCGGACGGCATCTGCCTCAACCTGTCGGACAAAGCCGAGCGAGAGGCGTGCCGGTCGGACGCCGATAACGCGCGCCAGGAAGCGCTGCAGCTCTGCCGTAAACAGCTCAACGCGCGCCGGGATGTCTGTGACTCCCTCGGCGAGGACCGCTACGACCCAGACTTCGAGCCGGCGTCGTTCGACGACGACTTCACGAATCTGACCAATCCCAACCGGTACGTTCCCCTCGGGATCGGCAACCGCTGGGAGTACCGTGGCGGGGCTCAAACCGTCCGCGTAGAAGTCTTGAACCGAACCAAGCGCATCGAAGGGGTGACGTGTATCGTCGTCAACGACCGCGTCACGCAGGGGGGAGATCTCGTCGAGGACACCGACGACTGGTTCGCACAGGCCAAGAGCGGGGACGTCTTCTACTGCGGTGAGCAGGTCCAGGAGCTCGAGACATTCGAGGGAGACAACCCGAGCAAGCCGGAACTCGTCGGCCTGGACGGCTCGTTCAAGGTCGGGCGCGACGGCACCAAGGCGGGCATCCTCTTCCGGGCCTTCCCGAACCGGGGAGACGTGAACCGGCAGGAGTTCGCCCTGGGCACCGCCGAGGACGTGGCGGAGGTCCTCTCCACGACTTACGCGTTCGGCACGGACGCCGAGCTCGACCGGCTCGTCCCCCGGCAGCTCGCAACGCTCCTCTGCTCCGGTGATTGCGTCGTGACCAAGGAGTCCACGCCGCTCGAGCCGGGCGTCTTCGAGCGAAAGTACTACACGGCGGGAATCGGTCTCTTCCTCGAGGTCAACCCGGACACCGCCGAGGTCCTCCAGCTCGTGCATTGCAACTTCGATTCTCGTTGTGCGGCACTACCCTCTCCGTAGCATGGGAACTTTGGCCCGAGGAGCCGCGGGGACCTGTTCGATTCGGGCGGTGATCAGCCGTTGCCGCCCGGCGGGGATATTCTCTTCTCTCACCGGACGGTAACGGCGGAGCTTGCCGCCTGGCGGGATGGCAGACGATGAGCGAGTGGATTGATCGCCGGAGCCGGATCTGGGCCCTGGCCGCCGTGATCGGAGGCGTCGTGCTCCTGCTCGGCAAGGAGTTGCACGAAAACCCCCATCTGTCCCCGCTCGATCTCGCGCTGGAGCTGCTCGACATCCTCCCGGTCGTCCTGGTGAGCGTCGGAGTCGTTCTCCTCTTCCGCGTGACCCATCGCCAGTACGAGGAGCAACGAGTCTTGATCCGCGATCTCGAGGTCACCCGCCTCCAGGGGCAACGCTGGCGGTCGGAAGCCCGCTCGCTTCTCAATGGCCTTGGGGAGGCGATCGAGGCGCAGTTTTCCCGCTGGAACCTGACCGATGCGGAGCGTGAGGTGGCTCTGCTTCTTCTCAAGGGCTTCAGTCTCAAGGAAATTGCCGGGCTCCGCGCCACCAGTGAACGAACGATTCGCGGTCAGGCTCGCGCGCTTTATTCCAAGGCGGGGCTCACGGGTCGCGCGGCGCTGTCCGCCTTCTTTCTCGAGGATCTCCTCGCGCCGATTGAGGCCTCCGACTCCGACTAGCGAACGCGGGCGGCGATCCAACAGATGGATTCTCCCTGGCGGATTCCCGCCGAAACTCGGCCCCTTGTCACGTCACCAGCGGCAGCATCACCGTGAACGTCGTCCCCTTTCCGACCGCGCTCGAGACCGCGATCTTTCCCTTGTGCGCCTCGACGATCCAACGCGCGATCGAGAGGCCGAGCCCGGAGCCGCCGGTGTAGGCCCGGCGCGCGCGGTCGCTGCGGAAGAAGCGCTCGAAGACGAAGGGCAGGTCCTTTTCCGGGATGCCGATGCCCGTGTCGGACACCTCCATGCGCGCCTCGCCGGGCGAGGACGTGAGGCGCACGCGAATCGAGCCCCCCGCCGGTGTGTAGCGCATCGCGTTCTCGAAGAGGTTCTGGAAGACCTGCTGGAGCCGGTCCGCGTCGACGAACGCGGTGATGGGCCTTTCCGGGATCTCCACGGTCACCGTCAGCCCCCGGTCCGCCGACGCCAGCGTGAGCTCCCGGGCGAAGTCGGAAAGCAGTCGGGTCAGATCCATGTTCGCAAACGAGAGCGTGATGCGCCCGCTCTCCCCGCGGACCAGAAAGAGCAGGTTCTGCGACAGGCGCGCGAGGTGCCGCACCTCGAGCAGCGCGTTTCCCAGCGCCTCCCGGTACTCCACCGGACGCCGCTCCTCCTCGAGCGTCACCTCGAGGGACCCGCGCAGGACCGTCAGCGGCGTGCGCAACTCGTGCGAGACGTCAGCGATGAACTGTTGCTGCTCCTTTTCGGTCGTGGCCAGAGCGTCGAGTCGGGAGTTCAAGCGCTCGGCGATCTCTCGCGCATCGCCCGAGAGGCCGTCCACGGTAACGCGTTTCAGGGGATGCGTCTCCGTCTCGGCCAGGAGCCTTTTCAGAACGCCCAGATCGGCGGCCGCCCGCTCTTCTTTTCGGCGGCCGAAGAGAGGCACGCGCTAATCCTCGTCCGGCGTCGGCTCTTCGCCTCTCGGCGGGCGGATGCGGTAGCCGACGCCACGCACAGTCTGGATCAGCTGCTCGCGACCGCCGGAATCGAGCTTCTTGCGCAACGCGTTGATGTAGACGTCGATGATGTTGGTCGAGAGGTCGAAGCTGTCCTCCCAGATGCGCGCCTGAATTTCCGACCGCGAAACGACTCTTCCGCGGCGGCGCAGCAGCAGTTCGAACAGTGCCCCCTCCCGCGCGGTGAGCCGCACCGTCTCGGCGTCGCGCACGACCTCGCGTGAGTCCGGATCGTAGAGGATCTCTCCCGAGACGACCGGGCCCGGCTCGGTCACCTCGGTGCGCCGCACCAGCGCCCGGAGTCTGGCGAGCAGCTCGCGAAACGAGAAGGGCTTGACGAGATAGTCGTCGGCGCCGGCGTCGAGCCCCTCGATCTTGTTCTCGACCGTGTCGCGGGCCGTCAGCATCAGGATCTTCGCGCGGATCCCGCGCGTTCGCATCTCGCGGCAGAGCTCGAGGCCGTCCCGCGAGCCGGGCAGGAGCAGGTCGAGAATGAGCAGATCGAAAGGGGATGAGGAGGCGCGCTCGAGCGCCGTGTCCGCGTCGCCGACCGTCTCGACCGTGTAACCCTTCTCGGTGAGCCCCTTCTTCAGGAACTGCGCGATCTTCTGCTCATCTTCGACGACGAGGACTCTCATGGCGTCTCGCTCGGGCGCGAGTCCTCCCCGACAGGGGGACGCCGCCCCCTCAAGTACGACGCAATCAGGACGGAGCCCGCCCCCGCCGCGAACCCTCCCGCGAAGTTCGACAAACGCCCCTCCGACGCCACTGAGACGACCGCCCCCGCGGCCACCAGGGCGGCAAGCAGGAGCCGCGAGACTTCGACGGGGGGGACCAATTCGGAGAGTCGCGTCATTTCTCTCTCGGGCGAGCGCCCGCGACTCATATCTTCTATCATCCCGGCTCTCAAGGAGGAGGAAAGTATGAAGACCCAGCGGATCTCCATTGCGGCGGTGGCCGGCGGCTTTCTGCTCGCCTGCGCATCCGCCAGGGCCGCCGATGCGCCCGCACAAGCCAAGGCGAAGATCGAACCCCGGAGCGGCTCGACGGTCACGGGCACGGCGACGTTCACCGAGCTTGCGAGCGGCGGCGTCAAGGTCGTCGTCCACGTCGAGAAGGCCCCGCCCGGCACGCACGGCCTGCACATCCACGAGAAGGGAGACTGCTCGGACCCGGAGGCCAAGTCCGCGGGTGGCCATTTCAACCCGACCAACATGCCGCACGCCGGACCGATGGACGGGCAGCACCACGCCGGCGACCTCGGCAACATCGAGATCAAGGCGGACGGCACCGGAGACCTTGAGATCACGTCCACCATGCTGACCGTCAAGCCCGGCGCAAGCTCGGTCGTCGGCAGGGCGGTCATCTTCCACGAGAAGGCGGACGACCTGAAGACGCAGCCCACGGGTAACGCCGGCGGGCGCCTGGCGTGCGGGGTGATTCAGTAGGGGGCTCCTCGAGGCCGATCGCGAATGGGGGCGGCTGTCGGGCCGCCCTCTTCGTCTTGACGGGAGGCCAATCCCTCGTCACTTGGCTCTTGTCACGCGTGCCGGGCGCATCGTTCAATAGCCGTTCATGAACCGACCTTCCTTCGATCTGTCCCCCGACGAGATCCGCCGAATTGGTTACGCCGCCGCCGACGCGGTCGCCGAGCATCGGGAAAAGCTCGTGTCCCGACCGGTCTTCGGCAAGGTCGCGGGCCGCGCCCCGCTCTTCGAGGAGCCGGTGCCCGAAGACGGGCAACCTTTCGAACAGGTGCTCGCTTTCGTGCGCGAGCACATCCTTTCCTTCCCGATGGGCAACTCCCACCCGCGCTTCTACGGCTTCATCAACGCCACCGCGGACCCGGTCGGGACCGCGGCAGACTACCTGGCAGCGGCGATGAACCCCAACTGCTGGGGAGGCGACCACGCGGCGATCCACGTCGAGAACCGCG
>JBGPCK010000040.1:0-24308 GCA_041481715.1 Thermoanaerobaculia bacterium | reverse complement strand
GGGCCTCGAAGCCGGCGTCAGCAACGGAGAGGATCTGATCGTCGTCGTCACCATGAAGCCGATCTCGACACTGGCGCGCGGCCTGGACTCGGTCGATCTCGAGACCGGCGAGCCCGCCCGCTCCGCCTACGAGAGAAGCGACGTCTGCGCGGTCCCCGCCTGCGGCGTCATCGCGGAAGCCATGCTCGCCTTCGTGCTCGCCGATGCGCTGCTGGAGCTGACGGGCGGCGACCGCCTCGAAGACGTCAAGGCGCGCCTGGCCGCGCACCGCGAGCGCGCCGCCCGCTATCCGCGCTGAGCCGAACCCCCGGGCTCCCGGCGGCGGGCAGCCGACTGCTTGACGAACGTCGGATCCGTAGGGGCGGCCCTTGCGGCCGCCCATTCGAGAAGGGCGGGGACAAGCCCCGCCCTTACGACCAAGGCCGACGCTAGCGTACCCCCGGCAGGCGATCGATCGGCTCGGGAGCGGAAGTCGCGAGCATCTGCTCGAGCGAGCGGTGGCGCCCGTCGAGGCGCCGGTCCAAAATCGCGAAGAGCGGATCGGTCGGGCGCCAGACCCCCTCCTGCGGCTTCCACAGCTCGTAGTGGAGCCTGGGCGACACGGCCCAGCCGGTCCTTCCGACGGCTCCGAGGCGCTGACCGCGGCGAACGCGGTCCCCGCGGCGAACCTCGATCCGGGAGAGGTGGCCGAAAAGGGTCGCCGCCTCGGGGCCATGCACGATCACTACCAGGGTCCCGAACTGCCACAGCCTCGAAGCCGCCTCCCGCCTTGCGCGGCCCGTGAAGACGACGCGGCCGTCGGCCGGCGCCAAGACCGCCGCGCCCTCTGGCGCCGCGAGATCGAGGCCGCAGAAGAACTCTTCCTGTCCGGTCCACGGAGACAAGCGCGGGCCGAAGAAGGCGGCGGGCTCGGAGATCGCCGCCGAGATCGGCATGATCGAGGGGGTGCGCGCCGGCAGGTCGGGGCTCTGCGCTTCCACTTCGGCGAGCAGTGCCCGCCCGCGTTCGAGGCCGCGCAGGTACGCCTGCAGGCCTTCGGCCAGGCGCGGCGCATCCTCAATGGCGAGCACACCCCGCGCCGGATCGAGCAGGCGCGGCCAGCGCGAGGGAGAGACGCCGTACAGGAAGGCGATCTTGGAGAGCTCGTCTCCCCAGGCGAGCTCCCGCTCGCCAAACGAGGCGGTCCGCCGCTTCAGCTCCCGGTTCGCGACCCGGGCGGCAGCAAGCTCTCGTGTCGCCGCCGAGAAATGCTCCTCTCGCGCCGTACGCACGATCACGGCCGGTGTCGTCCACCAGAGCGAGATCGACAGGAGAGTCGCGAGCGCGGCGAGCAGGATGAGCAGCTTCTCTCCGCGCGGTCCGAGCGAAACCGCGGAGACCGTCCGGCGGCCTGAGGCGGGATGGTACTGAAGCTCCACGACCTCGGGCTCCTGGCAGGCTATCGGTCCAGAAACACGGCCTGGAGCCCGAGCTGGCGCGCGTCATTGCCCGGGATTCCCAGGCGCCTCGGCACGAACGACCGAGAGAGGGCGAAGGAGATGGCCCCCGGCCGCGACGCGCCGCCGGAAAGATCCAAGGTCACGATTCCTCCCGGGTCGAGCGTGCGGCGGTAGAGGAGCCGGCCACGCTCCCGCGCCGTGATCTGGACCGACCGGTCCAACGGAGAAAAGTGCGCCAGAGCCAGACGCACGCGCTGCCCCGGCGAAAGCCACAACGCGAAGTTCTGACGCGTCCATTGGAACACACCGCCGGGACCGGTCTCCGGGGAATAGAAGCCGATTCGCGCGCCGTACCGAAACGCTTCCTCCGGTTGCGCGGTCGAAAGCCCCGCCGCCAGCGCCGCCGCGGCGTACAGGAGGACGCCGGCTCGCGGCCACGCGCGCGGCGGCCAGCTGCGAGAGGCCTGCGCCGGCAGGGTCGCGACCGAGGCGATCAGGAAGAAGAGGAGGCTCGTGTCGGCCGCGAGCCAGTGGGAGCCCACGGCGAGGGCGCCGAGGAAGGAAAGCGCGCCGAGCGCCGCCGCCGCGGGCACGCCGCCGCCTTCGCCCCGCGTGAGACGCCGCAACCCGTCCCGTGCCAGAGCCGCCGCGAAGAGCAGCGTCACTGCAAGTCCGAGAATCCCGGTCTCGGCGAGCGCCTGGAAGTAGGCGCTCCCCGGATTGTCGCGCATCGGCAGCTGCAGTCCCCGCGCCCGCAGCAGGTCGGGAAGCCGCCAGGTGAAGACGCCCATCCCGCCTCCCTCGATCGGATGCTCCCGAAAGAGGCGATAGGCCGCGCTCCACAGAATGGGGCGGGACGAGACGCGGGAGGCGATCGGCCACGACGGGTCGAGCATCGCCGTGAGCCGGCCGCCGAGCGAGCCGCGCGATGCGGCGGACAACAGGACGGCCGCGAGCAGAACCCCGGTGGCCGCCGTGACGAGCCCGAGGGCACGGGCCGAGAGCGCCTTGCGACGCAAGATCAGGAGCAGAAGGAGGCTTCCCGCGATCACGGCGAGCCCGCTGCGGGAGCCCGACAGGAGGAGACCCGCAAGCAGGATCAGGAGCGGCGCCGCAGCCGGCGGGCGCCACCCTCGCTCGCTCGCGGCGGCGACGCCGACGACCAACGCCAGCGCGCAGGCGAGACCCAGGGAGTTCGGGTCCACCGCGCCGCCCGAGAGCCTCCCCGTCATCCTCCAGAAAGGATGCGGCTCGGCGGGGAGCGCCGAAAGCCGCTGCAGTATCGCGGCGCCGGCGGAAAGAGCCGTCCCGAAGAGGGCGGCCGCAAGCGTCTGCCTGCGGATCCCATCGCCCGACCGGCGCATCAGCAGAAAGAAGCCGCCGCCCGAGACGAGCGCGCCGAAGGCGAGCAGGCTCTCCCGGATCGCCGTCGACTCGGGGAGTCCCTCACCATTGACCGCCCGCCCCGAAAGCCCATGCAGCAACGCCCAGAGCGTGCGCGCCTCGACGACCGCGAGCAGCGCCGACAGCGCCCACAGCGCGAGCAGAGCCTTCAAGATCGAGTCCGGGCCCGACGGGTCGGGCTCTGTGTCGAAGTCGTAGACGAAGCGGAAGGTCCAACCCGCAGCGAAACCCGCGAAGAGAAGCGTCGGCCACGCGGCCGGGTCACTGCCGCCCGCGAGGCGGGCGATCAGCCCCGCACACGGAAAGAGGACCGCGAAGAGACGGGCGCCGCGTCCCCACCGCTGCGCCGTCGCGAGCGCGAGCAAGATCGAAAGGATCAGGACCGGCAGGCGGTCCGGCGCGCCCGGGGGGAACGCGATCGAGAGCGCCAGCCCGTAGCCGAAGAGGGCCACGAGAAAGAGCAGGATGCGGGCGGGAGTGCCCGGCCTGCGCAGCTCGTAGGAAGTCGGACTGAGGACGTCGGGGTCTATCTTCTGTCCGCCTACCACCTGCGGCCTACCTCCTCCATCCTCACCCTCGGTGGTACTCCTGCAGCGCCGCAACGCCTCCGGTTGTCCCCTCCTGCAACGCACGGATCGCCTCCACCGCGGCGGCCGAGGCCGAGAGGGTCGTCAGGCACGGGATCCCCAGGCGCAGGGCTGCCGCTCGGATCGCGGGCTCGTCGAAGTGCGACTCGCGTCCGAGGGGCGTGTTGATGACCAGCTGGATGTCCCCCGCCTCCATGCGGTCGACGGCGCTGGGATGCCCCTCGTTGACCTTGTAGACCCGCTCCGCCGAAAGGCCCGCCGCCTCGAGCGCTGCTTTCGTCCCCTCGGTCGCGCAGAGCGCGAACCCGAGGTCGGCGAGCTCCCGGGCGATCGGAATCGTCGCCGCCTTGTCGTAGGGATTGACCGTCAGGAAGGCCCTGCCTCCCTTCGGCAGCCGCATCCCAACCGCCTCGCAGGCCTTGGCGAACGCGCCGCCAAAGCGCGGCGAGATGCCCATGACCTCGCCGGTCGACTTCATCTCCGGGCCGAGCAGTGTGTCCTCCCCCGGGAACTTCTTGAAGGGAAAGACAGGCGCCTTGATGAAGAAGTCCACGGGCTCTCGCTCGGGAGGCAGCCTCAGAGACTCGAGCGAGTCTCCAGCCGCGAGCAGAGCGGCGGCTCGCGCCATCGGAACGCCGATGGCCTTTGAGACGAAGGGCACCGTGCGCGAGGCGCGCGGGTTGACCTCGAGGACGTAAAGGCAGCCACCCTGCGTCGCGAACTGGATATTGACGAGACCCCGCACCTGGAGCGCCCGGGCAAGGCGGCGCGTCGCGTCGCGGATCTGCTCGAGCATCGGGGCCGCCACCTTCCAGGCCGGGAGGACCGAGAAGGAGTCGCCGGAGTGGATCCCGGCCTCTTCGATGTGCTGCTGGATCCCGCCGATCCACGTGTCCTTCCCGTCGGACAGGGCGTCCACGTCGTACTCGAACGCGTCATCGAGAAACCGGTCGATCAGGACCGGATGGTCGGGGGAGGTCTCGAGCGCCCGCGCCATGTAGCGCGACAGATGCGCGTCGTCGAAGACGACCGCCATGGCGCGGCCGCCCAGCACATAGGAGGGACGCACCATCAGCGGGTAACCGATCCGGCGCGCGGCGGCGAGCGCCTCCGCCGGCACCCGCGCCTCCGCGTGCGCCGGGGCCTTGAGGCCGAGCTCGCCCAGGAGCTGACCGAAGCGCCCGCGGTCCTCGGCCAGGTCGATCGACTCGGGGGAGGTGCCCCAGATCGGGTAGCCCGCCGCCTCGAGCGGCCGCGCGAGCTTGAGGGGCGTCTGCCCCCCGAACTGCACGAGAATGCCGTCCGGCCTCTCGTTGTCCAGCACGGCGGCAACGTCCTCGAACGTGAGCGGCTCGAAGTAGAGCCGATCGGAGGTGTCGTAGTCCGTCGAGACCGTTTCCGGGTTGCAGTTGATCATCACGGTCTCGAAGCCGCGCTCGGAGAGCGCGTAGCAGGCGTGGACGCAGCAGTAGTCGAACTCGATCCCCTGGCCGATGCGGTTTGGGCCCCCTCCGAGCACGACGACCTTGGGCTTGTCCGTCCGGATCGACTCGTTCTCCTCCTCGTAGGTCGAGTAGAAGTACGGCGTCTGCGCCTCGAACTCCGCCGCGCAGGTGTCGATCCTCTTAAAGACGGGGACGATCGCGAGATCCCGCCGCCGTTGCCGAACTTGCTCCTCGCGCGCGCCCATCGCCCGGGCGAGCGACCGGTCCGAGAGGCCGAAGCGCTTGGCACGGCGCAGCTCCTCCGGGGACAGGTCCGCTGGATGTCGGCCCGAGAAGCCGCGCTCGCACTCGACCATTCGCCTCACGGCGTCCAGAAACCACGGATCGATTCGGGTGCGGGCGGCGATTTCGTCGACGCTCATCCCGGCCAGAAGCGCCCGCCGCAGGTGGAAGAGGCGCTCCCAGGTCGGCACGGAGAGCTTGTCGAGCAGCTCCTCGCCGTCCAGGGCGGGCCCGCCGTCGTCCAGACCATCGCGCCCGATCTCGAGCGACCGGATCGCCTTGCCGAGCGCTTCGGCGAAGGTGCCGCCAATCGCCATGGCCTCGCCCACCGACTTCATCTGGATCGTCAAGCGCGGGTCGGCGCGCGGAAACTTCTCGAAGGTCCAGCGCGGGATCTTGACCACGACGTAGTCGAGCGAGGGCTCGAAGCATGCGGGCGTCTTCTTCGTGATGTCGTTGGGGATTTCGTCGAGTCTGTAGCCGACCGCCAGGAGCGCCGCGATCTTTGCGATCGGAAAGCCCGTCGCCTTGGAAGCCAGGGCCGAGGAGCGCGACACCCGGGGGTTCATCTCGATGACGACGCGCCGGCCCGTCGCCGGCTCCACGGCGAACTGGATGTTCGACCCGCCGGTGTCGACCCCCACCTTGCGGATGACCGCCTTGGCCTCGTCGCGCATCTGCTGATACTGGCGGTCCGAGAGCGTCATCTGGGGCGCCACCGTGATCGAATCGCCCGTGTGGATCCCCATCGCGTCGAAGTTCTCGATCGAGCAGACGATGATCACGTTATCGGCGTGATCGCGCATCACCTCGAGCTCGAACTCCTTCCACCCTTCGACCGACTCCTCGATCAGCACTTCCCGCACCGGAGACTCCGCCAGGCCGTGTTCGATGGCGCGGCGGAACTCCTCTGGTGTTCGCGGGGAGGATCCGCCCGTGCCTCCCAGTGTGAAGGATGGACGCACGACGGCGGGCAGGCCGATCTGGTCGAGGACGGCCATCGCCTCCTCGACCGAATGGGCTGTTCCGGAGCGCGGCACGTCGGCGCCAATCTCGAGCATGGCCTGCTTGAAGAGCTCGCGGTTCTCCGCCAGGCGCACGGCCCGCTCGTTGGCGCCGATCAGCTGGACACTCCACTTGTCGAGAACCCCGCGGTCGGCGAGTGCGAGGGACAGGTTCAAGGCCGTTTGGCCGCCGACCGTGGGTAGGATCGCGTCCGGCCGCTCCCTCTCGACGATCCGCTCGAGGAACTCCGGGGTGAGCGGCTCGACGTAAGTCGCGTCGGCCAGCTCCGGGTCGGTCATGATCGTGGCCGGGTTCGAGTTGACGAGCACGACGCGATAACCCTCGCGCTTGAGCGCGCGGACCGCTTGCGTGCCCGAGTAGTCGAACTCGCACGCCTGGCCGATGACGATGGGGCCCGAACCGATGACGAGAATATTGTGGATGTCGGTTCGCCGGGGCATTCAAGCGAGATTAGGGTGTTTGCGCACCGAGGCGCAAGGGCTTTCCGCCCCCGGTCGCTCTGCGGCCGCCGCCAAAGAGTTTTCCGGACTCGGGCCCGGATGAGTGTTCCCTCAGTCGCGCGTCACGACGCGCGTCGATCGGCCCGACTGTCCATCTGCGGGAAGCCGCACGGGAGCTCCGGCATCGCATTGGCTCGTCAGGATTGTCCCGGAACGTCCGAGGGCCAGCAGGCGGCCGCCGCTCCAGGCGACTCCCAGCAGGTCGTTCGATGTGCCCGACGACGCGACCGACCAGCTCTCGCCGTCGACACTCTCGACCCGAACCCCTCCCTCGCCCACTGCGACGAGCTGCGACCCGGTCCAGGCGACGCCGTAGAGCCACTCGGAAACGCCTGCGGAACGCTCGGTCCAAGAGAGGCCGTCGGGACTCGTGTAAACGGATCCCCCGTCACCCACGGCGACAAAGGAGGTTCCCGTCCAGGTCAGGCCCCAAATCCCGCCCTGCGACCGATGGTAGCTCTTCGTCCATTGCGCGCCGTCGGGGCTCGTGAAAATCAGGCGGGCCTGATCTCCCCCAACGGCAACGTACAGGGAGCCATTCCAGACGATCTTGTGCAGGTCGTTCCCGGCGCCGGTCCCGATGCGGCTCCACCCGGACCCGTCCGCGCTCGCCAGGACGTTCCCACCGGTCCCCACGGCGACAAAGCGCGCTCCATCCCAGATGACGTCGTAGAGCACGCCGTCGGTCTCGGGCGCGCGCGAGGTCCAGGCCACGCCGTCCGGGCTCGTGAGGATCCGGCCGCGCTCCCCGACCGTCACGAATTGCGACCCGTTCCATACGATGCCGAGGAGCCATGTGCCGACCCCGGAGTTCGTGCTGCTCCACGAGTCGCCGTCGTCGCTGACCGCGATCGTGCCGTAGACACCCACGGCGGCGTACTTCTGGCCGCTCCAGTCCACGTCGGCCAGGGCCGAGCGCAGGCCCGGGAAGCGGTTCGACCACTCGAGCCCTTCGGCGCTCGAGAGGATCGTCCCCTTCGCTCCGACGGCGACGAAGCGGGAGCCGTTCGAGGCCAGGCGCGCGAGATCGTTAAAGGTCGACGATGGCACCGCGCTCCAGCCCACGCCGTCCTCGCTGCGGTAGATCGCGCCGTTGTCCCCCACACCCATCCACGCGGAGCCGGTCCACACCAGGGAGGCGAGCTCGTGGCGGATGTTTGGCGAGGCTCCGGACCAGGCAACCCCATCGGCGCTCGACAGAATGAGGGCATAGCCGGGAAAGATGTTGCCCCACGCCACGAACGATCGGCCGCTCCAGGCCACGGAGGCAAACGAACCTCCGGCCCAGTTCACCGATGCCACCCAAGAAGACCCGTCGGGGCTCGACAAGAGAGTGCCGTTGCGTCCGACGGCCACGAACCGGCCTTCTCCCCAAGCCGCGTCGAAGAGGTCCTCGCCGGTCCCGGACTTGGCCGCCGTCCAGTGCCGCCCGTCCGTCGAGGTGAGGATGGTGCCGGCGTCCCCCACGGCGAGGAGCCGCGAACCGTTCCAGATCACCCGGCGCAGCGCGGCCGGGCCGCTCGAGGGCTGCGGCGTCCACGCCAGGCCGTCCGCGCTGGTCAGAACCGTCCCGGCGTCTCCCACGGCTACGAACCGCGAGCCGGCCCAGGCCACGTCGCGCAGGTCGAACCGTGTGCGCGCGCCGCCCGGCGTCCAGTCCTCACCGTCCGCGCTGGTCAGAACCGTCCCGGCCGCGCCGACGGCGACGAAGCGGCCATCGCCCCAGGCAACGCCCCCGAGGCGGTTACCCTGCGGGCGCGGGTTGGACCACTGCCAGTCGCCGCAAGTCTGCCCGAGAAGAGGCAACGACAAGAGAAGAGAGAAGCCCGCCACCGCCAAGCGTGTCGACGTTCTGGACATAGGACCTCCCGATGGAGTGAGTTTAACCTCAAGCAGGTTGCGGAAAAAGGGTGTGGGATGGCGTTGCGAGCGCCGCGGGGTCAGATGCCAGGAGACGCGACGACGGCGATGCGGTGGCATCGCAGAGGAGCGGCGACGAGATTTTCGGCTACCGCGGTCGCGGACGACCGGCAGCCGAGAGTTTTCAAGACGATAGCTCGGATCCTGCCAGAAACTCTCGGCCGCCCGTTCGCAGAGCGAACGCCTGCGGCCGAAAGCCCAATCTTAGACTTTGAACCTCGATCCCTGAACTCATTCGTATCTCAGCGCTTCCGCGATGTCCACGCGCGCGGCGCGGCGGGCAGGCAGCCACGAGGCCGCCAGGATCGCCGCGGCGGAGAAGGCCACGATCGCGGCGAGGTCGAGTGGGCGGACCAGAAACGGAATGTACGAAACGAAGTAAATCTCCGCGACACCGGGCGGGAAGCGCAGCAATCGGAAGGCGGTCACGACCCAGCACAGCAGACTCCCGAAGGCGACGCCCGCGAGCACGCCTATCCCCCCGAGGAGGGCGCCGAACCAGAGAAAGACGCGCGAGAAGAAGCGCGGCTCGGCTCCGAGCGAGGAGAGCACGCCGATGTCGCGCTTCTTTTCCTGAACCGTCATGACGAGGGTGGCGACGACGTTGAACGTCGATACCGCCACGATCAGGCCGATGACGAGAAAGAGCGTCGTCTGCTGAACCCTCAGGGCCGCGAAGAGGCCGGTGTTCATCGAAAGCGTGTCCGCAACCGAGAACTTCTCCCCCGCCGCGGCGCGAATCGCTTTCTCCGCGGCCTCCCGATCTCGTGTCGTATCGAGCCGAACCTCGACGACGTTCGCCCCGCCCGGCATTCGGGAAAGCGCGCGAAGCGCTTCGCGGTCGCAGAAGACCCACTCGGAGTCGTACTCCGCGAAATTCGTTCGGAAGATGCGCGCCACCCGGAAGCGCTTCGTGCGGGGAACGAAGCGGGGCTCGCCCCCGGAACCGTCGGGCACCGACAGAGTGATCGCGTCCTCGACGCGCACATCGAGCCTGCGCGCGAGCTCCGCACCGATAGAGACGCCGGGCGGCTCGCCCGAAACCGCGGACGGCGCCCGCCCGGCGTCCGGCAGATAACCGATCATCTGTGGAGAGACCTTCGCTTCGGCTTCCGGGTCGACACCCTTGATGACGGCGTCCACACCGTCGGGCGTGGCGGTCGAGGCCGCAAGGCCCGACTGGTAGACGACCGGAGCCGTGGCTCGCACGCGGGCGACCGCGGCGAGGCGCCTGCGCAGCGCCTCGACTTCCTCCGGGCCCACCGGCGTGAGGGGATAGACGACGACCTCGGCATTGGCGCCGATGAGCTTCTCCCGGATCTCCGTGCGGTAGCCCGAGAGCAGGCCCATCGCCACCACCAGCGCCGCGACGCCCAAGGCGATGCCCCCGATCGCGAGCAACGAGACGGACGAGACGAGCTTCGAGGGGCGGGACCGGAGGTAGGCGAGCGCGACTTCGAGCTCCAACGACACGACTAGAAACCGGGTGGTCGAGGGAAAGCGCAGGGAGGAGAAACGCCCGCCATCGTCTCCAGTCTAGCGTCTCCCGTCCACCGTCTCACGGCTCCGTTCCATGGAGCGGATGAACCGCTCGAAGAGAAGGTTGGCGTCGTGCGGCCCGGGGGCCGCCTCGGGGTGAAACTGGACAGCGAGGATCGGCAGCTCCCGGTGGCGAAACCCCTCGAGCGTCCCGTCGTTCAAGTTGCGGTGGGTTGCCTCGACCTCCCGGGGCAGCGTCTCCGGGTCCACGGCGAAGCCGTGGTTCTGCGAGGTGATGGCGACGGCACCCGTCGCGAGATCGGCGACCGGGTGGTTTGCCCCGCGGTGCCCGAATTTCAGCTTGAACGTCTTCGCCCCGAGTGCCAGGCCCAGGAGCTGATGACCCAGGCAGATGCCGAAAATCGGCCGGCGACCAACCAGCTTCTCGATCGTCGCGATCGGCCCCGCGAGCGCAGCCGGGTCTCCGGGCCCGTTGGAGAGGAAGACGCCGTCCGGGTCCGCCGCCAGGATCTTGTCGGCCGGCGCCATGGCCGGAAAGACGGTCACCCGGCAGCCCGAAGCGTTCAGGAGTCGGACGATGTTGCGCTTCATGCCGTAATCGATTGCGGCCACGTGATAGCGCGCCCGAGGCACGTCGAAGACCGACGTCTGAGCCGGAGAAACGGTCAGGGCCAGGTCGCTGCCCACCATCCCCGGCGAATCGAGCACGCGGGCAAGCAGCTCGCTCGGTTCGCCAATCGCGGTCGACACGCCGGCGCGCATCGCTCCCGCGGTCCTGATGCGCCGCACCAGGGCACGCGTGTCGAGCCCGTGGAGCCCGAGCACGCCCGCCCGGTCGAGATACTCGGCCAGACCCTCCTCGCCGCCCGAGCCGCTCCAGCGCGGCGGGAAGTCGCGCGCGATGAAACCCGCCACGTGCACACGGTCCGACTCCGCTTCGGCGCCGCGCACGCCGTAGTTGCCGATGTGCGCCGCGGTCATGACGACGATCTGCCCGGAGTAGGAGGGGTCGGTCAGGACCTCCTGATAGCCGCTCATCGCCGTGTTGAAAACGATTTCGCCGAACGCCGTGCCGGGCCGCCCGATCGCCTCGCCGCGGTACACCGTGCCGTCTTCGAGGACGAGCAGCCCCTTCACGCCGAACGCCCGAGAACCGGGGCGAGCCTGCGCACTTGCTCCATCAGCTCCGCGAACATCTCCGGAAGCAGCGCCTGCGGCCCGTCCGAGAGTGCGGCTTCCGGATGATTGTGCACCTCGATGAGCAGCCCGTCGGCGCCCGCGGCGACGGCGGCGCGGGAGAGCGGAAGAACCTTCTGGCGCTTGCCGGTCCCATGCGAAGGATCGACCAGGATCGGCAGGTGCGAGATCCGCTGGACGTACGGGATCGCCGAGAGGTCCAGCGTGTTCCGCGTGTGGTTGACGAAGGTGCGCACACCGCGCTCGCACAGCGCAACCTCGTAGTTGCCCTCGGCGAGCAGGTACTCGGCCGACAGCAACAGCTCCTCGATCGTGGCCGCCATGCCCCGCTTCAAGAGGATCGGCTTGCGCAGTCGACCCAGGCGCTTCAAGAGCGCGAAGTTCTGCATGTTACGGGCGCCGACCTGAAGGCAGTCCGCGTACTCGGCGACCAACTCGACGCTCTCGGTGTCGAGCACCTCGGTGATGATGGGCAGCCCCGTCTCGCGTCGTACCTCCGCGAGAATCTTCAGCCCCTCGAGGCCCAGGCCCTGAAACGAGTAGGGAGACGTGCGCGGCTTGAACGCCCCACCGCGGTAGAGCGTCGCCCCCGCGTCCCGGACGAGCCGTCCGATTTCGAGGGCCTGGGTCTCCGATTCGACCGCGCACGGGCCCGCGACCACGGCGAGCTTCGGGCCGCCCACGGGCACTCCGCCGATCGAGACGACCGTGTTCTCGCGCTTGGCCTCGCGAGAGACGAGCTTATAGGGCGCCGAGACCGGGATGACCTCGAGCACGCCCGGCAGGTTCTCGAAGGCGGCGGGCTCGACAGTGCCACGGTTGCCGGTGATGCCGATGGCGGTCCGCTGGGCCCCGGGAATCGGGTGCGCTTGCAGACCCAGCTCGACGACGGTCTCGACGACGCGGCGGACCTGTTCGGAGGTCGCCTCGGCATCCATGACGATGAGCATCGGGGTGCTATCATCTGAGGGGTCCGAGCATCTGTCAAACCCTGTCGGACCGGAGGTTTGCGCACATGAGGCGCCTCGCGTCCTTTGCCCTCTGCTTCCTTCTCTGCGCCTCGGCGGCGTCGGGCTATGTGATCAAGCTCAAAGACGGCTCGATTCTCTTCGCCCGGATCAAGTACGAGGTCAAGGGCGTCAAGGCCATCATCACGATGGAGAACGGCACCGTCACGCAGATCGACCTGGACAAGGTGGACGTTGCCGGGACCGACGAATACAACAAGAAGTACAGCGGCAATGTCATCGCCCTCGATACGCCGGAGCAAAAGGTGCTGAACGCCCCCGGCGGCCCCCCCACGCCGGCCCCCCGGCTGCAGGACCTGGCCCGGCAGAGCAAGCTCCACGGAGGTTCCGGCGCCGTCGGCGCACCGGTCACGGGCTCCGAGACGAGCTCCTGGCAGCCGGTCGAGGCGCTCGTGCAGGCCGCCTTCTCGAAAGTCTTCGACGGCGCCTCGATCCCGCAGTGGCGGGTCACCAACTATCGGGGAAAGACGCGCCTTCTGGTCACGACCAACAGCGAGGAAGCCGTCTTCAACGCCCTGTCGGCGGCCGCTCGGGCGCTACGGGACCTCTCGGACCGCGGGAAGGACGCGACCATCGAGATCCTGTTCACCACCTCCACCAACGAGTCGGGGGGCACCTTCGAGATGACCTCCGAGCAGGCCCGGCAGCTGGTCAACGGCACCGTCGCGGTCGGGGACTATTTCGTCAAGAACGTAATCCTCTAGTCGACCGTCGACGGCTCGCGACCGAGCCAGCTCGCGTCAAGGAGGGAATCCATGGCGGACACCCCACCACAGACCTACGCAAACCACCGGCGCTTCGTGCCTCTCTATCACTTCGTCCTCTTCGGGATCCTCGTGATCAACCTGCTCTGGTCCGTTCTGCGCGCGGTGCGAGGCGTCTCCTTCGAGAGCGTCTGGGGCATTCTCATGGCTCTCGCATTGCTCGCGATGTCCTTCTTCATGCGAATCTTCGCGTTGACGGTCCAAGACCGCGTCATCCGACTCGAGATGCGGCTGCGACTCAAGGACGTGCTGCCCGGGGATCTGCGGGGGCGCATCGGGGAGCTGACACCGGCGCAGCTGATCGCGCTGCGGTTCGCGAGCGATGCGGAGCTACCGAACCTCGTGCGGGAAGTGCTCTCCGGCAACATTCAGGACCGGGACGTCATCAAACGGAAGGTCCGCGACTGGCAGGCGGACCATCTGAGGTGTTAGCGGCGGCGCCCGGCGTCCAGGCTCGAGACTCCAGTTTCCTCCCCGCCGCCCCGCGGTACTTTCAGTTCTCGCCGGACTCGCCACCGAGTGTCTCCGGCACCGGCGTCAGGTAGTACCGGGCGTCTTCGCCGACCTGCTTGCGGAATCGATCGGCGAAGGAGATCACCTCACCCGCCGTGTCGTCCGCGAAGATCCGCTCGACCCGATGCATCGGAAAGAAGACGGTGGATGGGTGCGCGGAAAGCGGCTGCTTGCGCACGATCTCGCGCAGCCACCCCTCGAAGCCGTCGAGCGACAGTCCCCGTACCGTGATCCCGGCCGGGCTTTCCTCCTTGAGCAACCCCCAGAACTTCTCGCGGGGGTTGGTCAGGTGCACGAGAACGAAGCTGCCTTTTTCCATTGGGCACGCCTGAGCCGCCGAAGATTATGGCGCCTGCGAGGGGTCTTCGGAAAGCTCGAGAAGCACGCCTTGACCGGCCTCCGGATGCAGGAACGCCACTCGTTTGCCCTGCGCCCCCTCGACGGGCGCGCGGTTGACGAGGCGAAAGCCGCGGCGCGCGAGATCCTCCAGCGCCCTCTCGATGTCCGGGACCGCGAAGCAGATGTGGTGGAGACCCGGCCCTTTCCTCCTCAGAAACTTCCCGACGGGCGAGTCCTCCGATGTCGGCTCGAGCAGCTCCAGCCGGCTCTCCCCCACCGGCAGGAAGGCGGCTTCGACGCCCTGGCTCTTGACGCGTTCCCGGCGCGCAACCTCGAGCCCGAGCGCGCGGTAGACGTCGAGAGCCTGGTCGATCGATCGCACGGCGATCCCGATGTGGTCCACGCGGTAGGCGGTCATGCGCGCATCAGCCGAACGTAGAGGCGCTCCGCCGCGGCATACGGGTCTTCCCGCCGGGAGAGCACCTCCCCGACCGCCTCTTCGAGGCCCTTCGGCTGGGGGGCGCTTGTCTCAACCACCCGGCGGAAGCGCTCCTCGAGAAGCTGGAGCAGCCTCGCCCGTACGCGGCGGCTCTCACGGCGTGAGCCCTCCTCCGTCGACCGGAGAAAGTCGCCGTGCGAATCGATCGCCTCGATGGTCTCCTCGACGCCGACCCCTTGCGGGGCGACCGTGCGCACGATCGGCGGCCTCCAGAGCCGGTCCGGAGTGAAGTCCAGCATGGTCGCGATCTCGGCCGAGGTCCGGTCCGCCCCCTCGCGATCTGCCTTGTTCACGACGAAGACGTCGCCGATCTCGAGAATCCCGGCCTTGATGGCCTGAATGTCGTCGCCTGAGCCCGGCACGAGGACGACCACGGTCGTGTCCGCGGACTTGACGATGTCCACCTCGTCCTGCCCCACGCCCACCGTCTCGACGAGCACGATGCCGAAGCCGGCGGCGTCGAGCACGTCCACGGCGTCGTTCGTCGCACGCGCGAGACCGCCGAGCGCCCCGCGCGTCGCCATGGAGCGAATGAAGACTCCCGGGTCGGTGAAGATCTCGGCCATGCGGATGCGGTCGCCCAGGATGGCGCCGCCGGTGAAGGGCGAAGAAGGATCCACCGCCACGACAGCCACGGTCCTGCCGCGCCGGCGGTACCCCTGCGCCAGGCCCCGAACGAGCGTCGACTTGCCGGCCCCGGGCGGGCCGGTGATCCCGACCACGCGCGCCCGGCCGGTCCTCGGAAACAGAGTCCGCAGGATCTCGGGCGCGCCCCCCTCTCGTTCGACCGCGGAGATGGCGCGGCCGATCTCGCGCGCGCGTCCGGCGAGAACGCCTTCCACGATCTCGGCCGTCCCCGTGGCCGGGGCGGTCATCATGCCTTTTCCGACAGGAGGCTCTTCGCAATCACGAGTTTCTGAATCTCGCTGGTTCCCTCACCGATCGTGCAGAGCTTGACGTCCCGGTAGAATTTCTCGACGGGAAAGTCCTTGATGAAGCCGTACCCGCCGTGGATCTGCAGGGCCCGATCGGTCGCGCGCACCGCCATCTCGGAGGCGAAGAGCTTGGCTTGCGCCGAGAGTCTCGGCACGGCCTCCCCCGCGTCCTTGGCCACCGCGGCCCGCTGCGTCAGCAGGCGCGCGGCGTCGATTTCGGTCGCCATCTCCGCGAGGTAGAACTGAATCGCCTCGAACTCGCAGATCGGGCGGCCGAACTGGCGTCGCTCCTTGGAGTACTTGAGCGCGGCCTCGAAGGCCCCGCGCGCGATGCCGACGGAAAGCGCCGCGATCGAGATGCGTCCCCCGTCCAGAACCTTCATCGAGTTGACGAAGCCGTCGCCATCCCGGCCGAGCAGATTCTCCGCCGGGACCCGGCAGTCCTCCATGACGAGCGTGCAGGTGTCGGAGGCGCGCATGCCGAGCTTGTTCTCCTTCTTTCCGACGCGGATGCCCGGGTTGTCGAGCTCCACGATGAAGGAGGAGATGCCGTGGCGCCCCGCCGCGCGGTCCGTCACCGCCATCAGAACGGCGACGCTCCCAACCGAGGCGTTGGTGATGAAGTTCTTCGATCCATTCAAGACCCATGAGCTCCCGTCCCGCACGGCCATCGTTTTCGTGCCGCCCGAGTCGGAGCCGGCCTCGGCCTCGGTCAGCCCCCAGGCGGCCAGCCACTTGCCCGACGTCAGCTTGGGAAGGTAACGGTGCTTCTGTGCCTCGGTGCCGAACAGGAAGATGTGGCTCGAGCCGAGCGAGGTGTGCGCCGCGAGCGCGAGAGCCACCGCGCCGTCGACGCACGCGACTTCCTCGACGATGGCCGAGTAGTCTTCTGTCGAGAGCCCCGCCCCGCCGTATTCCTCCGGGAAGATCGTGCCGAGGAACCCGAGGTCTCCCAAACGCCGGAAGACCTCTCGGGGGAACTGCTGCTTTTCATCCCACTCGAGCACGTGCGGCCGGATCTCCGCTTGGCAGAAGTCGCGCAGGGTCTGAAGAATCGTGTCGCGCTCGGCGGAAACGGACGTGCTCATTGATGAGATTTTATCGCGTCCCGCGGGCCCCCTGTCGTCCCGTCTTACCGTGTCGAGGGCGCTCCGGCCGTAACGGCCGCTCCCGTCACGATTTCGATCCCCGTGTAGTAATGCTTCAGGATCTGGTCGTAGGGGAACCCTGCCAGCGCCATGCCGAAAGCGCCGTTCTGGCACAGCCCCACACCGTGCCCCCACCCCCGCCCCAGGAAGACGAACTCGGTCTCGCCCTGCGCCCCGCGCACGCGCTCCACGGTGAAGAGCATCTCCGGCAGACCGAGCGCCTGACGCAGATCGAAGCGCCGCAGCGTGGCTTGCCCGGCATCGGTCGTAACGTGCAGCTCGATCGCCCGTCCGGCGGGGCTGCGCTTGGTGACGGTGACCTCTCGCACCTCGCTCCCCGCGACGCGCCCTCCCATCCGCCGCGCCAGCTCGCCCGCCGGCACTCGACGCACCCACTCCGTCCAGGCCGAGTCGCGCTCGAAGCTCGGCCCGGCCGGGTCGAGCTCCACCCAGAGCGCCAGGACCCGCCCTCCCCGCTTCCACCATCGCAGCCGATCGCCGGGGCGCAACGTCAGGGCGCTCGAAGGCAGGTAAGCGTCTCCCGCGCGGCGCGCCAGCGGCAGCTCCGGGTCGACCGGCAGCCCCGTACGCCCTTCGGCCGTCTTGACCCAGAGGTTCGAGCCCTCGCGGGACAGAAACCGACCGGACCCCTCGGAGACGCCGGCCAGGCGCAGGGCCGCCGACAGGAGCAGGCCCGCGTACTCCTCCTCGGAAAGCTTGCGGTCCGCCGGAGGCAGCGCCTCCCCGGCACCAAAGCGAAAGCGCAGGAAGAAGTCGTAGGCCTCGCGCGCGGGGCCCGAGAGACGCGCGGATGCCGAGGGCTGCTCGGCGTCGTAGGAGGCGGTTGCCGGCGCCAGATGCTCGCGCGAGGCGGCCTCGAGGTCGAAGGCCGCGATCAGAGACGGATAGACCGTCGAGGGGTCGAGCATCGACGGCGCAGCGCCTCTCTTGGCGACGCCCGCCCATTCCTGCGCCGTCCCGAGCGCGGCGGCCCGCACCGCCCTGGCGCGCGGGGCGTGGTGGGTCAAGACGTACCCGCGCCACTCGAGCCCCGTGCGCGCCCGCGGTCCCTCGCCGCGCGGCAGGCGCGCGCCTTCGATCCGGGTCGTCGCGAGCTCCCCACATTCGACCGAAACGAGGTATGACACGGGCTGCTCGCCGAAGACGTTCTCGACGTTTTCCGTGCGCCCGCCGCAGGTCGAGACGAAGAGCGCGTCCGCGAAGTGTCCGCCCGAGGCGAGCACCAGCCCACGGGTTCCGTCCACGGCGGCGGTCGACAGGGGATCCTCCGCCGAAAGGCCCGAATAGACCTGGCACTTGGGAGTGGCGCACAGGTCGTACCCTTCCGCCTCGAACTGGCCCTTGTGCGCCAGCGCGTAGGTGCGCGCGGCGACGGCCTGGGCCTTCAGGGCCTCGAGCTCGTCGAAACGCTTGGGCCCCATCTCCGCGGGAACCACACCGTAGAGGTATTCCTCGAGGTCCACCCGATTGACGGCGTTGAGCGTCCCGCGCGGATTGACGAGCAGACGCAGGCTCCCGCGGTACGACGATGCGTCGGCAAAAACCCGCAGGCCCGTCGCTCCCGGATAGACGTCCACGGGCGAGGCGTATCGGTGGGAGACGCCGGTCTCGTCCGAGACGAGCACGTACGCCGGCCCGGGCGTCCCGGGCCCCTCGGCGACCAGGGCGTCCCGCCCGCCGGCCTTCAGCCTCTCGGCCAGCGCCGCCGCCTCGGCGCGGGAGGAAAAGTCGCCGAGCAGAACCCGATACACCCCGCGATCGGCGGAAAAGGCGACGCTCGACACCACGGCGAGCTCTGCCGAGAGCCGAGCGGCGATGTCCCGTGCCGTCTCCTCCTGCGAGAAGGCGCCCGCCTGGACCGAGAAGCGGCTTCCGGCGGTCCCCTCGGGAGAGAAGGTCAGCGGTCCGCGCAGGCGCTCCGCGCGGCCGCCCGAGACGAGGACCCAGGGGGACCCCGGCGATGCGAGCGAGAACGTCGCGACGTCGCTCTTGACGCCAACGCGGTAGAGCGTGCCGCTCGGGACTTCGTCCTGAGGGGCCGCGGCGCCGCCGGCGAAGACCGCGGGCTTCCCCGGCATGGCCGGGGTCCCCGGCGGTGTCGGGGCCTTCGCGCCCGCGCACCCGGCGAGCCAGACGACCGCCAGGAGCGCGGGCCCTTCGCCTCGGAGGAATCGGCCCGGGCGGGTCAAAACTGCGATCGGGCCTGCGCGCCCAGGATCTGCTTGCGGTAGTCCTCGCCCCGAAGCGGAACCATCTGGCACATCTCGTAGAGACGGCTGCGCAGCCGGTAGTTGAGCCGGTCCTCGAGCCGGTCCCGCTCTCCGGAGGCGAGATCGGGCTCGTCCTCGTAGTTGGACGTCGCGACCGTGATCTTCTTGCGGTTGTAGCGCGTGTTGAGCAGGTTGTACAGGACGTCGAGAACCCAGGGATGGGGCTTGGAGGCGCCGAGCTCGTCCAAGACCAGCAGCTCCGAGTCGGCATAAGGAGTCAAGAGCGACTCCTTCGAAAAATCCGCGTCCGGCCGGAAGCTCGTCTGGATCTTCAACAAGAGATCGGAGAAGTCGGCGTAGAGGCCCGAGACTCCCTTGCGCAGGATGAGCTCCGCAAGAACGGCGCAGGCCAGATGCGTCTTGCCCCGGCCCGACGGCCCGACAAACAAGAGCCCGGCGTCCACGACCGGGTAGAGGTCGACGAAGTTCCGCGCGGCTTCCCGCGCGCGCGTCAGGGCAGCGCTTCGCTCGTTGAAGTTGTCGATCGTGCACGCTCGATAACGCTCCGGGATCCCGGCCGCGTCGAGCTTCTGCTTGCGGATCGTGGCCGTTCGACAGTTGCAGGCGCGGGCCTGCTTGCGTCCGTCCACCGACTCGAGAATCCAGCCGGTGTCGGCGCACCTGGGGCACTGCGGGACTTCTACGGGCATCATCGTGATTGTAACTTTCCGACGAGGATCATCTCGGGGTCTTCCTCATCTAATTCTCGGGCAGCCCCTGCTCGATGACGATCCGGCGACGGCGGGGGCCCTCCAGATAGCGCTTCAGATCCGCGAGGCTCGCCTCCCAGCCGGGGCCGACCTCTCCCCGGTAGCGATCGTACGCGGGCCCGGAGTCGGGGACCGTATGCTCGATCGTGACCAGGCATCCCGCCTCCTGGTCTGCGAATCGGAAGACCATCGAGAGGCCCTCCAGCGTTTCCCCGAAGCTCGGCTCGTAGGAGATGTCCCGCACGACGAGCAGACGCCCCCGCTCGAATTCCGCGATCTTGCCGAGCACCGTGGCTTCCGTCGCTCCCCGGCGGTCGGTGAAGCCGATGGCCCAGTTCCCGCCCGGACGCAGTCCCACCAACGCCCCCTCGCACCACCACGAGAGCAGGTCGGAGACGCGGGTGAAGGCGTCGAACGCGTCCAACGAGGTTGCCGCGATCGAGACCGATCGGACGATGGAAAGGTCCACGGCCGGATTGTATAGGGGCGAAGGTGGGCGGACGCAGGTGTCGGCGTCGGTCGCGGGTCTCGTCCTTCTTCTCTCACTCGGTATACTCCGGCGCCCATGCACGCGCCGACATTGCCCGAGCTTCGCGCGGGGCTCGAAGCGGCGATCCGCGAGGCCGTGCGCGCGCTCCACGGCGCCGCACTCGAGCGCGTGACGCTGGAGCGGCCGCCGCGGACCGAGCTCGGAGACCTGGCCTCCCCCGTGGCCTTCGATCTCGCCAAGCCGTTGAAGAAGGCGCCCCGCTCGATCGCGGCGGAGATCGCCGGCGCGCTGCACCTGCCACCCGGAGTGCGCGAAGCGCGCGTCGAGGGAGGTGGGTACTTGAACTTCCGCTTCGCGCGGGGACCGTTCGTCGCGGGACTGCTCGGCCCGCCGGCCACTCAAGCGCCGCGCCCCGGAAAGATCGTCGTGGAGCACACGAACATCAATCCCAACAAGGCCGCGCACATCGGTCACCTGCGAAACGCCGTGCTGGGAGATGTGCTGGTCCGCGCGCTGCGCTTTCTCGGCCACGGCGTCGAAGTTCAGAACTATCTGGACGACACCGGTGTCCAGGTCGCCGACGTCGTCGCGGGCCTCCTACATCTGGGAGGCGTCACGACGCTCGAGACGGCGCGGACGGCGATCCGCGAGGCCGCGCTTCCCACAGGCGCGAGCCATCCGAAGGGCTTCGCGTACCTGTGCTGGGACCTCTACGCCGAGATCGGGCGCACCTACGCCTCCCGGCCGGACACGCAGTCCTGGCGCGCGGAAGTCCTGCACGCGATCGAGCAGGGGGGCAACGAGACGGCCCGCATCGCCGCCGCGGTCTCCGAGGCCGTTTCCTCGGCTCACCTGGCGACCATGGGCCGCCTCGGCATCGCCTATGACCTGCTCCCCCGCGAGAGCGACATTCTGCGAAAGCGCTTCTGGACGCGAGCCTTCGACATGCTGCAGAAGTCGGGCGCGGTGATTCACGAGACGGAGGGAAAGCACGCGGGCTGCTGGGTGCTGCGCCTCTCCGAGTCGGAGGAGTTCGCCGGAATGGAGGAGCCGGACAAGATCCTCGTGCGCTCCAACGGCACCGTCACCTACACGGCCAAGGACATCGCCTACCAGCTCTGGAAGTTCGGCCTGCTCGGCATCGACTTCGACTACGAGCGCTTCGAGCCCGACTGGAGCTCGGGCGCGGTCGAAGCGTCGGAGATCCCGGCGGCGGTCCGCGACCACCCGATCTGGCGCACGGCCCACTCTCGACCATCCGACGGCGCGCCGTCCTTCGGACGCGCCGACCGTGTCTACAACGTGATCGACGTGCGGCAGTCGTACCCGCAAAAGGTCGTGCGCGAGGGCCTGCGCGTTCTCGGATTCCGCGCGGAGGCGGAACGCTCGGAGCACTTTTCCTACGAGATCGTGGCGCTCTCCCCGAAGGCCGCCCGCGAGCTCGCCCTGCGCTTCGGCGAGGAGTATCGCCTCTCCCCCGAGGACGAGAAGAAACCCTTCGTCGAGATGTCGGGACGAAAGGGCCTGGGCGTCAAGGCCGACGACCTGGTCGAGATCCTGCTCGAAAGGTCGCGCCAGGAGGTGGCGGCTCGCCGCGAGGGGGAGACGGGCGCGGCCGAGCAGGATGCGCGCGCCATCGCCATCGGCGCGCTGCGCTACTTTCTGCTCAAGTTCGGCCGCAACAAAGTCATCGCGTTCGACTTCGACGAGGCCGTCAACTTCGAAGGGGACACCGGACCGTATCTTCAGTATTCCCTCGTTCGGGTGGAGAACATCTTCCGCAAGCTCGAGGAGCGCGGCCTGCCCACGGAGCCTTCGGCCGAGGGCCTGGCGGAGGCCGATTGGGAGGAGGACCTCTGGTCGCTTCTGCTGGACGCCGCCTCGACCTCGGAAGTGACCGAGCGGGCCGTCGCTTCGCTCGAGCCCTCGACCCTCGCCCGACACGCCTTCACACTGGCCCAAGCGTTCAACCAGTTCTACCACCGGCACCCGATCGCGAGCGAGCCGGACGAGCAAACCCGGAATCGGCGCCTCGCCGTGGCGCGTATTTTCCGGCGGGAGATGTCGCGCCTGCTCGAACTGCTCGGGATCCCGGAGCCGGGAAGAATGTGAGGGGAAGCTTTCAGCTCTCAGCTGTCAGCTTTCAGCCAGACGGCTCGAAGTCCGGGCTGATAGCTGATAGCTGATAGCTGATAGCTAACAAAATGGCCAGCCTCTCCCGGCGCTATCCGGACAACGCCCCCGGCGACTTCTACGTCGACTCGACGTGCATCGACTGCGACGCCTGCAGGCGTATCGCGCCCGCGGTCTTCGACGAGGCCGCGGACCACTCCTTCGTCCGCGCGCAGCCGGCGTCGCAGGCCGACCGCCAGCGCGCGCTCATGGCCTTGGTCGCCTGCCCCACCGGCTCGATCGGGACGGCCTCTCGGCTGGAGGTCCGCCCGGCGCTCGAGGCGTTTCCCGAGCAGATCGAGGACGGCGTCTCCTTCTGCGGCTTCACCTCCGAGAAATCCTTCGGCGCCTGGAGCTACTTCGTGGAGCGGCCCGAGGGCAACGTCCTCGTCGACTCGCCCAAGGCGGTTGCGCGGCTCGTGAGCGAGTTTTCAAAGCGAGGCGGTGTCGCCACGATGTTTCTGACGCACAAGGACGACGTCGCGGACCATGAGGCGTTTCACGAGCGCTTCGGCTGTCAGCGCGTTCTGCACGAGGCGGACGTCTCGGCCTCGACGAGCGGCATCGAGCGGCCGCTTTCCGGCACCGATCCGGTCGTGCTCGGCACGGACCTTCTCGCGATCCCCACCCCCGGCCACACCCGCGGCCACGCGGTCCTGCTCTACCGGGAAAAATTCTTGTTTACCGGCGATCACCTTGCCTGGTCACGGCGCCGAGGTGGTCTGATCGCCTTCCGGGACGCCTGCTGGTACTCCTGGGCAGAGCAGACGCGTTCGATGGAGAGACTGCTCGACTACTCCTTCGAGTGGGTCCTCCCTGGCCACGGCGGTTGGCACCGGTTCGAGTCCCCCGGCGCGGCGCGGCGAGAGCTCTCGCGGTGCGCCGAGTGGATGATCAAGAGCGCCTAGTGTCCGGCCCTCGTCGTAGGGGCGGGGCTTGTCCCCGCCCGCGGGCGGCCGCAAGGGCCGCCCCTACAGAGCCGACGCGCGTCAAGACTCGGCTACACGACACTTGTGGCTTGGCGAAAGTTCCGTGGAGTCCGAGCCGGCCCTCGTCGGTCCATGCCTTACGACGGGCTCTCTCTCACTTCGAGCCCCCGATTCTCAGCCCGGACCGGCAACACCGCCCCAGTTGAGAGCGCGGCCAGCGCCCGCCGCACGCCGGCCGTCGTCTCCGGGGGCGACAAGAACACGACGCAGCCGCCGCCCCCGGCGCCGCACCCCTTGCCGGCCCAGGCTCCGGCCTGACGCGCGCAGGAGATGGCCTTCTCCATTGTCGGCGTCGAGACGACGGGCGCCAGACGCCGCCGGGCGTCCCATTCCTCCGCGAGCGCCCGACCCATCTCCGGAAAGTCGCGTGCGGCGACCGCATTGGCCATGCGGACCGCCGCCCGCCGAACTTCCTCGAGGCGCTGTGTGACGGCGCGATCCCCTTCCAGCCTCGCGCGGAAGACTTCCCAGTTGTTCATGCCCGAAGAGTGCGAGGCGCCCGTGTCGAAGAGCGTGAGATGCCGCTCCCATTCGAGGGCGTCCACGTCGTCGCGCTCGGCGCGCGTGCGCCCCGCTTCGAACCGAATGCGGTGCAGTCCTCCCGCGAGCGGCGGGTAGTAGTCCTGCACGCCCGCGGGCTTGCCGAGCACGCGTGTCTCGACGTCCCGCACGAAGGCGACCGGATCGGCCGAATCGGGCCGGCGCGCGCCGAAGCGCTCGAGCGCACCGGCGAGCGCCACGGTCAGCGCCGACGAGCCGCCCAACCCCGAACCGAACGGGACCCCGGAGGAGAACTCGATCTCGAGGGGCAGGGTGACCTCGGACGCTTCGAGGAGCGACCCCACCAGCGCCGTCCGGGGGTCTTCGAGGAGCTCAGCGGTCCGGCTCGCCATTGCCTCGAGGCCGCTCTCGGGCGCCTGAACCCGCCACCCGCTCGGCGAGGGGCGGACCCGGCAGGTCGCGCGCCGGTCGATGGCGAGATTGACCGTCACCGATCCCGGGTGAAGCACGTGCAGCGGCCAGAGGTCGAGCGTGCCGCCGGCGAGATCGATTCGAGCGGGAGCGGAGGCTTCGACGACGGCAGGGGGCATGGGCCCGAAGCTATCAGCTATCAGCTATCAGCTATCAGC
>JBGPCK010000039.1:0-24775 GCA_041481715.1 Thermoanaerobaculia bacterium | reverse complement strand
CGCTCTAGCAAGACGGTCACTTCTCGAAGGGAAAGACCCTCTTCCAGTCCTTCTTCATGTCCACGACGGTCCAGCCCTTCGCGGTCGCCTCGTCGAGGGCCTTGTCCAGCCGGCCGACCGAAGACTCCCGGTCGTAGGCCCACTCCCTCTCGGCGTCGGTGTGGTGGACGAGGCCCATGAAGCGCTTTCCCGCGCCGGCCGCCGTCCACTCCAGCATCTGCTGGTCGCCGTCGGAGTTTCCGAAGGCGAAGACGGGGCGCCTCCCGATGAAGCGGTTGATACCCACCGGCTTGCCGGGCCCGTCGTCGACCAGGTTGATCTTTGGAAGCTTCACCAGCACCGGCTTGCCATCCCGCACCTCGAACTTCGTCTCCCCGACGGACCCGACGACCTGCTCCGGAGGGATTCCGTAGACCTTCTCCGTCCAAGCACGCATGAAGTCGATCCCGCCCCCCGAGACGATGTAGGTCTTGAAGCCGTTGGCTCGAAGGTATGCCAGCAGCTCGACCATCGGCTGGTAGACGAGCTCGTTGTAGGCCCGCTTGAATTTCGGGTGTTTCGCGGCCGCCATCCAATCCGCGACGATCGTCGTGAACTCGTCGGTCGTCATGCCGGAGTGGGAGGCCATCACAATCTGCATGAGCCCGTCCTGGCCGCTGGTCAGAACGCCCTTCATGTTTCCTTCGAGGAGAGACTTGAAGGGCTCCGTCTCCTTCCACTCCGGGTGCTGCGGAGCGATGGTCTTCACACGGTCCAGAGCGAACGCGAGCTGGAAGTAGATCGGCTGCTCGGCCCAGAGCGTTCCGTCGTTGTCGAAGACGGCGATCCTCTCGGCTTGCGGAACGGAGGATGGCGAGCCTTCTTTCGTCGTGTCCGCCACGAATTTCACGATCGCCTGCTTGACCGCGCCGTCGTTCCAGGTGGGGAGCGGATCGGTCTGAGACGCCGCAGTCCGAGCCAGGCCCACGACCGCGGCGAGACCGACCAGCGCCAGAATCACGAACCGGCGTGTTCTCTTCAATGGCATCTCTCCCTCCTTCAAGTTCTCGGGCGGGAGACTCGGCGCCCGCCGCCATTCTCCAGCTGTCGGCAAGCGGACGGCCGCACTACGGTTTCTTCTTCTCGGGCGCGGGTTTCGGCGGAGCGGAAGGCTCCTGGTAATCCGGAACGTGGTTGACGATTTGCGGAATCGATCTTACGTACGCGAAGATCGCCTTGAGATCCGCGTCGGTCGCCTTCGCGACCCCGTACCAGGGCATCGGCGGCTGAATGGGACGGGATGTCCCGAGGTGCTTTCCCGTTCGCATCGCCTTGATGAAGAGGTCTTCAGTCCAGATGCCGATTCCGGTGTTCTGGTCCGGCGTCAGATTGGCCGCGTAACTCACGCCCCAGGGGCCGGCGAAGGCCGTCTGGGTCGCGGCAAACGAAGCGAGCCAGGGGCCCGAGGGAGCAGGCGGCGGGGGCAGCTTCATCGCCTCCGGATGGCCGGAAAGCATCCGAGTCATGTCGGGCTCGGGAACCCCCTGCGGCCCCATCTTCCAGGGGGTATGACAGTCGTTGCAGCCCATGATGGTGACGAGATACTTACCGCGTTCGACGCGGGCGGCCGCCGCGCCAGCAGGCTTGGAGCTCGCATCGGCTCCTCTCAGAAACGCCGGCGCCAGAAGAGTCAACAGAGCGGTGGCAGGCAGGGACGTCATACGTCGCATCGAAACCTCCTGTTGAAAATCGAGTTGGCCGGGATTCTACCGGTGACTCCGGGGATTTCATAGAATCCGCTTCGCGCCGGCGGCTCCCCGCGGCGAAGTCGAGGGAGGAGAATGGCAACGATCCGACCCTTTCGCGCGCTGCGTCCGGGCCCAAAGGCAGCCGCCGCGGTGTCCGCGGTTCCGTACGACGTGGTCTCCACCGCCGAAGCGAGGTCTCTGGCCCAGGGCAACCCGCTCTCCTTTCTGCACGTCTCACGGCCGGAGATCGACCTGCCGGACGGGACCGATCCGTACTCCGAGGTCGTCTACACGCGCGCCGCGGAGAGCTTCCAGAAGTTGAGACGCGAGGCGTCCCTCTCGGCCGAGGAGGCGCCGGCGCTCTACGTGTATCGCCTTCGCATGGGGAGCAGTGAGCAGACGGGGGTCGCCGGTTGCTGCGCGATCGACGAGTACGACGCCGACGTCATCCGCAAGCACGAGCGCACTCGCAAGGACAAGGAAGACGACCGCACCCGTCACATGCTGCGGCTGAGAGCCCAAACCGGGCCGGTGTTGCTGGCCTATCGCGACCGGGCCGAGATCGACGGGATCGTGGCGGAGGCGAAGCGGGCGGCCCCGCTCTTCGACTTCACGGCGTCCGACGGTGTCTCGCATACGGTCTGGCGCCTGTCCGAGGAGGCGACACGCCGGCTCTCGGAGGCCTTCGCGCCCGTGCCGCTCCTCTACATCGCCGACGGGCATCACCGCGCTGCGAGCGCCAGCCGCGCGCGGCAGGAGTTGCGCGCGGGAAATCCCCGGCACTTCGCGGGCGAGGCCTACAACTTCTTTCTCGCCGTCGTCTTTCCCGCCGGCCAACTCCGGATCCTCCCCTACAACCGCTTGGTCAAGGACCTGAATGGCCGCTCTCCCGAGACCCTCCTCGCGGAGTTGAAGCGCCTTTTCCCGGTCCGGGAGGGGGCGCCGGCCTCGCCCGCGCAAAAGGGCGAGGTGAGCCTCTATCTTTCGGGGCGTTGGGTCGGGCTGGAGCTCCCGAAGCCCTCCGGCGCCGATGCGATCGAGGCGCTCGACGCCGACCGGCTCCAGCGCTTGGTGCTCGACCCGCTCTTCGGAATCAAGGACATCCGCACCGACAAGCGCATCGAATTCGTCGGCGGCATCCGAGGCACCGGCGAGCTCGAGAACCTCGTGAACTCGGGCAAGGCCGCTGTGGCCTTCTCGATGTTCCCGGTCTCTCTCGCCGAGCTGATGGCCATCTCCGATGCAAACCAGATCATGCCGCCCAAGTCCACCTGGTTCGAGCCGAAACTTCGGGATGGGCTGCTGATTCACGAGATCTGACGTGCACGCGGGCGTGGGTCCATGGGTCGCGCCGCCAGGGTCCGACCACCCTCGTCCCACGTCCTCGAAATAGAATCAGGGCACGTCATGAAGGTTCTCGTCGCCGACAAGTTCGAAAAGAGCGGGCTCGAGGGCCTGAAGGCCCTTGGCTGCGAGGTCCTTTTCCAGCCCGACCTGAAGGACGAGGCGCTGACCGAGGCAATCCGCACCTGCGCCGCGGAGGTTCTCGTGGTGCGCTCGACGAAGGTGACGCGCCCCATGCTCGAGACGGGGCATCTCTCGCTCGTCATCCGCGCCGGCGCCGGCTACAACACGATCGACGTCGAGGCCGCCTCCGAGCGGGGCATCTCCGTCGCCAACTGTCCCGGCAAGAACTCGATCGCGGTCGCGGAGCTCGCCCTCGGCCTGATTCTTTCCCTCGACCGCCGTATCGCCGAAGGCGCCGCGGACCTGAAGCAAGGCGTCTGGAACAAGAAGGAGTACAGCAAGGCACGGGGCCTCTTCGGCAGCACGCTCGGCATCCTCGGCACGGGAGGGATCGGCCGGGAGATGATTCCGCGCGCCCGCGCCTTCGGGATGCGGGTGGTCGCCTGGAGCCGCAGCCTCACGCCCGAGAAGGCGCAAGCGCTCGGCATCGAGCGCAAGGTTTCGCCCGCCGAGGTCGCCGCCTCCGCCGATGTCGTGAGTGTGCACCTCGCCTTGAAGCCCGAGACCAAGAACCTGTGCGACGAGAAGTTCTTCGCCGCGATGAGGCCGGGCGCCTTTTTCGTCAACACTTCCCGGGCGGAGGTCGTGGATCAGGCGGCTCTGGAGCGCGCGGTGCGCGAGAAGGGGATCCGCGCCGCCCTCGACGTCTTCGCCGGCGAGCCGGCCGGTGGCTCCGGAGAGATGACCGACACGATCTTCCGGGTCCCGGGCGTCATCGGCACGCACCACATCGGCGCCTCGACCGATCAAGCCCAGGAGGCGATCGCGGCCGAAACAGTCCGCATCGTGCAAGAGTTCCTGGACACGGGCCGCCCGCCCAACGTGGTGAACCTCGCCCGCAAGTCGCCGGCGACGCACCTGCTCGTCGTGCGCCACTACGACCGGGTCGGCGTGCTGGCCGCGGTTTTCGACCGGATCAAGGAAGCCGGAATCAACGTCCAGGAAATGGAGAACATCGTCTTCGAGGGCGCAAAGGCGGCCGTCGCGCGGATCCACCTGAACCAGGCGCCTCAGGAAGCCGTCCTCGAAGCCATCCGGGGGAGCACGACGGACATCATCGAGGTCGCCCTCGTGGCGCTTTAGGAGTCGAAATGACCGAACGCATCTTCAACTTCGCCGCGGGCCCCGCCGTCCTCCCGGAGCCGGTCCTCGCGGAGGCCCAGCGCAACCTCATGTCGCTGCCAGGTGTCGGCATGTCGATCCTCGAGATCAGCCATCGCTCGAAGACCTTCGACGAGATCATCCAGGGATGCGAGGCGGACATCCGAAAGCTCGCCGCCATCCCGGGCAACTACCACGTCCTCTTCCTGCAGGGGGGCGCGTCGCTGCAGTTCTCGATGGTGCCGATGAATATCCTGCCCGCCGGGGGCAGGGCGGACTACATCGTCACGGGCTCCTGGTCCAAGAAGGCGGTCAAGGAGGCGCAGAAGGTCGGCACGGTCAACGTCGCCGCGACGACCGAATCGGAGAACTTCAGCCGCGTCCCGGAGCAATCGGAGCTGAAGCTCGACCCGGGCGCCGCCTACGTGCACTTCACGTCGAACAACACCATCTTCGGCACGCAGTGGGCGAAAGAGCCGGACGCCGGCGCCGTGCCCCTGGTCTGCGACGCCTCCTCGGACATTTTCAGCCGCCCGATCGACGTCTCGAAATACGCACTGATCTACGCCGGCGCCCAGAAGAATCTGGGACCGTCCGGCGTGACGCTCGTGATCCTGCGCGAGGCCTTGCTCGCGCGCTCGCCGAAGAACCTCCCGACGATGCTCGACTTCAACACCCACGCCAAGGAGAAGTCGCTCTACAACACCCCGCCGGTCTTCGGCATCTACATCATGCGCCTGACGATGCAGTGGGTGCTCGCGCAAGGGGGCCTCGAAGCGATGGGCCGGCGCAACGCCGAAAAGGCGAAGATCCTCTACGACGCGATCGACGGCTCCGGCGGTTTCTACCGCGCGCACGCCCGGCCCGGGAGCCGCTCGGACATGAACGTGACCTTCCGGCTCCCGTCCGAGGACCTCGAGAAGCAGTTCGTCACGGAGTCGAAGGCGTCCAAGCTCGACGGCTTGAAGGGACACCGCTCGGTCGGCGGCGTCCGCGCCTCGATCTACAACGCCTTTCCGAAAGCGGGGGTCGAGGCCCTCGTCTCCTTCATGAAGGACTTCCAGCGCAAGAACGGCTGACCGGGGAGACGTCGCGAAACCCTTCCGGCCGGCCGTCGTCCCTCCTCCACAGGAGGACCTCTCCATGCGGCTTTTCGGCGGGCTCGGTCTCGGGCCGGCGCTCTTCGCGCTGGGAGCTCTTTCGGCGCCTCCCACGAGCCCGCCGACCCGAGTGGCGATTCCAGCCGCCGGCGCGCAAGTGCCGATGCAGCGCATCCAGGGGCTCCCGGCCGTGGACGTCTCGATCAACGGCGCAGCGCCCTACCGCTTCGTCGTCGATTGGGGCGCCAATCTGCTGGCGGTCTCGCCGCGCGTGGCCGGGGAGCTGAAGCTTCCGGAGATCGGCACCGACGCGATGGGCAACCGGAGCGTCCGCATCGACTCCCTCGCAGTCGGCGGCGCCCGCTTCGAGGGACTCACGGCAGCGGTCGATTCCTTCTTCGCCGACAAGCAAGAGCAGGGGGTTCTGGGCGTGAACGTCTACACGGACATTCTCCTGACGCTCGACTACCCGCGCGGGATCGTGCGGCTCGAGAAGGGAAGCCTTCCTCTTGCCGATGGCAAACGCATCCTGGCGTGCCGCCCTGCGGATGGGCCGGAGCCCGCGATCGAGATCGCGCTCGCCGGCAAACCGATCACGGTGCTGCTCGACACGGGAGCGAGGCGCCTCGTGATGTTGCCCGAGAGGTGGATGGCGGACCTCCCGCTTTTCGCCGCGCCCGCGCCCGCCGGAACCGCCGGCGGGCCGCAGGCCGGAGCCGCGCGCCTGAAGGAGGCGCGCCTGCGCGGTGACCTGAATCTGGGTGCCTTCCGGGTGCGCGATCCGCTGCTCACGTTTCACGCGCGCCCGCGAGCCTTTCTGGGCGGCGCGCTGCTCGAGAGCTTCGCCGTTACGCTCGACCAGAAGGGCCAAAGAGTCCGCTTCGCGCGGGACAGCGAAGCGCCCATCGTCGTCCCGGCCGTTCCCTGACCGTCCCGGCGCGCCGAACATCTTTCGCTCGTCATTTCCGTGGTTGGTACGAATGGTCTGCCGAGCGGGACCAAACGACGGTTTTGAGCCGGTAACGGCGGCGTCGAACACCGAAGAAACCTCCGTCCCTCCCCTTCCGTAAGAGACCCCAGATCTTGAACGGCCGGGCTCGGCCGACGGCCGCATTCGAATGGAGGAAGTAATGAGATCGCTCACCCGATTCGGTGTCCGGCTCGCCCTGCTCGCCATCGCGGCTCCTGCCGCTTTGCTCGCACAGGTCCCGCCGCTCGTTCTGCCGCAGGCAAGCCCCGAGGCCTCCGTGACCCAGACCGTTGGAATGACCGAGATCACCATCCGCTACCATCGGCCTGCCGTAAACAAACGGAAAATCTGGGGCGGGCTCGTGCCCTGGGGAGAGGTCTGGCGGGCCGGTGCCAACGAGAACACGACCATTTCGTTCAGCTCGCCGGTCACCGTGGAAGGCCAGAAGCTCGCGGCGGGAACCTACGGGCTGCACATGATCCCGACGGAAAAGGACTGGACCGTCGCCTTCAGCAATGTTTCGAGCGCCTGGGGGAGCTTCAGCTACGACGCGAAGGAGGACGCCCTGCGGGTGACCGTCCAGCCGAAGAAGACCGATTTCGAAGAGCGGCTGAGCTACACCTTCGAGGATCCCACCGACGGCTCCGTGACGGCGTTTCTGCGTTGGGAGGAGCTCGCGGTCCCATTGCGAATCGCGGCCGATACCACCGCCGTGGCTGTCGAGAGTCTCCGCGGCCAGCTCCGGGGGCTTCCCCGCTTCACCTGGCAGGGATGGAATCGGGCGGCGGCGTACTGCCTGGAAAAAGGCGCCAACGCCGACGAAGCGTTGCAGTGGGCCGACCGCTCGATCGCCCTCAACGAGAACTTCACGAATCTGCGCACGAAAGCGGGACTGCTCGAAAAGAAGGGGGACGCCAAGAGCGCTGCCGAGCTGCGCGCGAAGGGGCTCCAGCTGGCGACCGAGCCGGAAATGAACCTTTACGGCTATGAGCTTCTGGGCCAACAGAAGTTCGACGAAGCCCTCGCCGTTTTCCAGAAGAACGTCAAGGACTACCCGAAGTCCTGGAACACGTACGACAGCCTGGCGGAGGCCTACGCGAAGAAGGGGGACAAGAAGCTCGCCAACGACTATTACGCCAAGGCGCTGGCCATGACGAAGGACGAAACGCAGAAGAAGCGTATCTCGGAGGCCCTCGCCAAGCTGAAGGCGTAGCTATCCGTGCATGGAGTCGATCATCCGGAGGTCCCAGCTGGCGATGTCCAGCAGCCGCCGGCCGGAGATGACCCAGTCTTCCTGCAGCTGCTCCTCGCGGATGGGTCTCACGAGAACGCAAGGGAAGCCGCGCGCGGTCGTCTCTGGATCCACGGGAGCGAACCGCGAGTCCCGGAGGAGCCGCCGAGTCTCCGGCGCCGATGTCGCGGCCCACGTCACGAGCTCGCCAAAGCCGCCGCACGCCAAGACCGCCTGGAGCAGGTCGGCCCGCACGCGCTCGTCGCGGGCCTCCCAATCCACGATGTGCATCCGGCCGTTCCCTTTCGGGCCCGCCAGGGGAACTTGAAGAACCAGGTATCCCTCCAGCCGCTCGCCCTCCCGGTACAGGAATCGATAGGCGCGGAGCGGGTTCCCATACCGCCACGAAAAGTAGCGCGAGTCCCTCACGTGCCGAATTCGGCCGTCGAAAGGGAGACGGGCAACGAGGTCGGCCATCGCCTCGCATCGCGGGGCCCGCTCGACGGTCACGTGCGGGCCGAGCCGCCCCCCGCGCCGCGAGATCGCCAGGTCGATGCGGGAAAACGGTGCGCGTATCCCGGCCGCGCCGGCGAATGAGCGCGCGCCCCGGTCCGCGAGCGGCCACGAACGCAGCCAGCGGCGCACGGGACCCAATGCCGCGACGCGCCAGGACCGCCGCCCGACCGGCTCCATGGGCCCGACGCTCCTCCACCCGGCCGCGAGCGACGCGAGGACCGTGACGCCGCCCGCGCTGAGGTTGATCGCATACTTCTCAGGCTCCTCCTCGAGCTCCCGGAACGCGGCGCTCATGATCCGCGAAACGAGCCCCTGGTTGCGGTGCTCGGGAGCGATTACGAAATCATCGGCGTACAGAGCTCCAAACGTCTCCGCCGGTGTGCCCACCTGCCATTGGGTTGCGAAGAAGCTCCGCATTCCGACCACTTCCCGGCCGTGCAGCGCCAGGAAGATCAGCGGCCCGCGCCCGAAGGGATTCTCCTCGTGTTTCCATTTCAGGTACGCCTCGTTGCGGGAGACGTCAGGGCTCCACAAGTGCGTTTGCAGGCGCAGAACACGATCGCGAAACTCCGGACGGTACCTGAGGATCTCGTAGGAGACGGTCATCGAATCGATGAGTGCCGTCAATCCCGATCGTCTTCGTCGGCTCCGAAGGCGCCGGAGTCGCGCTGCCTCGCGATGAAGGACAGAATGCCGGGCACGGTGTCCCACTCGCGGACGAGGTCCACCGCGGTCGGATCGACCGGGGCGCCGATCTGGCGCTCGATCCAGTCGACCAGGTGAAAAAGAGCCGTCGAATCGAACAGGCCCGATCGCAGGAGCGAGGTCTCGTCGCTTAAGTCGGCCGTCGGCCCGAGATCGAGCCCCTGGATGAAGGCCACGAGCGCGGCGCGCCGGCTCGCTTTTCCTTCCTCCGGCGATCTCGGGCCTGACCTACGAATCGCCGCTCCCGAGACCGTCGCCCGCGAACTTTCGCAGGTCGAGAGGAGCCAGGCGCGCGCAGTGCTCCGCCACGGAGGCCCGGTTGACCTTGCCGCGGGAGGAGCGCGGAATCTCGTCCAGGACGTACCAGCGCAGAGGCATCTGGTGTTTGGCCAGATGCCGGCGCATCCATTCGAGAAGCCGGCGAACGTGGACCGGTTCCCTCGCCTTCAGGACGACGGCCATCCCCACGTTCTCGCCGTGCAGCGCGTCCTCGAATCCGAAGGCACAGACATCGAGCGTCTCTTCGAACCGCTCCACGACCGCGTCGATGTCGCCCGGATAGACTTTCATCCCGCCCTTGTTGATCTCCTCGCGCTCGCGGCCCCGCAGGAAGAGCAAGCCTCGCTCGTCCACGAGGCCGATGTCGCCTGTCAAGAACCAGCCGTCGCGGACGACCTGGCGGGTCAGATCGTCGCGCCCGAGATAGCCTCGCATGAGGGCCGGCGTATTGACCCAGACGTACCCCGGCTCCCCGGACCCGCATTCTTCCGCGAGGCCCAGCGGAACATCCAGGGCCGCGGCCCGAAGGACCTTCACGATCGAGCCCCAGGGTTCGCCGATCAAGCCGTCTTCGACGACGAGATCCTTCACCGATGAGCCCGCGAGCCAGCTTCCCGTCTCCGTGATGCCGTAGGCGTTCCAGACTTCCCGCGTGCCCGTCCATTCCTGGATGTCCCTCCAGAGTTGCGCCGAGAGCGGCGCCGATCCGCAGAAGACGCGTTCCAGCGTGTGGCCGCCGGGCGGTCTCGCCGTCCGGAGAGCCAGCCGCCAGACCGACGGCACCGACGACAGAAAGGTGATTTCGCAGCGGTCGATCAAGCCACCCAGCTCGACCACCAGGTCGGGGCGAAACGGCGGCACGACGAAGAGGTCCTGGCCGGAGAGCCAGGGAAAAAGGCAGTTGCAGATCAAGCCGTGTCCGAAATGCGTGGGAAGCAGACACAACGTCCGCCGGTACTTCTCGAGGCCCAGAGCCTGTCGCAAGCTGATCCAGCGCGCCCGCAGCGATCGGTGAGTGTGCACGACCCCCTTGGGCCGGCCCGTCGTCCCCGACGTGAACAGGATGAGGGCGTCCTCATCGAGTCCGGCCGACTCCTCCGGCCAACGTGCAGCCTTGTCCGCCGCTGTGATTCGGGAGGACTCGGCGGCGTCGACGACGGAGGTGCCTAACGATGCGAGGCGCTTTTCCGTCTCGGTGTCGGGAGCTCCGAGCCAGACCGAGAAGCGAGGCGTGGCGGCGGTGGCAAGCGTCTCGACCTCGAAGGGCGTCAGACGCGGATCGATGGGAGCGATACATCCCCCGAGGGTCCAGATCGCGAGCAGATCAACGAAGAACTCGAGGGTGTTTCCAAAGTGGAGGAAGACTCGGTCGGAGCGGGTCAGGCCCCGATCCTGGTAGAAGGCCACGCGCAAGGCCCACCGCCGCATGATCTCGGAGCGATCCCATCGACGGCCGGTCAGAGGCTCGTGAAGAGAGCCGACTTTGAGATCGACGAACATGCCCCGAGGAGCTCTCTATTCGAAGGCGACTGCGACCTTCAGCCTGAGCCTACCGGGCAGAGTTCCGCTCGTCAACGAACCTTGCCGTTCGCGAGCGGCCCGTCGGACGGTGAGTCGCTCAGAGCCCTCGGCCAGAACTCTGCCGATTCACGCGCTTGATCAGCGCATCCAGCCGCTCGAGGATTTCGAAGACCTGAGCCGGGCCGTCGATCGCGCGGCATGAGAAGGAGACGGTCCGGGTCGCCTGGTCCAGACGCAGGCGCCGGAAGGCGGTCGAATCGGCCTGGAGGATGCGGTACGCCTCCGCCCACACCTCGTCGACCGGACCGATCAGCGCGACCGAGTACCGGATGTCGGTGCCCGACGGCTCCGCCTTCAAGGTGGAGTGATCCACCCCGACGTGAGTCGTTCGCCGCTCGTCCAGGACGCCGTTCATTTACGCCTCCCCTGCGGCTTTGGCAGGCATGCCTCGTCTCGCCGACCCTTTAAGACGCAATGTCCCGGCCATCCTCCAACCAGCTGACCCATAAGGGGTTTCCTTTGCGCATCGAGGCTGCCTGCCCCACAAAGCGTTACGCTTCGTAACGAATGGCTTATGGCCTGAAAGTGCCAGAGAAAGCGCGGACAACCATGCCTCATCCGAGACTCCCCGGCGATGACCGGAGGAGCGGGGCGCCCTCAGCTCCGGCGGGCAGCCAACGCCAGAACCCCCATGTAGAGGCCGTAGGCGATCAGGCCAAGCGCGACCAGGCCGGCAATCGGCGGGCCACCCGCCGGCGAGCGGGAGAGAGCCTTCAGCGCCCCGCCGATCTCCCGAAGCTCCCGGGGATCGAGATCCTCGGCCACGCGCAGCTGGAAGACGCCGATCACGACGAGCACGACACCGCGCGCCGCGAGGCCGAAGCGGGCCATCCTCTTCACCAGCCGCGCGGCATCGTGCGAAAGCCAAAGTGTCGCGAATCGCTTCCGCAATCGACCGGTCACGCCCTGCGCGATCTCGAAGAGCCCCGCGCCGATCGTGACGACGCCCGCCATCTCGACTGCGACAACGCCCCACGGCCGGGAGAGAAGCCATTCGAGAGCCGATCGCTCGAGCGTGCCCTCCGGGCGACGCAGGCGCATCAGAAGCGCCACGGCGCTCCACAGGAGCGCGGCGTAACCGAGGGCTCCCACGAGGTGACCGGCCCGCTCCAGAAGCCCGCGTCGCCGGTTGCGCGCTTCGAGCAGGTGCCATACCGCAAACGCCGCGAGACCCGCCGCGACCGCGTTGAGAAAGGCGCGGCCGTGCGGCTGCCGCAGAAGGACGCGCAGCGCCCCGGGCAGGCCTTCGGCCGGATCGCGCGCGCCACCGAGCGCCACTCGGACCGCCGTCGCGCCGAGCGCGACGTAGAGAATGCCGGTCGCCGCGAATCCGAGCCGGGCGAGCGTCGAACGCCACACACGGGGGATACTAGGTCGAACGCGCTTCTGTAAAATCCGCCGATGAAATTCTCCAGGGCATTCTTTCGTATCGCGCTCGGAGCCCTCTTGACGACAACGACGATCGCCGGGAACGCGCCCGAAGAGCCGGGAGGGAAGGCCGGAGCGGCCGGTCCGGTCGAGCGGCTGCTCGCAGAGGCCGCCCCGGATGTCGAAGCGCGCCTGGCGAAATGGAAGCCGCTCGAAATGCCATTCGAAGGTGGAAGCTTTTCGCCCCGCGAGCGGCAGTTGATCGAGATGCTCGTTGCCGCCTGCCGCGACCTCGAGAATCTCTACTGGCGCCAGAGCGACCCCGGAGCGATTCCGGTCTATCGCTCCCTGGCTGGCGCCTCGACCGAGCGCGACCGCGCCGTCCGGCGTCTGCTTTGGATCAACGGCAGCCGGTGGGACTTGATCGACGAGAATCGCCCTTTTCTCGGAAAGCCAACCATGCCGCCCGGCCGCGCGCTCTATCCGGAGGGCCTGACGCGAGAAGAGATCGAAGCGTACGTGAAGGAGCATCCCGCGGAGAAGCAAGCGATCTACTCGCCCTGGACCGTCATCCGCCGCAATGGCCAGAGGCTCGAAGCGGTGCCGTACCACCGGACGTACCGGCAGTGGCTCGAGCCCGCTTCCCGCAAGCTCGGCGAGGCGGCCGGCCTCTCGGACGATCCGGCTTTCGCGAAGTACCTGCGGCTGCTCTCGAAGGCGCTGCTCACCGACGACTACTACCCGGCCGATTCCGCCTGGCTCGATCTTGCCGCTCCGAAGTTCGACCTGATCTTTGCGCCTTACGAGACGTACCTCGATCACCTGCTCGGCGTGAAGACCTCCTACGGCGCGTCGGTCCTGATCCGCAACGAAGGAGAGAGCCGCAAGCTCGAGCTCTTCCAGAAGTACGTTCCGCAGATCCAGGACGCTCTGCCGCTGCCGCCCGAGGATCGGCCCTCGCTCGTCGGGAAGGCCGCGCCAATGGAAGTCATGGACGCGCCCTTTCGCGCGGGCGACCTGCGGCACGGCTACCAGGCGGTCGCCGACAATCTCCCCAACGATCCGCGCGTTCACGAAGAGAAGGGATCCAAGCGCCTCTTCTTCAAGAATTTCATGGACGCGCGCGTCGACGAGGTCATCCTTCCCGTCGCGCGGCGCGTGATGCGGGAGGACCAGGCCACGAAGGCCTCAGCCGAGGGGTACCTCGCAGTCGTGTTGATGCACGAGATCTCCCATGGGCTCGGCCCCGCTTTCGCGCGCAAGGACGGCGGGCGCCTGTCGATCCGCGAGGCCTTGGGTGGCATCTTCTCGGCGGTCGAAGAGGCCAAGGCCGATGTGACCGGGATGTTCGGGCTCGTGTGGCTCGTCGCGCGAGGCGCTTTGCCGAGGGAGCGCCTGGAGGAGTACCACTGCTCCTACGTCGCGGGGATCTTCCGGACGGTGCGTTTCGGCACGGGCGAGGCGCACGGCCGGGCCGAGATGATGGAATTCAACTACCTCGCCGAGCAGGGCGCGATTCGGCGCGAGGCCTCGGGCCGCTATGCCGTCGACGGCGCAAAGATGCCCGCGGCTCTGGCCGTGCTCGCCAAGGAGCTTCTCGAGATCGAAGCGACCGGCGATCGCGCCCGGGCGGAGGGGTGGTTCGCCAGGTACGACAAGATGCCGCCGGAGCTTTCGGCGACCCTCGAGGCCGCAAGAGACGTCCCCGTGGACATCGATCCAAGGGTCCCTTTCCCGGAAGGGGTCGAGTAGCCGCGCGGCGACCGGCTAGCCGCGCGGCGACCTGTTAGGCGCGCGAGCGGAACGGAAGGATCCGGCCCCGACGCACCTTGCCCTCCAGCGGGACGGCGGCAAGCGCCGGTGTGGCGAGGTCGTCGGGGGGCAGACCCGCCGTATTCGCGACCCAGCTCAGGATCTCGTCGGCGAAATCCGGATTGAGCTCCTTCATTCGCTGGTAGGCGCGCTGGGCCATGTCGAGGTTGCCCCGTTTCAATGTGTTCGTCGCGATCGTGTGCCAAGCCGCGGCGTTGTTCGGCTTCAGGCGGATGGCCTCCCGCACGGCCTGGTCCGATTCGGCAAAGAGGCCCATCTCGGAGTACAGAACCGCCAGATCGCTCCAGAGGTCCGAGAATTCCGGCTGGCGGGCGACGGCCTCGCGGTAGGCGACGATCGCACGATCCCGCTCGCCCAGCTCCTTCAAAGCGCGGCCCAGCTCGATTCCGACGCCCGCCGCGTCCTTCGGATCGAGCCGAAGAGCTTCCTGGAAGCAGGTCACGGCCTCCCGGACCAGGCCGGCGCGGCGGCGGGCAACTCCCAGATCCCTCCAGAGGGCGGGGTCCTCCGGACGCTCGCCGACCGCGGCCTCCTGGTATCGCGCCGCGTCGTCGAGCCGCTCGAGCTCCGCCGAGCAGGCTGCCAGCCGAACGTAGGTTTGCGCCGTGGCGTGGCCGGAGGAGACGACCCGCTCGAGCACATCGATCGCCCGATCGAAGTCGCGGGTCTCGAAGTAGGCGTTGCCCAAGCGCTCCCACAGCTCGGGCATCTCGTTCTCGAGCCTTGGAAGGACCTCCCCCAGGGCTCGCGCTGCGTCGGAAAAGTCTCCCAAGCGGTAGGCGGCGAGTCCCCGGCGGATCGAGTCCTCGATCAGGTCCCGGGCGTCGTCTGACCCGAACTCCTGCCGGTCGCCGACCATTCGCCTACCAATGTCCGCCGAGTCGAAGCCGCCGTCAAATCAATAGTGTCTATTTCTGATATAAAGATTATCTATAGGGACGAACGGTGGAGATTCAGCAAGCGCGCGTCTTCCTCGCCGTGGCCCGGGAAGGCAGCTTCAGCGCCGCCGCGCGAAGGCTCTACCGTACGCAGCCGACGGTGACGATGGCGGTTCAGAAGCTCGAGCGCGAGCTCGGCGCCCGCCTCTTCGAGCGCGTCCGGCACGGCGTGCGCCTGACGCGCGCGGGCCATCTGCTGATGGAATCGGTGGGCCCGCTACTCGAGCAGTGGGACCGCACGCGCAGCCGCCTGCAGGAGTCGGCCGACGGGGTTCTGCGCGGCCCGGTGCAGGTGGGCGCCGGCGAGGCGGGGATTCTGTATCTGCTGCCCGGGCCGATCCGGTCGTTTCTGCGCCGGCACCCGCGCGTCGAGGTCTTCATCCGACACCGGTCGGCCGAGGACACGCTGGCGATGTTGCGCCAGGGGGAGATCGATTTCGCCCTCCGCGCGCTGCCCGAGCCGCCGGCCGACCTGGTGTATTTCCCGTTTCGGATCGCCGACCGCCTGCTCATCGCGCCGCGCAACCACCCCATTCACCGCGCGAGGAGTCTGACGCTCGAGGGTCTCGCCCGGCACCCCTTCATCCTCCCCTGGCCCGGCTCCGCGACGCGCAAGCTGATCGAGGGCTTGTTCGCCGAGCGCGGGCTGCCGCTCAAGGTGTCCCTGGAGGCCGGGGGCTGGGAAGCGATCAAGCGCTACGCGGGACTGGGCCTGGGCATCGGCGTGGTGCCTGACTTCTGTCTCGAGCAGGCGGACCGCCGGATCAAGGTACGGCCCGCGCGGCATCTGTTCGGGCAGGACACCTACGGGATCGTCACCAAGCGCGGAAGAGAGCTCTCCCCGGCCGCCCGCGCGCTCATTGCCGAGATCGCGCCGCAGGCATCGGCGTGAGGTCGGACGTCTTCTGTCCCGGGTGCCGCGGCAAGCTCGCGTGCGCCACGGCAAGCCCTTTGGAAAAACACCGCAAGCGATCAAAATGAGTTCCCCTGTGGCCTTTCAGCCCCTGCTTCCCTTCGACACCGAGCCGGAGACGGCGACGCCTCCCGGGGAGCCCCGGCTCATCGAAGATCTCGCGCGCGTCTGCCGGCAGCAGCCCCTCGACGAGAAGATCCTCGTCGCACCGTCGCTCCCGATCGGCTATCAGATCGTCGAGCGGCTCGCCCGAATCGGCGTTCCCTGGATCAACCTGCGCGTCGAAACGGCTCGCACGCTCGCTCACGCGCGGATCGGGCCGGAGCTCGCCCGGGAAGGACTGCGTCTGCTCTCGCGCGCCCAGGCCCTGGCGCTCGTCGAGCAGGCCTGCGCGGAGGGGCTCGGGCCCGACTCCTACTTCGGAGCTCTCTCGGACCGCCCGGGGCTCCATCGCGCCTTGCAGGCGACTCTCGACGAGCTGCGAGCCGCGGGACTCGATCCCGCCCTTCTGCCTGCCGGCGCCTTCTCCGACCGCCAGAAGCACCGCGAGCTGCGGGAAGTCTTCCGGCGCCACGCCGCTCTGCTCGACAAGGGACGCTGCCTGGACGCCAACGCGGTCCTCCGCCGCGCGCTCCAGGCTCTGGAGGCGGGACGGCTCGGGGAGGAAGGGCCGACGTATCTGCTCTGCGCGCCGGGGGAGCTCTCCGCGCTCGAGCGGCAGTTCCTGGAGAAGCTGTCCGGAGGAAGGTCGATCGGGCTCGAGTCCGATCCGCCCGACGCCTGGGCAGACATCGCGCGGAGCGCCCGCCTGTTCCGGGCGACCGGAGAGGAGAACGAGATCCGGGAAGTCTTTCGCCGGATTCTGCAGGAGAGGATTCCCTTCGACGATGCGGAGATCCTCCACACCGATCCGGCGGTGTACCCGGCCCTGGCGTGGGAGCTTGCACGCGAGCACGAGATTCCATGCACGTTTTCCGGCGGGATCGCCGTCGGCTTCACGCGCCCGGGCCGCGCGGCCCTGGCTTTTCTCGATTGGATCGGCCAGGGATTCGCGGCCGACGTGCTGCGCGAGGCGCTGGCGTCGGGCGCCCTGACCCTCGAGAAGCTCGACGGCGCGCCCGAAACCGGCGTCGGTTCGATCGCCGTCGCCCGGATTCTTCGACGCGCCCGGCTCGGCTGGGGCCGGCAGCGGCATCTGCAGGTCCTGGACCGCTTCCTCGCGGATCTCGAGCGGCCACAAGCGCGGGGGCGCGGGGAGGCGGACGAGGACCCGGGGGAAGTCTCGCGACGCGGCGAGGCACGGACGCGCGAGCTTGCGGCGGCGCGTTGGGCACGGCGCTTCGTCGAGCGAGCCCTCGCCCTCGCGCCGATCTCTTCCGACGGGGCGTGCGACCTGCCCGGTCTCGCGCGGGGAGCCCGAACGTTCGTCGCCGAGCTCGCGCGCGTCGGCGACGAGCTCGACGGCACCGCCCGGACGGCGCTCGACGTCCTCTTCCGAGAGTTCGGGGAGCTCGCTCCGCTCCCGATCTCCGTCGCGACGGCGGTCGAGCGCCTGCGCGACGCCGTCGCCGGATTGGCGGTCGGTGCGGACCGGCCTCGTCCCGGAAAGCTGCACGTCGCCTTCTTTGCGCAGGGCGGATTCTCGGGCCGCCGGCACACGTTCCTGCTGGGCCTGGACGAGGGGCGGCACCCGGGACCGGACTTGGAAGACCCGATCCTGCTCGACATCGAGCGCCGGCGAATCAACGAAAACCTTCCGACTCCCGCGCTCACGCTGTTGCGAGATCGCCCGCGCGAGACGGCGAGCGCGTTGCGGGCCTGCGTGGCGCGACTCCGGGGACGCGTCGAGGCCGGCTACTCGTGCTTCGACCTCCGCAACCTCTCTCAGGCCGGTGAACCGGCGCCGTCTCCATTCTTTCTCGAGCTCTACCGGGCGCAGTCGGGCCTGCCGGAGGCCGATTACCGCGACCTCTTCCGGACGCTTCCTCCGGCCTCCGGATTCGTACCGGCGCCGGAGGCTGCCCTCGACGGCACCGAGTGGTGGCTCGGCCAGGTGGCCGCGGCGGCGGCCAACGACCGGGGGCAGGCGGCCCGGTGGGTGCGCGCGGCGTACCCGTGGCTCGGCAACGGCGACCGCGCGGAGCAGGCGCGCGACAGCGAGGAGTTCACGGCATGGGACGGCTGGGTTCGCTCGGGCACGCCGGAGCTCGATCCGCGCCGCAACGGGAAGCCGGTCTCGGCCTCCCGCATCCAGGACCTCGCGAAGTGCCCCTTCGCGTATTTCGTCCGAGACGTGCTCCGCATCCGGCCGCCGGAGGATCCGGAACGCGACCCGGCCGTCTGGCTCGATCCCCGAAGCCGCGGCAGCCTCCTGCACGAGGTCTTCAAGGATTTCTTCGAAGAGATCACGGCGGCCGGCGAGCGGCCGGAGGCGGCCCGGCACCGGGATCGGCTCGAGGCGCTGGCGGAGGAACGGATCGCGCGGTGGCGTGATCGCGTCGCTCCTCCGAGCGACCTCGCCTTCGCCCTGCAGCGCGAGGACATCCTCTTCGCTTGCCGGACGCTGCTCTCCCGCGAGGAGGAGCACTGCCGCGACGTCGTCCCACGCTTCTTCGAAGTTCCCTTCGGCATGGCCCGCGAGGCAAAGAAGTCCCCCGCCGGAGTCGCCAGCCCCGATCCCGTGGAGATCCCCGCCGGCCGAGGCGCCCGCTTGCTGCTGCGCGGCTCGATCGATCGCGTCGACGAAGCCGCCGACGGAACTTTCCACGTCTGGGACTACAAGACCGGGAGCGCCTGGGGAATCGCGGAAGGCCGCGGCGTGCGGGGCGGGCGTCAGGTCCAGCCGGCGCTCTACGCCCAGGCGTTCGAGGCGCTGCTCGCGCGGGCCGGCCGACCCGCCAAAGTCTCGCGGTCGGGGTACTTCCTGCCCGGACGCCGCGGCGAGGGGCAACGGATTGCGATGCCGCTCGACCTCCAGGAAACCAGCGAGGTGCTCGGGCGGCTCTGCGACCTCGTCGCCGCGGGGATGTTCCCCCACGCCACATCCGAGGAGGACTGCAAGAACTGCGATTTCGAGTCCCTTTGCGGCGGAGCGAAGAAGGCGAGCCAGCGGGCGAAGAGAAAGGTCGGGAAGAGCGTCGACGCGGTGTTGAGCGCGTTCCGGGAGATCCATGCTCAGGAAGGCTGATTTGCCGCTGCCCGACGCACAAGACCGCCGCGCCATCCGTGAGGACCTTTCGACGACGCTGCTCGTCGAGGCCTCGGCCGGCACCGGCAAGACCCAGAGCCTCGTCGACCGGATGACGGCTCTGATCGCGACGGGGGCGACTCCGATCGACCGGCTGTCCGCCGTGACATTCACGATTCGGGCGGCGGCGCAGCTGCGCCAGCGGTTTCAGAACTCGATCGAGAAGGCGCTTCGCGAGGAGCGGGACGACATCCGGCAGGGCCGCCTCGCCCGCGCACTGGCGGGGATCGACTCCTGTTTCGTCGGCACCATCCACGCGTTCGCCGCGCGCCTCCTGCGCGAGCGGCCGGTCGAGGCGGGACTGGATCCCCGCTTTCAGGAGATGGACGATCCGGAGGACGGTGCGGCCCGCAACGAGGCGTGGGACCGCTTCGCCGAGAGCCTCTTCTTCGAGGCCGACGGCCGCCTCGCCCGGTTGATCGAGCTCGGGATTCCGCTCGAGGATCTCCGCGGAGCCTTTCAGACGATCTGCGAGAACTCGGACGTGGAGGCGGCCGCCGGACCGAGCGGGCCCGAGCCCGACTTCTCTCGCGCGCGGGAGACGATCGGAGCGTTCCTCGACGCCGCCGCGGCGTCGCTGCCGCAGCAGGCCCCACGGCGAGGCTGGACCAGGTTCGAGGAGGCCGTGCGCCGCGCGCAGCGCCTGCGGGCGCTGCTCGACACGAACCGCGGACCGGACTTCGTCCAGATCCTGCGCGTGCTGCGCCCGAGCAAGGTGAGCGAGAGCGCCGGACCGCTCAAGAAACCTCTCACCGCCATCCAGGAACAGGTCGTGGAGCCGAGCCTCGCGGAGTGGGCCGAGTACGTTTATCCGGACGTCATGGCCGTTCTCCTCGACGCGCGCGACCGTTACGCACAGTGGCGGCGACGCCAGGGGCGCCTGAACTTCCAGGATCTGCTCGTCTGCGCCCGGGATCTGCTGCGTGGCCATCCGCCGGTGCGGGAGGCCCTGCGCGAGCGCTTCACGCCGATCCTCGTCGACGAGTTCCAGGACACCGACCCGATCCAAGCGGAGATCCTCTTCTACCTGACCGGGGAGCGCACCGACGAACGCGACTGGAGACGGCTCAGGCCCGTGCCGGGCTCGCTCTTCGTCGTGGGAGATCCGAAGCAGTCGATCTATCGTTTCCGCCGCGCGGACATCCAGACCTACCAGGCCGTGCGCGAGCGCATCGCCCAATGCGGGCGGGTCCTCGAGCTGCGCGCGAACTTCCGCTCGAACGCGCCCCTGTGCGACTGGGTCAACGGCGTCTTCCGACGCCTCTTCCCGAATGTGCCCAACCCGCAGCAGCCCGCGGATGCCCCGCTCGTCGCTCGGCGGCCCGACGCGCCGGCCGGCCCGGTCGTTTTCCGGATCGAGACCCGGGTGCCGGGCCGGGGCAACCAACCCGTCGTCGACCACGACGCCAGAAGGATCGCCGACGCCATCGCCGCCCTCATCGCGGCGGGAGAGCGCCGGCCGGGAGACTTCCTTCTGCTCTTTCGCAAGCGCCGGTACATGGCCGACTACGCGCGGGCGATCGAGGACCGGGGCGTCCCGTACGAGCAGGGAGGCGGCGACGCCTTCGGTGACTCGGAGGAGCTCGGGGATCTCCTCGTGGTGCTCTCGGCCCTCGCCGATCCCGACAACCCGGTGCCGCTGGCGGCTGCCCTGAGAGGCCCCCTCTTCGGCGTGGACGACGAGGCGCTGTACCGGTTCGCCCAGGCGGGCGGCCGCTTCTCCTTCCGCTCGGACGTCCCCCTCGCCGCCGACCCGCGCCTGCAAGAGGCGTTTGGCCTTTTTCGGTCCGCCGAGACGCTCGTCGACAGCCTGCCGCCCGCGGCCGCCATCGCGCGGATTTCGGAACGGCTCGGCTGGATCGCGCGGACAGCCGCCCGCGAGCTCGGAGAGAGCCGGGCCGGCAATCTGCTCAAAGCCCTGGCGGCGGCGCGCAAGCTGTCCGCGGAGGGCCACGGCTTTCGCTCCGTCGTTGCCGAGCTCGAGAGGCTGCGCCAGGAGAGCCTGATCGAGCAGATGAGTGTCGAACCGGGGCGCCCCGACGCCGTGCGACTGCTGACGCTTCATGGGGCCAAAGGGCTCGAGGCCCCGGTCGTCTTCCTCGCAGAGCCGGCTTCGAAGGGAGGCCGGGAGCGCACCTACTGGATCGACCGCGAGTCCGATCCGCCGCGGGGCTACTTTCGTATCGTCAAGCGCGTCGGCGAGCACGGCGACGAGGAGATCGCGCGGCCTCCGAACTGGGAGCTGATGGAACGGCTCGAGAAGGAGTTCGACGAGGCCGAGAACAAACGATTGCTCTACGTCGGCGCGACGCGGGCGAAGGACATGCTCGTCGTCAGTCTCAAGACGTCCAAGGACGGGAAGGTTTCCGGGCCCTGGGCCGACTTCGCGCCTCATCTGGCCGCCGATCTTCCGCAACCGGCTCCCGCTCCGCCACGCGGCGAGAGGACCGGCGACATTTCTTCTCCTGATCTTGCGGCGTTCGAGCATCGCCGCGCCGAGAGCCGGCGGCTCTGCGCGGTCCCAAGCTACTCCGTCGCCTCGGTGACGGCCCTCGCGCACGGGCAGGCGGGCCCGGTCCCCTTTCGTGAGGACACGGGCCGCGGAATGGAGTGGGGCCGGATCATCCACCGCCTGCTCGAGGCGCTGATGCGCGATCCCTCGCTCGACACGAGAGCCTACGCCGCGAATCTGTTCTCCGAGGAAGAACGGGCGCCCGACGACCTTTCCGACGCGGTCCGGCTGGTCGAGGCCGCTCGCGACTCGGCTCTCTGGCAGCGCGCGCGATCGGCAAAACGGCGGATGGTGGAGGTTCCCTTCGTGCTCGCCGTCCCGAGCGCCGAGCTCGGCGTCACCGAGGGCCCGGCCGAGACGCTCCTTCAAGGAGCGATCGACCTTCTCTTCGAGGAGGACTCGGGCTGGACGCTCGTCGACTACAAGTCCGACCGGGTCGCCGGAAACCTCGCCGCCCTCACGGCCTGGTATGCGCCTCAGATCCGGCACTACCAGCGCTCCTGGGAGCAGCTGACCGGAAGGCCGACGCGCGCCGGGCTTTTCTTCGTCGAGACCGGCGAAGAGGTGTGGCTCTCGGAGCCGTAGCCCGGCCTACTGCACGCGCGGAGGTGTCTTCGCGCCGGGCTGGCCCGAGACGTAGGAGATGACGAATCGTCCGTTGGGCTTTTGGATGATCTCGTTTAGCCGCATCGAGAGGGCTTCCAGGAACTCGTCCCCGCCCTCCAGAACCTCGACCGGACTCAGAGCGCTGTCGGGATGCGCCCTTGGCTCGGGAGGCTCTTCCAGCCGAACCTCGATCTTCATGTCTGACATTAAGAGCAAGCCGAGCGCCAGTCGGCGCCAATCCGGCTAACCCACTGATTCAAAGACTCTTCTCAGTCCTTCGTCGGAAGCCTTCCCGCAAGGGTGACATTCGTTTGAACCGGGTGAAATCGGGGTTTTGACAGTTTCTGTCGGCCGCCTTCCACTTTTTTCCAGATCGCGGGGAGGCATTCGGGGCAGCAGACGCGGCGTCGCTCTTCCGAGGGCGCAACGTCGATCACCAGAGCCGGATCGGGCCAGAGGGGCCCGCCGCACGCGTCGCAGCGCGCCGCCGTCTCCTGCCCGCCTCGGCCCCGCCCGCCGAGAATCCGATCCAGCCGGTGCCACATGGCCGCAACTCCTCCCCGAAGAGGCGAGGATCCGTCGTCCCCCCGGACAGATGCTGTCCGAGCCCCGGCAATTGGTACAGAGTTGTCGATCGGACACCCCGCCGTTCGACTAGAGAATGAAAAGGAGGTCCTCACATGCGATACATGCTTTTGATCTGCAGCCGGGAAGCCGATTGGGACGCCTTGAACGAAAAGGAGCGCGGGGAGATCTTTCAGCAGTACACGACCTTTACCGACGGCATCCGCAAGAGCGGGCACTTCGTGGCGGGCGATCCCCTTGCGCCCACCTCGAGCGCGACCACCGTGCGGGTGCGCAACGGAAAACCGGTCACGACCGACGGTCCATTCGCGGAGACCCGGGAGCAGCTCGGGGGTTACTACATCGTCAAGGCGAAGGACCTCGACGAGGCGACCTCGATCGCCGCGCGCGTGCCCTCGGCCCGCTTCGGTTCGATCGAGGTGCGGCCGATCATGGAGATGACCGGCTGATCGGCCGCGGACGACCGGGCGCCGCCGCCCGGCAGCGGCTCTAGCTAGCCGGCAAGGCTGCCGGGCGGCGCATGTCGATCGAGCGTCTCTACCGGGAGGAGTCGGGGCGGATCCTCGCCACGCTCATCCGTCTCGTCGGCGACTTCGACCTCGCGGAGGAGGTGATGCACGACGCCTTCGCCGCCGCGCTCGAGCAGTGGCCGGGCCACGGCGTCCCTGAAAACCCACGGGCCTGGCTCGTCTCGACCGCGCGCCACAAGGCGATCGACCGGCTGCGGCGGGATGCGCGCTTTCGAAGCAAGCGCGAGGAGCTCGCGCGTTGGGCGGCGCTCGCGGAGGGGGCGCCGCCGGACTTTGCGGACCCAGCGGACAACCGCGTCGCCGACGACCGGCTGCGGCTGATCTTCACCTGCTGCCATCCGGCGCTCACGGCAGTGAGCCAGGTGGCGCTGACGCTGCGCACGCTCGCGGGACTCACGACCGAAGAGATCGCCCGAGCCTTTCTCGTGGAGGCGCCGACGATGGCGCAGCGGCTGGTCCGCGCGAAGCAGAAGATCCGCCAGGCGGGAATCCCCTATCGCGTCCCGCCGGATGACCAGCTGCCGGAGCGGCTGGACGCCGTGCTCGTCGTCCTTTACCTCGTCTTCAACGAGGGGTACGCGGCCACCTCGGGTGCCGAGCTCGTCCGGCGGGAGCTCAGCGCCGAGGCGATCCGCCTGGCTCGCCTCCTTGCCGGGCTCATGCCCGACCGCCCCGAGCCGCGCGCCCTCCTCGCGCTGATGCTGCTCCACGACTCGCGCCGCGAGGCCCGCGTCGGGCCGGACGGAGAGATCGTGCTTCTCGAGGAGCAGGACCGGCGACTCTGGGACCGGGAGGAGATTCGAGAGGGGCTCGCGCTGACGGAGTCCGCTTTGCGTTCGGGCGGGCCCGGATCCTATGCGCTCCAGGCGGCAATCGCAGCCCTTCATGCCGAGGCGACGCGCCCCGAGGACACCGACTGGCGCCAGATCGCGGAGTTGTACCGGGAACTTCTCAATCGATATCCCTCACCCGTCATCGAGCTCAATCAAGCAGCCGCAATCGCCGAAGCCTTCGGGCCCGAAGCGGGTCTCGAGCGGCTCGACGACCTCGAGCGGCGCGGCGCGCTCCCTGGCTATCACTTGCTTCCCGCCGCCCGCGCGCGTCTGCTCGCGCGGCTCGGGCGGCGCGAGGAGGCCGCCCAGGCCTACCGCCGCGCGCTCGAGCTGGCGGGCAACACCGCCGAGCGAAAGTTTCTGGAACGTCGCCTGGAGCAGGTGCAAGGCAGCGGCCCCTGAGCGCCTCGAACGGCCGATCCCCTCTCCAATTCCCTCTCCCCCTTGGGGGAGCGGAGGTGCGCGAGGTCTGCTCCCTCTCCCGGCGGGAGAGGGAGTAGGAGGAGCGCGTCGAACGGCCGATCGCCTCTCCAATTCCCTCTCCCCCCTTGGGGTGTATAGACCGGAGAGATGGTGGACACATGTTCGGAGACATGGTGGACGGTTTCATCAGTCGTGCTCTGGGGAGGGGTTTGGGGAGGGGTGAAGATTGATTTGGGTGATTTTCTGATGG